>CANQOK010000003.1 GCA_947625465.1 uncultured Lachnospiraceae bacterium | reverse complement strand
TTTGCAGATTTCCCTTAAAATCAAGGATTTTATTAAAATTTAGCAATAAAAAACAGGTAGTTTTTGACACTACCAACAATATTGAGGAGGAGTTGAAATGAAAGCTGTAATTCTTGCCGGAGGGTTTGGAACACGAATTTCTGAAGAATCTCATTTGCGTCCGAAACCTATGGTGGAAATCGGGGAAAAACCTATTCTCTGGCATATTATGAAAGGTTTATGTGCATATGGTGTGAATGAGTTTATTATTTGTGCCGGATACAAGCAACATATCATTAAAGAGTGGTTTGCAAACTATTTTCTGTACACGTCCGATATTACGTTTGATTTTACTAAAGAAAATGAAATCACGGTACACAGAAAAAATGTGGAAGCATGGAAGGTGACCATTATTGATACGGGTATTAATACCATGACAGGCGGGCGAATCAAACGGGTCAAAGACTACATCGGGGATGAAACCTTTATTGTCACCTATGGAGATGCGGTGAGTGACATAAATATTACACATCTGTTAGAGTTCCATAAGTTGCACAAGAAAATCGGTACGATGTCTACATATAATTTTGGACAAAATAAAGGTGTCGTTGAGATTGGAATGGACGGAATTGTAGATGCTTTTAGAGAGAAATCGGATTTTGACGGAGATCTAATAAATATTGGGTATATGGTGTTTGAACCCAAAATTTTTGACTATATAGATGGAGATGACTCAATTTTTGAGCGCGAGCCGCTTAACAGACTTGTAGCGGACAATCAACTGTCAGGGTATGTTCACAAAGGCTTCTGGCAGTGCATGGATACTAAGCGCGAAAAGGACAAGCTTGAAGAACTTTGGGCTTCGGGTAAAGCGCCGTGGAAGATTTGGGAGGATTAAATGGATCTATCATTTTACAAAAACAAGCGTGTCCTTGTAACCGGCCACACCGGCTTTAAAGGCACCTGGCTCTGCAAAATGCTCGTGAATGCGGGCGCAACCGTCACCGGATACAGTCTTGAACCGCCGACTGACCTGAACCTGTTCAGTCTTTCCGGGCTTGAAAACAAAATGAAAAGCATTACTGCTGACATTCGCGACTTTGACAAGCTAAAAGCTGTTTTCGCGGAGGCGCAGCCCGAGATTGTGCTGCACCTTGCCGCGCAGCCTATCGTTCGAGAGAGTTATAAAGAACCGCGCTATACATATGAAACAAACGTTATGGGAACGGTTAACCTGATGGAGTGCGTGCGCCTGAATCCGTGTGTTAAAAGCGTTCTCAACGTCACAACCGATAAGGTCTACAAAAACAACGAATGGTGCTGGGGCTACCGCGAGGATGAACCGCTTGACGGCTTTGATCCATATTCGAACTCGAAATCTTGCTCTGAGCTGGTGACACACAGTTACATCAGCAGCTTTTTCGCGGACAGGGACATCACGGTTTCAACCGCACGTGCGGGAAACGTGATCGGCGGCGGGGATTTCGCGAGCGACAGGATCATTCCTGACTGCGTTCGTGCGATGAAGGCAGGAGAGAAGATCGGCGTGCGCAATCCCTATTCCACCCGCCCGTATCAGCACGTTTTAGAACCGCTTGCAGTATATCTGATGATTGCCGCAAAGCAGTTTGCGGACAAGTACTATGCAGGTTTCTACAACGTCGGTCCTGACGACTGCGACTGTGTGACAACAGGTGATCTTGTCAATCTTTTCTGTAAGTACTGGGGAGACGGCGCGGAGTGGGTCAACCAAGCTGAGAAAAACGCCCCGCACGAGGCGAATTTCCTGAAGCTTGACTGCTCGAAAATCAAGAGCGTTTTTGGCTGGAAGCCGCGTTGGAACATTAACGAGTGCATGAAGTATACTACGCGATTCTACAAAGCATGGCTTGCAGGGGAGAATATCCCTGCGGAGATGGATAGAGAGATTAAGGATTTTTTGGAGGAATAAGATGTCAAACTGGAAAAATGAATCGGAGGCAAGAGAACAGATAAAAACCCTTGTAGCCGAGTATTATCATGATTTTAAGGAGAAAAAGGAACCGTTCAAGCCGGGCGACCGGATCAGCTATGCCTCCCGTGTTTTCGATGAAAAAGAGATGCAGAGCCTGACCGACGCGATGCTTGATTTTTGGCTCACAACCGGCAAATTTTCCGACGAATTTGAGAAGAAATTCGCCGAGTGGATAGGCGTGAAATATGCACATTTAGTCAACAGCGGTTCGTCTGCAAACCTCATAGCTTTTTCAGTGCTGACTGCTCCTGAACTGGGAGAACGGCAGATCAAGCGCGGCGACGAGGTAATAACGGTTGCCTGTGGCTTCCCGACGACTGTCAATCCGATTTTGCAGTATGGCGCGGTGCCCGTTTTTGTAGATGTTACGGTGCCGCAGTACAACATCGATGTAACAAAGCTGGAGGAGGCACTGTCTCCTAAAACAAAAGCAGTGATGATTGCCCACACCTTAGGCAATCCGTTCGACCTTAAGGCGGTCAAAGCTTTTTGTGATAAACATAATCTCTGGCTTGTCGAAGACAACTGCGACGCGCTCGGTTCGCAGTACACGATTGACAGTGTGACGAAATTCACCGGCACCTGGGGCGACATCGGCACGAGCAGCTTTTACCCGCCGCACCACATGACGATGGGCGAAGGCGGCTGTGTTTACACAAATGATCCATTGCTCAATCGCTTGATCCTTTCCTACCGCGACTGGGGACGCGATTGTATCTGCCCGTCCGGGCACGATAACTTTTGCGGACATCGCTTTGACGGACAGTTCGGCGAGCTGCCGAAAGGCTATGACCACAAATATGTCTACAGTCACTTCGGCTACAACCTCAAGGTCACGGATATGCAGGCCGCAATTGGCGTTGAGCAGCTCAAGAAATTTCCAAGCTTTATCGAGCGCCGCCGTTATAACTGGGACAGGCTGAGAAAGGCTTTGGAGCCGTTGAGCGATAAACTTATCCTCCCAGAGCCCGCCGAGAACAGCTGGCCGTCCTGGTTTGGTTTCATGATTTCCATCAAACCCGAAACCGGGCTTGACAGGAATAAAGTTACGCGATACATAGAGGAGCACAACGTCCAGACCCGCCTTTTGTTCAGCGGCAACCTCATCAAGCATCCATGCTTTGACCAGATCCGGGGAACCGATGCATATCGTGTTGCCGGAAGCCTCAACGGGACCGAGTTTATTATGAACAACTCGTTCTGGATCGGGGTTTATCCGGGAATGACGGATGAGATGATCAACTATATGGCGGAAATTATTACAGAGGCGATTCAATAATGATGAAAAAAGCAATTGTAACAGGAGCAAACGGATTTGTGGGTTCGGCGGTCTGCAGGGAGTTATCTGCAAACGGCATACAGATTATTGCAGTCATAAGAAATGAAAACGAGAATGTGGGCGCCATCAAAAATCTTCCGAATCTACGGATTGTATTTTGCGATTTGTCCAATTTCATTAGATTGTCTGATTTGATTCCGGATCGGGATGTCGATGTGCTATATCATTTTGCATGGGTTGGGAGTGCAGGGGAATTGCGTGGCAATCTGGATACGCAGATCCGCAATATTCAATATTCATGCGAAACTGTCAAAGCTTGTGCTGAACTCGGATGCAAAAAGTTTGTATTCGCAGCGAGCATTATGGAATATGAAATTGCCGCACGAATGGAAACGGATACTAAACCAGGTATTTCCACACTCTATTGCAGTGCAAAAATAGCGGCGGATTATATGGCAAGAACGATTGCCGGAGATTTGGAGATCGAATATGTCCGAGCGGTTATTTCCAATATATACGGTCCTGGAGAGAACAGCCCCAGACTGATCAATACAAGCATCCGAAAACTTCTGAAGGGGGAACATTGTTCATTTTCAGAAGGTAATCAGAGGTATGATTTTATTTATATCACAGACGCTGCTAAAATGTTTGTATTGCTGGGGGCATCGGGAAAAAGCAATAAAACCTATTACATTGGAAATGAACCGAAGCCGCTGAAAGATTTTCTCTTAAAAATGAGGGATGTCGTTTCTCCGGGGGCCCCAATCGGTTTAGGAGAAATTCCGTCCGATGGTGTTACTGTCGATTACAGCCACATCCCGGTTTACGCTGTTTGGGAGGATGTAGAACATTTCCCAACTGTTTGTTTTGAGGATGGAATTATACAAACAGCTGAATGGATCAAGGAGAACGAATATGGGAAAGTTTGAAATTATACCTATAGACATAGGCGGATATATTTTTACTAATGTATTTTCAGATGACAATCGAGGAAGTTTTTCAAAGCTTTTTGAAACAGACGAGTTTTCCGCTAATGAACTATCGTTATCAATTAGTGAATCATTTGTATCGTGTTCAGATAAAAACGTGATTAGAGGAATGCATTTTCAGCTTCGAAATCCTCAAATCAAGATTGTCAGTGTATTATCCGGTAAGATATATGATGTACTTATTGATTTGAGAAAGAATAGCAGTACATACGGCCAGTGGAGAGGCTTTTATTTATCTAGCGAGAATCACAGAAGCATCATTGTGCCTAGGGGATTTGCACATGGATTTTTGTCTTTATCAGATAAAAGTACTGTATTGTATCAATGCGATGGACGGTACGATAAAGAAAGCGATACAGGAATTGTATACAACGATAAGGATATCAATGTGAATTGGCCAATCGATCTCGATGACGCCATAGTAGGTTCAAGAGACAAAGAACTTATGACATTTAAAACATTTCAGAATATGGATTTTACGGATCAAGCAGTATGCGGGGGGGGGTAACAGTCTAATCATTGTGTCCGTTATCCTATTGTGCCTCTATTGTAGAGGTGCACAGTAATGATGGAAAAAGATAATCGGACGATACAAAAGGCAATCGTTACCGGTGCGACCGGCTTTATTGGAAAATATTTAGTAAGAGAGTTGTTGGCGCATGACATTGAAGTCTTTGCAGTTGTACGTCCAAATTCTAAGAATACTGAAAATCTGCCAACAACTGTTCACAAAGTAGAATGTAGTCTCGCTGATATCTCTCATTTACCTGAACTTATTGCAGAAAAGGATATCGATGCCATTTTTCATTTAGCTTGGCAGGGTGTATCGGACAACGAGGATAAAAATTATCATGTTCAGCTAGACAATATCCGGTGCACATTAGAACTGATAGAAGCAGCACACACGATGCAAATTAAAAGGTTTTTATTTGCCGGTAGCATTCATGAATACGAAGTACAAATAGAAATGAAAAAACGTGAGAGATCGGAAAATCTTGTGAATATGTACAAGACAGCAAAACTTGCGGCTCATTGGATGGGGAAAGTACTTGCCGGAAGTTTGGGTATGAAATTCCTTTGTCCGATCATCATCAATGCCTATGGTGAGGGCGAGAAATCTACAAGACTTATCAATACATTTGTTCGTAAAATGATAAACGGCGAATCCATGGCGCTTACCAATGGCAGACAACTCTATGATTTTGTTTATGTTTCGGATGTGGTAAAAGCAATTTATCTTGTTGCAGAAAAAGGAATTGACGGGAAAGATTATATAATTGGTTCTGGAACCCCAAAACCTCTTAAAGAGTATCTGTCAGAAGCGGCAGAGATTGTCCGACCGGGTTCAAGTATCGATCTTTTTTTCGGGAAATTGCCTTCGAAGGCAATACATTTGCCTATGGAGACATTTGATATGACGGATTTGATGCAGGATACTGGGTATGTTCCTGATATCGAATTTGGAGTAGGCATTGAAAGAATGATACAAACCATACGATTTGAATCCGGTTAATAATGCAATTGAAAAAAGACGATCTATGTCGCATATAAAGAAAAAAATTCAATAAGAAAGGTTCTATTTTTATGAGTCAATATAAAATCGGTGATTACGATTTGAAACAAATACAGGATGTTATGCTTCAAATGATGATTGAAGTAGACAGAGTATGCAGGAAGAACAATATTCGGTACGTCTTAAACGGCGGAACAATGCTGGGGGCCGTAAGACATCATGGGTTTATCCCTTGGGACGATGATGTGGACTTGGCACTACCGCGTGAGGACTATGATAAGTTTGTAAAGATAGCTAATTCTGAGTTGCCCGAAGAATTCCGTCTTGAATGTTATGAAAATACAAGAGAATATCCTTATAATCTTGGAAAAGTACGTGCTATAAACACGCTATTTAAAGAAAAATTCACTGCAAGTTTGAATATTAATCATGGCATCTTTATTGATATCGTGCCTATGGACTATATCTGCACATCCGATTACCGTAATCGAGTTAAACTTATACAGCATTTAACTGCGATAAAATATTATAAATTAGGTTTATTTAATTTGAATGGTTTTTTTCACAATTTGAAATATGCACCTTTTTTTGGTATTAGTGTAAAAACTCTTAATAAGATGATTGACAAACAATTAAGATATCACCATGGGAAAAGTGACAAATTGCTTGAAATATGTCACTATTACTTCAAAACTGATTTTGTTTTAGACAAAACAATGTTCACGGATGTTATTGAAGTGCCATTCGAAGGGTACATGTTTTTTATTCCCAGGGACTATGACTCTTTTTTGAAAGCAAGATACGGTGACTATATGACACCACCGCCGATTGAAAACCAAAAACCGTGTCATGACATCGTCGAGGTGCAATTATAAAAAATTTACGTAATGGGAGTAAACAAATTGATACGTATACGAAAAAAAGTGAAAAGAATTCCTCAAAGCGTAAAATCCTCAGCTGCATTAATCGTAGCACAAATCGTCTCCATGGGAATCTCATACATCACTGTTCCGCTGTTTACACGTCTGCTCACCCCGGAAGAATACGGACAAGTGAATGTGTTCACATCATGGGTGAGTGTGCTTGGCATTATTGCCATGTTTGGACTTGCCAATGGCGTATTTAGCGTCGGTATGGCAGATTATCCGGACAAGCGGGATGAGTATGCCTTTTCCATGTTGGTATTATCCAATATTATCACCATTGTCGTTTTCATATTTCTGTTTGGCTTATATCCCTTTATAAAGGATTGGATGCGGTTGGATTGGAAGTTGATTGCCCTTATGAGTACAATATTTCTTTTTCAACCGGCTTATAATTTCTGGACCACCAGGCAACGGTATGAACTTAAGTACAAGGCACTTCTGGCCACTTCGATTATCTCGGCGATTTTGACGCCGACAGTTGCACTTATTAGTGTAATCAGCACAAATGGAAGTCGAGCAACTGCCCGTATCTGGGGAATGGAAGGTGCTCATATTGCCGTATACGTCGTGTTTTATATTCTCCTGACGGTAAAAGGCAGAGGAAAAGTAGAAAAAAAGTATTGGAAAGGTGCCTTGCTATTTAATCTTCCCCTCTTGCCACACTACCTTTCTGCATATATTCTCAGCAGCTCTGATCGACTGATGATTTCCCATATGATCAGCGATTCAGCCACGGCATTCTACAGTGTGGCAAACTCCGTCGCTGCTGTTGCAGCGGTCATGTGGAGCGCTGTACAGGCTTCATTAGTACCATACACATACGAACATTGTAAGAGAAGGGAATACAAGCCGATATCTGTGGTAGCAATTCCAATTTTGACATTGATTGCCGGCGGCTGTGTGATGGTGATTATGTTTGCACCGGAAGTGGTAGCTATCCTTGCAACGGAAGAATACAAGGAAGCGATTTATGTCATTCCTCCGATTGTAGGCGGCGTGTTCTTCCAGATCCATTACGGATTATATGGCAATGTGGTTTTCTATTATAAGAAACCAAAGTATATGATGGTCGCCTCGGTAATTGCAGCCGTGTTGAACATTATCCTAAACTTCATCTTCATCCCAATTTTTGGCTTTATTGCGGCGGGCTATACGACTTTGTTCAGTTACTTTTTGCAAGCAATGATAGATTATTGGGCTATGTGCAAAACTGTGAACGGTGAGACGGTCTACAACATGAAACTTATTGGCGCTTTGTCACTCGGCATCATAATCGTAGCACTGGGTAGCAATCTTATCTACGATTACGCACTGTTCCGCTACGGCATTATCGCCGTCACCTTGATAATCGCCGTCATATTCCGAGAGAAAATCATCGGCATGTTCAAACTCATGCGAGCAAAATCATAATCGGAGGATGTAAAATGTCATCATTTACGAATAAAACACTTATCATCACCGGCGGGACGGGTAGCTTCGGTAACGCGGTGTTGAATCGGTTTCTTGAAAGCGATATCGGCGAGATCCGCATCTTCTTCCGTGATGAGAAGAAGCAGGACGATATGCGGCATGAATATCAATCGAAATACTCACAATACGCCGAGAAAATAAAGTTTTACATAGGCGATGTGCGGAATCCCGTTCGCAACGCCATGCACGGCGTGGACTATATCTTCCAGGCGGCGGCATTAAAACAGGTGCTGTCCTGCGAGTTTTCCCGACCGAAACGGTCAAAACCAGACGTCCTCGAAACCGAAAATACCCTGACCGCCGCGATTGACGCAGGTGTGAAGAATATAGTCTGCCTATTCATCGACAAGGCGACGTACTCGGTCAATTATTAGATGTGCATGGATTGTCTTGGTTTCATTCCTTTTCAGTCAAGTGATTGATAATGTAGTCTTATCTGTGGCTGTGGTTATGGAAGCTTCGATTATAGATTAATTATTATTAATAGAAATTCAATATTAAATAAAATATTATTTGGCAGAAAAAATTGCAATAAATCAAAACTTACTTTAGGAGAAGACTATGAGTGAATTCAACGGAGCAACTTTAATGATTACCGGCGGAACCGGCAGTTTCGGTTCTACTGTTCTGAAACATTTCTTAACAACTGATATCGGTGAGATCCGCATTTTCTCCCGTGATGAGAAGAAGCAGGACGATATGCGGCATGAGCTGCAGGCGAAATATCCGGGGTACGCGGGAAAAGTCAAGTTTTACATCGGTAACGTGCGCAATATCGAGTCGGTGCGGGACGCCATGCCTGGTGTCGACTACATATTCCATGCGGCAGCCCTGAAGCAGGTGCCGTCCTGTGAGTTTTTCCCGATGGAAGCCGTCCGCACCAATGTTGCCGGTACGGACAATGTTCTCCATGCAGCGATTGAAGCCGGAGTAAAACGGGTTGTCTGCCTTTCGACCGATAAAGCGGCCTACCCGATCAATGCCATGGGGATTTCCAAAGCCATGATGGAGCATGTTATTTTCGCGAATGCCCGGGTGGCGGCGGAGCGCGGCAATACCGTCATTTGTTGTACCCGCTACGGAAATGTTATGTGCAGCCGTGGTTCCGTGATCCCTCTGTTTATCGATCAGATCAAAGCGGGCAGCCCGATCACGATCACCAATCCGGATATGACTCGGTTTCTGATGAATCTGGATGAAGCGGTTGAACTGGTGCGGTTCGCTTTCAACCACGCGAATCCGGGAGATCTGTTCATCCAGAAGGCGGACGCCAGTACGATAGGAGATCTGGCGAAAGCCGTTCAGAAGCTGTTTGGCGATACGGGGATCAACATTATCGGCACCCGCCACGGGGAAAAACTCTATGAAACGCTGATGACGCGTGAGGAGAGGCTGCGTTCGGAGGATATTGGGAAATATTTCCGCGTTGCGGCCGATAACCGTGACCTCAACTATGACAAATATTTTGTCAGGGGACAGGTTATGACGGAAGCGGAAGATAGCTATACGAGCCACAACACGACGCTGCTTGATGTGGATGGCGTAGTGAAAAAGATCCTGACAACTGACTATGTGCAGGAAGAACTCGCCAAAACCGGCAGATAAGGAGGCCTCATTATGACTTATCCTACCTGGAAAGAAAACGGCAAAATCAAGCTGATGATCATTGTCGGCACACGCCCGGAGATCATCCGGCTTGCCGCAGTGATCAAAAAATGCAGAAAATACTTTGACACCATTCTGGTGCATACGGGGCAGAACTATGATTACAGCTTAAACGGTGTGTTTTTTAAAGACCTGCGTCTTGCCGATCCGGAGCTTTACCTGAACGCTGTTGGGGCGGACCTCGGCGAAACAATGGGAAATATCATTTCGGCAAGCTACAAAGCAATGACTGTACTAAAGCCCGATGCGGTGCTCGTCCTTGGCGATACCAATTCCTGCCTGTCTGTCATTGGCGCCAAGCGGCTGCATATCCCGATTTTCCACATGGAGGCGGGAAACCGCTGCAAAGATGAATGTCTGCCGGAGGAAACCAACCGCCGGATCGTGGATATTATTTCTGACGTGAATCTTGCCTATTCCGAACACGCCCGCCGTTACCTTGCCGACTGCGGATTGCCGAAGGAGCGCACTTATGTGACCGGTTCTCCGATGGCGGAAGTCCTGACGGAGAATTTAGATGCTATTGGTCGCAGCGATATTCTTTCCCGTCTTGGGCTGAAAAAGGGAAGCTATGTGCTTTTGTCTGCCCATCGGGAAGAAAATATTGATACGGAGAAAAATTTCATCAGTCTTTTTACTGCTATCAATCAAATGGCCGAAAAATATGATATGCCGATTTTGTATTCCTGCCATCCCCGCTCCAAGAAGCGGCTGGAGGCAAGCGGATTCAAACTGGATAAGCGCGTCATTCAGCATGAACCGATCGGGTTCCATGATTACAACTGCCTACAAATGAATGCGTTCTGTGTCGTTTCGGACAGCGGGACGCTGCCGGAGGAAAGCAGCTTTTTTACAAGTATTGGCAAGCCGTTCCCGGCAGTCTGCATCAGAACAAGCACTGAACGTCCTGAAGCGCTCGATAAGGGTTGTTTTATCCTGTCTGGAATCGACACAAAGGGACTCCTTCAGGCGGTTGACATCGCTGTAGAAATGGTGAAAAATGAAACTAACGGCGGGGCAGTTCCTGTGCCGGACTATACGGACATCAACGTCAGCGATAAGGTGGTAAAAATCATCCAGTCCTATGTCGGCGTAGTTAATAAGATGGTATGGAGGAAGGAACTATGAATATTCTTGTGACAGGTGCGAAGGGCTTTGTCGGGCGGAACCTTGTGGAAAATCTCAAGAACATCCGCGATGGGAAGGACAAGACTCGTCCCGAGCTGAAAATCGATGAAATATATGAATATGATATAGACGACACCGAGGAGGAGCTTGATCGTTTCTGTTCCGACTGTGATTTTGTGTTTAATCTTGCAGGAGTAAATCGACCGGAGGCTGCATCGGAATTCATGACTGGTAATTTCAGCTTTGCTTCCATGCTTCTGGAAACGCTTAAAAAGCATCAGAATAACTGTCCCGTTATGCTGTCTTCGTCCATTCAGGCAACGCTCATCGGGCGATACGACAGTGAATATGGACGGAGCAAGAAAGCCGGGGAGGATTTATTTTTTGCCTACGCCAAAGAAACCGGCGCGAAGGTGTTGGTCTACCGTTTTTCGAACCTGTTCGGCAAGTGGTGCAGACCAAACTACAATAGTGCTGTCGCAACCTTCTGTCATAATATTGCAAATGGACTTCCGATCACAGTCAGCGATCCTGCTGTTGAGCTGGAACTGCTTTACATAGATGATCTGGTCGAGGAGATGCTGGACGCACTGAAAGGAAAGGAGCATCACTGTGAATTTGATGGTACGGAGACTGTTTTGACCGGCAGCGGAAGTTATTGTACCGTTCCGACAACACACCGTGCTGCCCTTGGAGAAATTATCGAGCTGCTCCATACATTCCGTGACCAGCCGCAGACGCTATTGATGCCGGAAATCCCGAATGATAGTTTTAGAAAGAAGCTGTACAGCACCTATCTCAGCTATCTGCCGAAAGACAAAATTTGTTTTCCGCTTAAGATGAACTGCGATGCGCGCGGCAGCTTTACCGAGCTTTTAAAGACCGCAAACTGCGGACAAATCTCGGTGAATATTTCAAAACCGGGTATCACGAAAGGGCAGCACTGGCATAACGCAAAGTGGGAGCTTTTCATTGTGGTTTCGGGGCATGGGCTGATCCAGGAACGCAGAATCGGAACAGATGAAGTGCTGGAATTTGAGGTAAGCGGGGAGAAGATAGAAGCTGTCCATATGCTGCCGGGATATACGCACAATATCATTAATCTGTCCGAAACTGAAGATCTTGTGACCGTTATGTGGGCGAATGAAACTTTTGATCCGGGGCACCCGGATACGTTCGGAGAAGCGGTATCGATAATAAAATGATTTAAAGTTTTTACCTCCAAGTGTGTTGTCAACATTTGGAGGTTTTATATTTTGAAGATTTTGCATCCATTTCGTATTAGTTATATTATAAAAACCTAGCATATCTAAACAATAAAAAAATAGTAGACAAATTATTTAGAATATGATAAAATTATGTCGAAAGTATTATGTAAGTTTGAATATAAACAATAGATAATAAAGAGTTATTCGTCAGTTTGAATGAGTAAGTAATTGGCTGATATTTCATGAGGATAAACCACACACTAAAGTGCTCAATTCATTTTTAATTAGGTTTGATTCAAAAGAATAAAGGAGGGTATAATGTAATGGATAAAAAGCAAATATTAGATTATTACATTAATATTGGAAAAAATAACTCTGAAAAATATAAAATTGCACTTGTTGTCAATGTACGTGGCAAAACAAAAAATTATGCAGATTTTACCTGTTCCTCTGTAGTAAATGAATACTTTTCATTAACTCTTTATGAAGAAATTCAACGTACTTTGCGTAATGCAGGCTATGAAGTATGCACTTTTTTTGATGAAAATGAATTTATAAAAGCAGTATTAGAAAATAAAATTGGAAATCCAGAACAACTAATTGTTATGAATTCTTCGCAAAAAGGAACCCATATTGGAAGAAAATCATTAATTCCAGCTTTCTGTGGCTTACATAATATAAAATTTACAGGAAGTAATGCTTATACAGTAAGTTTATGTCGAAATAAATTCCATACGAATTGTATTTCAAAAAACATGGACTTATTTACCACTGATACATATATCTACAATATAAAGTACGGTTGGATTTCTGGAAAGCCAGTATTAGGTGAGAAAGTTATTATAAAGTTAAACAATGAGGCATGCAGCATTGGTATGACTAAGAATAATATATTAAAATATGATAAAAGTTCAGATGAAATTATTTCTGCTATGGCAAAAGAATATAATCAAGATATTATTGTGCAAAAGTTCATTTGTGGTTTTGAAGTTGAAGTGCCTATTGTCATGGGAAAAAACATTTGCTCTTTAGATCCTGTGGGTATAGAGTTAAATAATAAACAGTTTTTAGGGCAAGAAATATTAGATTATGAAATTCGAGGTAATCATAGCTTTAATTATTTTCATTTCAAGAATCAGTATCCTGAAATAAGCGAACGTATTAAGAAAAATTCTATACAAATCGGAAAACTTTTGGGAATTGAAGGGATAGGTAGAATTGATTACCGCATAACAGAAAATGGAGAAGCTTTCGTAACAGATATAGCAACAAATCCTCATATTACAAGCATATCTAGTATAGCAACCTCTTTTTCGTGGTTAGGATATTCTTATACTGATATGTTTTATACAATAATAGGATTGTCTATTGAAAAGTATGTATAAATTGTTATGTGTTTGTTTATAATGCAAATTATTTTTTGTTTCTTACTAAAACTAAAATATTATTAAATATTGGTTTGGTAAGTGTCATTTTTGTTTATTATAAATCACTCCAATAAAACAATAAAGAATAGTGAAAAGTTTTTCCAAAAAACTGCCATGAACTATCCTGATAGATAGGGCAATAATTAAATAAAAAATCTTCTATATCTGGATATTGTTGAAAATTTTTCTTTTCAAAAAATTCAATTAGCAACGAAATTTTATGCTTTAAAAAGATTTTATAATTTGCATTTTGTAGGTTATCTAAACATTCATTTAAGATATTTTTTGCTCTATCAAATTGACGGATATATGCTACTGCAATTGCTAAATTAATGCGAATACTAATTGCATACATCGTTTCATTATCATTATTAAAATCTATATTATTATACAGGTTATCTAATGTTCTATATGCACTTTCATAATCATGCATACGCATTTGCAAAACTGATAAGTTGCACAATAGAAAAACTCGATCTGCATTATCTCCTACATTATCTTTAAATGTATTACTATATATTTCTAAACATTTTTCTATAGAAATTTTTTTAGAAAATAAAAGAGCCAAAAGATAATTGTTCACAAAAATTTCCATTCTTGGGTATTTAATATCCCTATGATTCATTATAAAATGCTGAAGTTGAAGTGCACATTTACCTGCTTCACAAAAATTGCCGCATTGACATAATACACCTATATAGTTATTCAAGCATAGGAAATATTGTATAGGATAAATTTCCTTACAATCAATATTTACAAAGAATTCTATACTACTGCGCATATATTCTTTTGATATATTACAATCATGTATAGCATTTGATCTTCTTCTCAAAATATTTATATATTTTATGGCATTATCATCATATTCTAATTTGGAACTTAACTGTATATATAATTCTTTTTCGAGTTGCATTGCTTCATTACGTTTTCCCAAATGAATATTTGATGTCATATAAGTCATCATAATTCGTAGCCACAAATCAAATTCATTATTTACAGATGAAATTAGTTGGTAGGAGCTTAAAATTTCCGCAGCCTTAATTCGGTCCATTGGGTTTAAAGTTTTTGTTAAAACCAAAGACAATAGTAAATCTTTTTCTGCTAGCAATTCTATAGGAACAATCGGTTCAATTTTTTCTAATATCTTTATTACATCAAAGTACTTTTGAATATAATATTTTTCAAAAGCCTTTTCCATAGCTTCAATATAAGAATTATATAGTGGATTGGTGGCAATATAGGATCTTGCCGAATCATAGCAGATATTTTTTTTCTGTAATCTAAAATCCTGTAATAATGCTAATGATGCCATTATGCATGCATTTCTATCATTTCCAGAATTCAATTCATGTTCCATTCGTTGATAATACTCAGAAGGATAAAGTTCTTTTACACATGTTGCCATTCGAGAAGAATATATGGCTTTATTCTTTTTTGCTTTGAGCGCAAAAATCAACTTAATGAGTTCATGTGTAAAATGAGCATTTTTCTGATCTGATGTCGTTAGGTATATTTCATTAGACTTATCAATCAAATTTGATAATTCTATGCGACTACATTCAATTAACTTTTCCATTTCATACTTAGGAAAACTTAATCCGATAAACGAAGCGTATTTCAAAAGTTCAGAAATTTGTTCTCCTATATTTCCAAGATTTTGAAGTCGTTCCTTTATTAAAGAATCTAATATTTTTTCTTTCGAATCCTCTTCGTTATATGTAAAATCACCATTGGAATTGATTTTTTTAACAATATTTTTAATTACTTCCAGATGCCCAGATGACAGTTTAAAGATAATTCTTTTAACTTTTTCATCTATATCCTTTTGGTTGCCAAATTCACTCAAAGCTTCAAGAAAATCAGAATATTCCATATCAGGGAAATAGTAATTATTTACTTTTTCTTCTTTGAGTATCTTTTTAATAATAGATTCTTGTGATTGGCTTTCATCCGTAGTTATCAAAAATATGAATATAGTATCTTTAAAAAATGCAAAAAAAGATTTTCTATACTCAAAAATAATTTTTAATAATTCTAATGATTTAACATCAAGATACTGAAAGTTATCAATTACGACTAGACTTTTTTTGTTTTGAGACAGAAATCGTATTTTTAAGATAATATCCATTTCGGTTGAATTATCCAAAATATAACTAAGCTGCCCTTGTTTCTTATCCTTACCAAACATTGCGTTTTCATATAAAAAACTCAAAAATTCCCCCGCAGTTGGTATTTCTTTGATTATGTTAGATGTCAATTGAGCATTACCAATTTTCTTATAATATTTATTGAGCTTATCAGACAAACATTCTTTAAATGCATAATATTCCCTATTTTGACATAAAGAATCTCCTTGCAAATAGAATGAAATATTTTTACTATTTTCTGACTGAAAATGCTCTATAATATCATGGGCTAAATAGGATTTTCCACAACCCGATTTTCCATAAACCACATGAACTTCAGAATAATTCCATTCTGTTTTCAATTTATTTATAATATTTTTTTGAATTGTTAACATATTTAATCATGGTTCCTTTGACGTAAAAATATGGTTTAAATACCGCAATTCATCCTCATGAAATATCAGCCAATTACTTACTCATTCAAACTGACGAATAACTCTTTATTATCCACATAAGATTACACATCAAAAAATAAAATCCTTTCTCGGATGTTTCTTTGTCAATATATCCCTCTGCTTTGCCATGGCGACATGCGTATATATTTCCGTTACTGTAATAGAACTGTGCCCGAGCATCTCCTGGATATAGCGGATGTCCACATCTGCTTCCAGCAGGCAGGTGGCAAAAGAATGACGAAACATATGCGGAGTAATATGGAGTGGAATAGAAGCAATTGCAGTATATTTGTTGATCATATTTCGCACAGACTGTTCCGCCAGACGGTGCTGCATGCGGTTTACAAAAAAATAGCCGCAGTTGGCGATTTCAGCTTCAAATGTGCGCTGATATTCTTGCAAAATAGATAAGACGTCCGCATTTCCAATCTGAATTTTCCGTTCTTTCGCGCCTTTTCCATAAATCAGAATAACCCCATCCTGGAGATTAACAGAAGCAGGAGTTAACGTACATAGTTCTGAAATGCGCATTCCTGTGGAGAAGAGAAGTTCCGCGACAGCAATGTCTCGTAATATGGATTTCTTTTGGTAGGGAGTTTTTGCGAGAGTCCTTTGCTGATAAATAGTAGATAAAAAGATTTCAATGGTATGTAGAGGAATTATTTTTGGAAGAATGAGAGGTTCCCGGAATTTAATCTGCAGTTTATTGAATGGATTGACGGTAATGAGATCGCGATAAGTAAGATAATGGAAGAAAGCTTTTAATGAAGCAATTTTACGCTTTACGGTTTTAGGCTTGTAAGTCTGATGAAGCGAAGAAATAAAAAGTTCTAATTGATTTGACGTGATGGTCTGGACGGGACAGGAAGTAAGTTGGTGTGAAAATTGGTTCAGATCGGTTCGGTAAGCCTTCAGGGTTTTGAAATCCAGCCGTTTTTGAAATTGGCAAAAGTCCAGATAGTTATTGATTTCAGTTTTTAAATAATTCATAGATAAATACTCCTTTTGTTTTTGTATAATTTTATCAGATTATGACAAAAACAATTTTTTGTCAATGCGTAAAAATTACAAAAGCCCCGGACAATGTCGTTTTTTGAAAAATGGAATAAAAAATATAAAAATCGAAAAAATAATTGAAATTTTAACGAATATATGATAAAATCGGATCCGAGGAGGTGCAAAACGATGGAGAACGTGGTTAGGTTAGCGGCATTGAAGATTCTGAATATAAAAAATGTCAGAAGAGGACAGATTGTTATGCCGAATGCATCCCGGAAACGGTTGTCATATAAGAATCCGGAAGTTCTCGGCGTATACGGGCAGAATGGTTCCGGGAAAACTGCGGTTATTGATACGTTATACTATTTGCAGAAAATTATGATCGGGAATATTCTTGAGGATGAGATTGCGGATTATATTGATGCGAATAATAACAGAGCCGAGATTGTTGCTGATTTTAATATTTTTTCAGAATCTTTTATTTATGAGACTACTTATAAGATTGTACTGCAGAAAAATGAAAAAAATGTAGTGATCATGGAAGAAACTTTAAGCTGTGCAGTGAATGAAGGGGATTCCAGAAGTAATAAAACCATATTTATGAATTATCTGCGCTCAAATAAAGAAACTGTGTTTGCACCTAAGAAGAGACTGGATGAAGTGATTGAATCTAATGCAGAAAATAAAATGGATCTGATTGTGGCAAGAAAATTAGCAGAGAAAAGTAACTGTTCTTATATTTTCGGAGAGAGCAGCAGAGAGATTTTCTGCCGTGATTATGAGAATAACTTTAAGCATTGTTCAAGGGTGATCAAGGCATTGTTTGAATTTGCATTGAAGGATCTGTTTGTAATTTGCAATACACATTCCGGTATGATTTCAGCTAATTTTCTCCTGCCTATGGCGTTTAAGTTTGAACAGAATGAAATCGGAATGAAAGGGGATTTTGCTGTTCCATTAACGGAATCGGTTGTGTTGGATGAGGATAAGAAAAAACTTCTTGATGCGATCGTAGAGCAGATTAATATGGTCTTATTTACGATTATTCCGGGAATGAAGATAGATGTTTATAACCATGGAGTACAATTATTGGATTCTGGAGAAAATGGCTATAAAGTGGAATTGATCTCTGTTCGGGACGGAATGCCGCCGATTCCGATCCGAATGGAGTCAGAAGGGATTATTAAAATTATTTCAATTTTAAACGCTTTAATTCAGGCATTTGGGAGTCCTTCCATTTGTCTTGCGATTGATGAACTGGATGCCGGTATTTTTGAATATATGCTTGGAGAATTACTTGATATCTTTAATAAAAGCGCGAAAGGGCAGTTGATTTTTACCTCTCATAATCTTCGTGCTTTAGAAATGTTGGATAAAGACAGTATCATGTTTTCTACGGCAAATCCGGATAAGAGATATATTAGGATGAAGAATGTTAAGGCGTCTAATAATCTGCGAGATACCTATCTGAGAGGAATTACACTTGGCGGGCAGGATGAAGTGATTTATGAGGAAACTGACAGCTTGAGAATTGCGCGTGCGTTTAGAAAGGCAGGTAGAGCAATACGGCATGAATGAAAAGAAAGTGATTGTATTCATAGTGGAAGGCCCCAGTGATGAAGCTGCGCTCGGATCGATTATGAAAGAGTACTTTTCAAGTAATGAAGTGCAATTTGTTGTTGTACATGGAGATATAACGCTTCAGGATTATGTTTCTATGGAAAATATCAGCATAAAGATTAATGAACAGATAGAAAATATTAAAAGGAAATATCGGTATAATCAGGATGATATTATAAAAATTATTCATATTACGGATATGGATGGTGTTTATATTTCGGATCAGGATATAAAAGAGGCGGATGTGGAATCAATTCAATATTATGCAGATCACATTGAGACTAAAGATGTTAATAAGATTGTGCATCGAAATACACAAAAAAGGAATGTCCTGTTTAAACTCCGAAAAACGGGGAAAATAAAAAGGATTCCATACAGAATCTACTTTAATTCATGTAATCTGGAGCATGTATTGTATAAAGAACTGCGAAGTTTTACTGATGAAGAAAAGCAAATATTATCAGATGATTTTGCAGATCGATATGAAGGAAAAGCAGCTGAATTTGTAGAATTTATATCGAATTCTGAAGTGGCAGTTCCGGGTACATATCAAAACACCTGGGATTATATAGAAAAAGAAAAAAATTCCTTACACCGACATAGTAATATGCATCTGATTTTTCAATGATAAGATATTTATAAAAAACATTTTCTCCGGGCCTGCTGCCCGGAGTTTTTTTGCAAATTTTTTTGCGCCCGGTCATATCCTTCCTCCCTCCGCATATATTAGCGTAGGAGGTGGACAGGGATATGACAACAGAACAGAATTGGGATTTTTTACCGGATTTTTTACGGACAAGACTGTCGGACTGCGGGATCAGACTGGCTGATGTAGAGGAGATCCGGCTGCGCTGTAACCGGCCGGTACAGATCCTTTGTGGAACTCGGGAAAGCTGGCTGATGACGAAAAACGGGGATGCGTGGATCCTGACAGAGGAGTTATTTGCGGAGATGCTGGAAAAGCTGTGTCATGCTTCGCCCTATGTCTATGAAGAACAGTTTCGGCAGGGCTTTTTTACCATAGAAGGCGGACACCGGATTGGTGTGGGCGGAACGGTTGTGGTAGAAAACGGAGCGGTGGTCTCAGTGTCACCGATCCGAAGCCTGAATATCCGAATCGCGCATGAGATCAAAGGATGTGCCAATCCGATCCTGGATCGCTTCCGGGTTTGCGGTGTGGGACATACGCTGATCCTGTCGCCGCCGGGAATGGGAAAAACGACTTTGCTGCGGGATCTGGTGCGGCAGGTCAGCAATTACATAGAAGGAAAATCTCTGGCGCTGATCGATGAACGGAAAGAGATCGCAGGCTGTTATCGTGGAAATCCGCAGTATGACGTGGGAAAACGGACGGATGTGCTGGACGGCTGCCCGAAGGATCAGGGCATGCTGATGGCGGTCCGTGCTCTGGCACCGAGTATTATGGCGGTGGACGAGATCGGAGGAAGAGAGGATGTGGAAGCGATCCGTTATGTGATCCGCTGCGGCTGCAAACTGTTTGTGACCGTGCACGGAAATTCCCTGACGGATCTGCAGAAAAAGCCCTGGCTGAATCAACTGTTGTCGGAGCATTGCTTTGACTGGTTCGTATTGATCCGGGGACATGGGGATTATCAGGTGATGACGGCGAAAGAGGCGCAGATATGGTGAAGCTGTTTGGAATCTGCGGGATCTTATTCGGATGCGGCGGGATCGGACTTTGGTTTTGCCTGCGCTTAAAAAGCCGGGTAGAGACCTTGACTGCCATACAGCGCGGGATCCGGCTGCTGATGCAGGAGATCCAGTATCGGGCGGTACCGGTGCGGGAAAGCTTTCGGGCAGTCAGCAGGCAGCTTTCCGGGGAAGTGAGCGTATTTTTTACTGCGCTGGCAAAAAAAGCCGGGCAGCCGGATGGAGTTTGTCTGGCGGCGTTATGGAAAGAAGAAGGACAAACCTGCTTGAAAGACTGTGGGCTGAAGCAGGCAGAACTGGAACAGTTTTTGGCGTTTGGCGCTTCGCTCGGTCAGGAACGGAAAGAAAAGCAGATGGAAGCGCTAAGGCTGTATGAGCAGTATCTGGAGCAGCAGATCGCAGATGCAAAAAGCAGTTACGAAAATAATCATCGTCTGTATTTCTGCCTGGGCTGGACCGGCGGCCTGTTTCTTATGATTTTGGTGATTTAACGGAGTATAAAACCGATATGGAAGTGAGTTTGATTTTTAAGATTGCCGCTGTAGGGATTCTGGTTTCCGTGATCAGTCAGGTATTAAAACACAGCGGAAGGGAAGAACATGCGTTTCTGACCAGTCTGGCCGGACTGATCCTGGTATTATACTGGATCATTCCCTATATTTATGAGCTGTTTGAGACGATGCGGCAGCTGTTTCAGCTCTGAGGCGGCCGCAGGATAAAATGGAGGCGTATGCATGCAGGTTATTATGGTGGCGGTCTGCGGGATCGCAGCCGTATTTTTGTCATTATTTGTAAAAGGGATCCGGCCGGAATTCGGCGTGTATATCAGTATGGGCGTCTGTGTCCTGATCATGATACTGGCGGCGGACAAATTTTCCGATGTCGTGGAACAACTGATGGGAATCGGGGAAAAGGTCGGCATGTCGGCAAATTACTGGAAGGTTTTAATGAAAATGCTTGGCATTACTTACGTCTCCGGGTTTGCGGCGGATATCTGCCGGGATTCGGGACATCAGGCGGTGGCAAATCAGATTGTGATTTTTGGGAAACTGGCGGTGATTGCCAGCAGTATTCCGATCCTGACGGCGGTATTGGATACGGTAATGGGGTTATTTGAATCATGAAAAAATGGATATGCCTGTGGATTCTGCTGGCCTGCTGTCTGGTACAAGCCGGCACGGCGGAGGCGGCGGAACAGAAGGCAGATGGAGGACAAAGCGATGAAGACCGGATCCTGCAGGAGTATCTGGACAATACGGATCTGGAACAGGTCAATCAGGTTTTGTCCGAACTGGGGCTGTCGGTGGGTTCTTTTTCGGATATTTTGTCTGAGGTTGTGGAATCGGACGGAGACGATCTGATTTCAGAAGCGGTAAAAGAAGCGGGAGACCAGATGGCCAATGCGGTCCGGACAGAACGAAGTCAGCTGGGAACGGTAATTGCCATAGCGGTTCTCAGCGCGATATTTACTAATTTTGCTTTTATTTTTACCAGCCGGGAAATGAGCGATACCGGATTTTATGTAATCTATATGCTTTTGATTGCCGTTATGCTTGCCGTATTCCGGCCGCTGGCTGCGGAAGTAGAGGAAATGCTTACGGACCTGCTTCAGTTTATGCAGGTGCTGCTCCCGTCCTATTATCTGGCGATGGGAAGCGCGGGACAGATCGGAAGCGCGGCGGTATTCTATGAACTGGCAATGCTTCTGATCACGGTGGTCCAGTGGGTTTATGTACGGATTTTGCTGCCGATGGTATGGCTGTATTTTGTTATCCGGCTGGTCAACGGAATCGCGAAAGAGGACATGCTGGGCGGGTTTGCCAATCTGCTGCTTATGGTCATGCAGTGGCTGATACGGATCACTTCCGGGCTGGTGATCGGTCTGCATATTGTAAAAGGAATGATCCAGCCGTCCGTGGATACCTTCAAAAACAGCGCTTTCGGAAAAACCATCAGCAGTTTTCCGGGGATCGGCAGTATCGGTTCAATGGGGCAGCTGATTCTGGGCGCTGCCTGCATCGTGAAAAACGGGATCGGTACGGCGGCGCTGGTGGTGTTGGCGGCATTGGCGGTCCTGCCGTTTTTAAAACTGGGCTTATTTACCTTCCTCTACCAGTTTACGGGCGCTCTGCTGCAGCCCGTGACGGATCCCAGGGTTACGCAGTGTATGCAGGCGCTGACAGACAGTCTGAAGCTGTTGATGCGGGTTCTGTTTGGCGCGTGTTTTTTATTTTTCATTACAATTGCGCTGACTTGTCTGATGACAAACGGAAGCAATTGACAAAAAGGGAGAAGAGTCATGACAACGATTCTGAATTTTATCAGACAGGTCGCAGTTTATATGCTGCTGCTCAGTTTTATCCTGAGCCTGCTGCCGGATGGATCATATAAGCCTATTATCCGCACGATAGGCGGGATCATGCTGCTTTTATCCTGTCTGGGGCAGCTTCCGCTTCTGGATACCGTCGCGGCGCAGACGGGCAGTTTATTTGACGGTATTTTTGCAGAGCAGAATCTGAACGACTGGAAACAGGAACTGGAACAGGGAAACAGCATTTACCGGCAGAGTATGCTGGAAGAAACCGAAAATATTCTGCGTCAGCGGCTGGAAGAAGAGATCGGGAACAGTCAGTATGAGATCGGGGAATTGAATCTTAGTTGGGACAGCGGGGAAAATGCGTTTGTGCTGGAACTGGCCTTGACGGATACCAGCGGCGACAGGGAATTGTTTTCCGAGTACAGTAAAGAAAATAAAAAGCAGACGGTTGTGATCGACAAATTAAAAACTTATATTTCCGACTTCTATCCCATTGAAGCTGCGAATATACATATAACAATACAGAGGTGAGTGATGGAAGGAGAGAAAAGAAGCCTAAAAAAATTTAAATTTAAGAATATAGGAATTGACAAATGGATCCTGCTGGCAGCAGCGGGGATCCTGCTGGTGATCGTCAGTCTTCCGGTAAAATCAGGAGATAAAGAAGAACAGACTTCCGTGGTCGGACCAATTGCGGAAATACAGAATGACACGGCGTATCGGAAGAGTGTGGAAGAAAATCTGGAAGCTCTGCTTTCAGAGATCAACGGAGCCGGAAAGGTGTCGGTTATGATCACATGGGAATCCACAGCGGAAAAGGTGATTCAGGAGGACAGTGTATATGAAAAAAACAAAAACAGTCAGGAGGGAGAAGACAGCCGACGAGTTGAAAACGAGGAAATCCGGAATCAGCAGAACAGTGTGTACATAACGGACGAAAACGGGAATCAGATGCCTTATGTGGTAAAGGAACTGAGCCCGTCAGTGAGTGGAATCGCAGTTGTTGCTGAGGGCGGCAAGAATCCGCAGGTCGCGGCTGCCATCATAGAGGTGGTGGAAGCCCTGTTCGAACTGCCCGCAAATAAAGTTGCAGTTTCCGAAATGCGGTAAACAAAGAATAAAGAAGAGGGAGGATCAGCATGAAAGGGAAAAAAATAATCAGAAAAAATCAGGTGATTGCAACCGGTTTAGCGGTAATGATTGCGGTTGCAGGGTATTTGACTTATGCGAATCAGAGCAGGGAAAAACAGGCGGGGACGGAGATCAATCCGGATTCGGAACAGATCCTGCTGCAGGGAGCGGAGACCGGCGTGGATATCGTCAGCCCGGAGGAAGGACAGGAAGAGGCATTGTCTGCCGATACACAGACCGAGACGAAGGAAGCGGAATCCAAAGAAACAGAAACCGGGGCCAATCCCGGGGAGGCCGTGCTGGTAAACAGTGTCAGCGCGGATAATATCGCGGCAGCGGCAAAGCTAAACAGGGAGCAGGTCCGCGCGAAAAGCAAACAAACGCTGCAGGGCATCATTGACAATAACAGTCTCAATGACGCCGCAAAGGAAGAAGCGGTACAAAAACTGGTTGAACTGACGGAAAATGAGGAACGGGAGGCAGCCGCCGAGAATCTGCTGACTGCCAAGGGATACAGCAATTCCGTTGTAACGATCACGGACGGAAAGGTAGATGTGGCGGTCGGAATGAATGATCTGTCCGATATGAACCGGGCGCAGATCGAGGATATCGTCAAACGCAAGACCGGCGCGGAGGTTTCCGCCATTTATATCACGCCGATCCAGGAAGAAGCGAAAAAATAGAAGAACTTTGGGCTGCCAGGAAGTTTCACTTGCATTTGTCCGTTTTTTTGGTATAATATCCGTATAAATATGCATTATGAAATATGACAGGAGGTAACGGACATGGAGGGATCGGAGAACATGTACAGGACGGATGCGGCCGGTTCGATCGGCGAAGTTCAGATCGCGGATGATGTAGTCGCGATCATTGCGGGACTGGCGGCGATGGAAGTAAAGGGTGTCGCTTCCATGGCAGGCAACATTACAGCGGAACTGATTTCCAAGCTGGGAATGAAGAATCTTTCAAAGGGCGTGACCATTGAAGTGGAAGACGGCGTCGTAACGGTGGATCTTTCTTTGAATCTGGAGTATAAATACAATTTGGTTGATGTTTCCGGCAAGGTACAGGAAAAGGTAAAAGCAGCGATTGAGAATATGACAGGTTTGAAAGTGGCAGCGGTTAATGTAAAGATTGCCAGTGTAGACATTCAGAAATAAGAGCGAGGGGCTGTTGCAGAGGATACTTGTAACAGCCTTTTACATATGCGGAGGAGTAGTATGACACGGAGACAGCAGAGGGAAAATGTGTTCAAACTGTTATTTGACAAGACTTTTTACCGGGAAGAGGAGCATGCGGAACAGTGTGAACTGTTCTTTGCCTATGCGGACGGGCTGGAGGAATCCACGGAAGAAGAACAGGCCGCTATTGCCGGACGGGTAAAAGCGGTCCTGGCGAATCTGCCGGAACTGGACAGCGCGATCGCGGCCGCGTCGGAGGGCTGGGATCTGGATCGGATGAACCGGGTGGATCTGACCTTGCTTCGGCTGGCTTATTATGAGATGGAATATGATGCCGATATTCCGGTTAAGGTGGCAATCAATGAGGCTGTGGAGCTGGCTAAGAAGTATGGCGGCGATGATTCTCCGTCTTTTATTAACGGCGTGCTGGCCAAGCTGGTGAAAAAAAACGGCGAAAACTGACGGGAACGGAGAGCAGAGATGGGAAATGTTTATACAGTCAGTCAGGTAAACCGATATATCCGGAATCTGTTTGAACAGGATTTTATGCTGGGCCGGATCTCTGTGAAAGGAGAGGTCAGTAATCTGAAATATCACACCTCCGGGCATATTTATTTCAGCCTGAAGGATGCCGGCGGCGTGCTGCCGGCAGTTATGTTTGCCGGGAACCGGCAGGGACTTCGGTTTCGGATGGAAAACGGAGACCGGGTGATCGTAAGCGGAGAGATCTCAGTTTATGAAAGGGACGGCCGTTACCAGATCTATGCGAAAGAGATACGGAAAGAGGGCGTAGGTGATCTGTACGCCCGGTATCTGCAGTTAAAGAACGAACTGGAAGAAATGGGGATGTTTGATCCGATCTATAAGAAGCCGATTCCCCGTTATGTCAGCAGGGTGGGGATCGTCACGGCAAAGACCGGAGCCGCGATCCAGGATATGGTACAGATTGCTGGCAGGCGGAATCCCTATGTACAGCTTTACCTTTACCCGGCACAGGTACAGGGTGACGGCGCTGCCGAAACCATTGTGAATGGGATCCGCTGTCTGGACCGGATGGGACTGGATGTCCTGATCGTAGGACGCGGCGGCGGTTCGATCGAAGATCTGTGGGCGTTTAACGAACGGATCGTAGCGGAAGCTATTTTTAACTGCAATACGCCGGTCATATCCGCGGTAGGGCATGAAACGGATACGACGATTGTGGACTGGGTGGCGGATCTGCGTGCGCCGACGCCGTCTGCGGCGGCGGAGCAGGCGGTATTTGATTACCGGCAGGCTCTGTCTTATGCCTGCGATCTGGAAGTGCGTCTGCAGAATGCGGCTGAGCAGAAGATACGGAATGCGGCGTCATGTCTGGAACGGTATCGGACGATCGTGCGGTTCTGCGCTCCCGCAAACAGGCTGGAGCGGAAGCGGAATCAGTACAGCGAATATCAGACCAGACTGCAGTACTGTATCCGGCAGAAACTGACGCAGAAAAAAAATTCGCTGGAACTCATTTGTCAGAGATTGCAGGATCTTTCTCCGTTAAAGAAACTGTGCGGCGGGTATGGGTATATTACGGCAGACGGGATTCCGTTGGAACACCCGGAACAGGTGAATCCGGGGGATCTGCTTACCATCCGGCTGGCGGACGGTAAAATTTCCGCACAGGTAACGGAGTGCAGTTCAATATAAAGAAAGAGGGAACAATAAGAGGATATGGAAGAAAAAAAGGAAGCATTAGAACAGGTCCCGGAGCAGACGGAGCCGGATCCCACAACGCTGGAAGAAGCGTTTGACAGACTGGACGCGGTGGTAAAGAAACTGGAAGATTCTTCTGTCTCGCTGGAGGACTCGATGGTTTTATATCAGCAGGGAATGAAGCTGGCGGCGTTTTGCCAGGAACGGATCGAAACCGCGGAAAAGCAGCTGGTTGTTTTGGAAGAAACTCCTACAGAGGGGACAGATTTATGAAAATAACAGAGCAGATACAACAAAAAACGGAATGGTGCGATCAGATCATCCGCCGCTATCTTCCGGAAGAAACAGGCTATGCCAAAGGATTGGCAGAGGCCATGAATTACAGTATTCTGGCAGGCGGGAAACGGCTTCGTCCCATGCTGATGGCGGAAACCTGCCGGATGTTCTGTGGCCGGACAGAGCCGGCAGAACCGTTTATGATGGCGATCGAATGTATGCATACCGCGTCGCTGGTGCATGATGACCTTCCGGCGATTGACAATGATACATACCGGAGAGGAAAGCGCACGACGCACAGCGTTTACGGCGAAAGCACCGGAATCCTGGCGGGAGACGCACTGTTAAACTATGCGTTTGAGGTGGCCGCCAAAGGGCTGACAGAGACAGAAGATCCGGTCCGGTATGGACAGGCCCTGCTTTGTTTAAGCAAAGCAGGCGGAATCGGCGGCATGCTGGGCGGACAATATGTAGATGTGATCATGACCGGGAAACCGCTGGACGAGGACCTGATCTCTTATATTTTCCGCTATAAGACCGGCGCGTTTCTTTCCTGTTCCATGGAAGTAGGCGCCATTATGGGCGGCGCGTCCGAAGCGGAGCGGCAGGATATGCGGGAAGCCGGAGAAAAACTGGGCGTTGCCTTTCAGATTCAGGATGATATCCTGGATATCGTGGGAACCCAGGAGGAACTGGGCAAACCGATCGGCAGTGATATTCGGAATGAAAAGACAACCTATGTTTCACTGTTTGGAATGGAACAGGCGGAGAAGGCATCTGTGCAGCTGACCAAAGAGGCTGTCGCGCTGGTACGAAAGATCAGTCCGGAGGAAACATTTTTGCCGGACTTGTTTACATATCTGACCAAACGCAGAAAATAGAGGGAATACAATGGTACTGGAACAAATACAACAGGTAAATGACATAAAAAACATAGACCCGAAAGATTACGGCGTGCTCGCGGAGGAGATCCGGCAGTTTCTGATCGACAAGGTCAGTCAGACGGGCGGACATCTTGCGTCCAATCTGGGCGTTGTGGAGCTTACGATTGCTCTGCATCTGGTGATGGATTTCCCGAAAGATCAGCTGGTCTGGGACGTAGGGCATCAGTCGTATACGCATAAATTGCTGAGCGGCAGAAAAGAAGAATTTGACGGGCTGCGGAAATACGGCGGTATGAGCGGATTCCCCAAGCGCAGGGAAAGCAGCTGCGACTGTTTTGGAACCGGACACAGTTCTACCGCACTGTCTGCGGCTTTGGGAATTGTAAACGGAAAATGGCTGAACAAGGATGACAGTCTGGTGGCTGCTGTAGTCGGAGACGGCGCGCTGACAGGCGGTATGGCGTTTGAAGCGCTGAACAACGCGGCTTCTCTGAAACGGAATTTCCTTATCGTATTAAATGACAATGAAATGTCCATTTCCAGAAATGTAGGCGGAATGTCCCGCTATTTAACGAAAATGCGTGCCGGCAGCCGTTATAACGATCTGAAAAACGGCGTCGTCAATACGTTAAATAAAATCCCCGGCGGCGACAATGTGATCCGGGGACTGAAAAAGGCCAAAAGCAGTATCAAGCAGATCATCGTGCCGGGTATGTTGTTTGAAAATATGGGAATTACATATCTGGGACCGGTAGACGGGCACAATATCGAAGAGATGGTTTCCATTTTCAAAGAGGCGATCCATCTGCCGCATCCGGTTCTGGTGCATGTGATCACCAAAAAGGGAAAGGGCTATCCCTATGCGGAGAAGTTTCCGGCCAGATTTCATGGGGTGGAACCCTTTGACAGCATGACCGGGAAACCGTTAAATCAAAAGAAAACAGTAACGTATACGGACCTGGTTTCCAAAAAACTGGTTGAACTGGGAAGCGAACGGAAAAATCTGGCAGCGATTACCGCGGCCATGGCGGACGGGACAGGCCTGAAAGCATTCAGGCGGCATTTCCCGGAGCGGTTTTTCGATGTGGGAATCGCGGAAGAACATGCGGTTACTTTTGCGGCAGGACTGGCGGCCGCCGGATTCCATCCGTTTGTCGCGATCTATTCTTCCTTCCTGCAGAGAGGATATGATCAGATGATCCATGACGTCTGTATTCAGAATCTGCCGGTTACGTTCCTGATCGATCGGGCCGGGATTGTAGGCGGCGACGGGGAGACGCATCAGGGAATTTTCGATCTGTCTTATCTGTCCCATATTCCCAATATGCATGTTATGGCGCCGAAAAACGGCTGGGAACTGCAGCAGATGATCGAATTTTCGGCGGATGTTTCCTTCCCGATGGCGATCCGCTATCCCAGAGGCGAAGCCTATACCGGGCTGGAAGAATTTAAGGAGCCGATCTGTTTCGGTAAGAGTGAGATCCTGTATAAAGAAAAAGAAATCGCGCTGATCGCGGCAGGCAATATGGTGAAGCTGGCGGAACAGGTACGGAAGCTTTTAAAGGAGCAGGGACATTATGTGACGCTGGTAAACGCGCGCTTTGTAAAGCCGCTGGATGAAGAACTGCTCGACCGTCTGATCCCGACGCACAGCTGTATTGTTACGATGGAAGAAAATGTGCTGAACGGCGGATTCGGCGAGCATGTGCTGCGGTATCTGAACAGCCGGAATTACAAACAGGCATTTTTGCCCATTGCGATTCCGAATATGTATATAGAGCATGGCAGTCTGGATATCCTGATGCAGGAAAACGGATTTGAGGCCGGAAAGATCGTCAGGCGGATTCAGGAGAAAATGGCAGAATGAAAGAACGTCTGGATATATTATTGGTAAACAGAGGGCTGGCGGCGTCCAGAGAAAAGGCAAAGGCAGTGATCATGAGCGGCGCCGTCTATGTCGAGAATCAGAAAGAAGACAAAGCCGGTTCTATGTTTGACCCGCAGGTATCAATTGAAGTACGCGGCAATACTCTGCCTTATGTAAGCCGCGGCGGTTTAAAGCTGGAAAAGGCGGTCAACTGTTTTCCCATTGCGTTAGCCGGCTGTGTCTGCATGGACGTGGGAGCTTCCACAGGCGGCTTTACCGACTGTATGCTGCAGAACGGCGCGGCAAAGGTTTACGCAGTGGATGTGGGACACGGACAGCTGGACTGGAAGCTGCGCAATGACAGCAGAGTCGTCTGTATGGAAAAGACCAATATCCGTTATGTATTGCCGGAGCATGTGCCGGAGCAACTGGATTTTGTTTCCATCGACGTGTCGTTTATCTCTCTGACAAAGGTACTCGGACCCGTTAAGGCGCTGCTGAAACCGGACGGGCAGATAGTCTGTCTGATCAAACCGCAGTTTGAAGCAGGAAGAGAAAAAGTAGGGAAAAAAGGCGTGGTCCGGGATAAGCAGGTACATCTGGAAGTTATTCAGGCCGTCGCCGATTTTGCGGTCTCCATCGGATATGTGCTTCTGGATCTGGAATTTTCACCGGTAAAGGGACCGGAAGGAAATATTGAATATCTGCTGTATCTGTCAAATGCGGCGGACGCCGCGGCACAGAGAGCGTTTGCGGGACTGCCGGAGCAGGTCGTGGAAGCGGCGCACGACGCTCTGGATCTGTAAAATTGTAGATGGGGTTAAACATGAAACATTTTTTTGTAATTGCCAATCCGGAAAAAGATAATCAGCTGACGATGGCAAATCACATCCAACAGTATATCATCGGTCACGGCGGGACCTGTCTGGTCCATGAAAGTATAGAATGCGAGCAGAAGCGGGGCTATCGGTATACCGATCCGAATTCGGTGCCGGAAGATACGGAATGCGTGATCGTGCTGGGCGGTGACGGAACTATGATCCAGGCGGCCCGGGATCTGGCGGCCAGAGATATTCCGCTGATCGGCGTCAATTTCGGAAAACTTGGTTTTTTGACAGAACTGGATCAGCAAAATATCACGGAGAAGCTGGACGCGCTGCTGGAAGGACGCCATGAAACGGAGCACCGGATGATGTTATCCGGAAATGTGATCCGAAACGGAAACAGCATAGGTTCTCACATCGCTTTAAACGACATCGTGGTCAACAGAAGCGGTCCGCTCCGGATTCTGGATTTTCGTGTATATGTCAATGGCAAACTGTTAAAGCAGTATCGGGCGGACGGAATGATCGTAGGGACGCCGACAGGTTCTACGGCCTATAATCTTTCGGCAGGCGGTCCGCTGGTAGAGCCGAAAGCCAATCTGATCCTGCTGACGCCTATCTGCCCGCACACCATGAACGCCAGGAGCATCATTTTGTCGGCGGAAGACGTGGTAACCGTCGAGATCGGCGGCAGTCAGGGCAATACGGGGGAACCGATCGCCGCTTTTGACGGTTATGAGACGATTGCCTTAAAACCGGGGGATCGGATTGAGATTCGGCGGTCAGGTAAGACTACATCGGTTTTAAAACTTGGGAATTTGGGGTTTTTGGAAGTTTTACAGCAGAAAATGAGCGATATATAAGGAGAAGGTCATGAAGAGCTTAAGACATAAGAAAATTTTGGAATTGATCGAGCAATATGAGATCGAAACGCAGGAGGAACTGGCGCGGTATCTGACGGATGCGGGCTTTGATGTGACGCAGGCTACGGTATCCCGGGATATCCGGCAGCTGCAGCTTACCAAGGTGCCTTCTCACGGATTGAAGCAGAAATATACGGTGATGACGAACACGGAGATCAACCCCGGGAAAAAATATATCCGCGTCCTGCAGGATGGATTTCTTTCTGTGGAAGCATCGGGAAACCTGCTGGTGATCCGTACGGTATCCGGTATGGCAATGGCGGTTGCGGCCGCGATTGACGCGCTTCGCATAACCGGTATTATCGGGTGTATCGCAGGAGACGATACAATTTTCTGCGCCATCAGCGAAAAGGCGCAGAGCAGGCAAATGATCGAAAAATTAGAAACGATATTAGAGAAAAACCAGAAAAAGGAGTAGGAATGCTGCAAAATCTTCATGTAAAAAATTTGGCTTTGATTGGAGAGGCGGATGTTTATTTTGGAGACGGTCTGCACATACTGACAGGTGAAACCGGAGCCGGTAAATCTATTCTTCTGGGATCGCTGAATCTGGCGCTGGGACAGAAAGTCTCAAAAGACCTGATCAGACAGGATGCGGATTACGCTCTGGTGGAACTGGTTTTTTCTATGGGAGAAAAAGAACGGCGGTTTCTGGCGGATGCGGGATTGGACGCGGATGATGAAGATGTCCTCATTATTTCCCGCCGGATCACGGAGGGCAGAAGTACCGTCAAGATCAACGGAGAGACGGTTCCGTTACATACCGTACAGCAGATTACCCGGCATTTGCTGGATATCCACGGGCAGCATGACCATCAGTCTTTATTGTATACAAAGAAACATCTGGAAATCCTGGATGCGTTTGGCAAAGAGAGCATCCGGACGCAGAAAGAAAAAGTTGCCGCCCTGTACCGGCAGTATCGGGAATGGGAAAAGGAAGCGGCTTCTTACGATATGGATGAAGAAGCCAGACTGCGCGAGTGCGCATATCTGGAATTTGTTATCTCCGAAATAGAGTCTGCCGCGCTAAAAGAAGGAGAGGAAGCGGAATTAGAACAAAACTGCAGGAAACTGCAGAATGGAAAGAAGATTCTGGAGACTCTGCAGGAAATCTACAGCCGGTTTTCTTATGATTCCCGCGGAAGCATTCAGGATAGGATCAGTGAAAGCGCGGGCGCTTTGAAAAAGCTGACGGATCTGGATCTGGCATTAGAGGAATTTGAAAAACAGATCGTAGATCTGGAAGCGCTTTGTTCCGATTTTACCAGAGGGATCCAGGATTATATGGAGGAATTTTCTCTGGATGAAGCGGCGCTGGTGGAAATGACGGAACGTCTGGATCTGATCCGGAATCTTCAGAGTAAATATGGGCATACTGTTACGGAAATAGCGGCATTTTGTGAAGAAAAAAAGGCAGAGCTTGAAAAACTGCAGAATTATGATCAAAAGCGGCAGGAGGCAAACGGACAGTTGGCGCGCGTCAGGGCAGAGCTGGAAAAGGAGAGCGCGGTTCTGACGACGCTGCGGAAACAGGCCGCAAAGGAACTGGAACCGGCGATCATTGACAGTCTTCGCATGCTGAATTTTCTGGATGTGCGGTTTTTCGTGAAGTTTCGGCAGCTGGACAGACCGGAAAGCAGCGGCGCGGATGAAGTGGAATTTATGATTTCCACAAATCCGGGAGAGCCGGAAAAGCCGCTGGCCAAGATTGCTTCCGGCGGGGAACTTTCAAGGATCATGCTGGCGATCCGCACGATTCTGGCAAGAGAGGATGAAGTAGATACCCTGATCTTTGATGAGATCGATGCGGGGATCAGCGGAAAAACAGCGCAGTTGGTTTCCAAACAGCTGGCGCAGCTGGGAAAACAGAAGCAGGTGATCTGCATTACGCATCTGCCGCAGATCGCGGCCATGGCGGATCGGCATTATAAAATAGAAAAAACTGTCAGATCCGGCAGAACCTATACGGAGATCTCGCAGCTTTCGGAATCCGGAAGCATTGCGGAACTGGCGCGGCTGTTGGGCGGAGAAACGATCACGGATGCGGTGCTTAAAAACGCGAAAGAAATGAAAGAACTGGCAAAACAAACAAAAATATAGCAGTGTCAAAATCAAATCGCGACAGATACTAAGGAAGAGTACAACAGGTATTCTTCCTTTTTTTTGAATTATTTTATTTTTGGGAGGTAACGTATGTCGAGTACAAAGAAAAGCTACAGGCGCTTATTGTGCCTGCTTCTGACGGCGGTCATGCTGTTTGCGGCTGTTTTCTATCTGCAGACTGCCTATGATTCGATTCCGGATTCCATTCATATGTTTGTAAATCAGGATACGAATCTTAAAGTGGCGGCAGGGCTGGGTTTGTCTCGGAACGACGCGGTATCCATGTCTGAAAACGGACAGGAGGTCGTACTTGCTTCCGCACAGACCGGAAATTATACCATGGATGTAAAGCTCTTTGGATTCTTGCCGGTCAAATCGGTTTCGGTCAGTGTGGTGGAAGAAACGGAACTGATTCCCTGCGGGATCCCGATTGGGATCTATTTAAAAACCGATGGGGTATTGGTGATCGGAACTTCCTCTGTTACCCGTATGGACGGAGCGCTCATAGAACCTTCTTACGGAATCGTACAGGCGGGAGACTATATCGTTTCTTATAACGGTACCCAGGTAAGCAGTAAATCCCAGCTGAGTTATCTGGTGGAAGAATCCGGCAGGGAGGACGCGAAACTGCAGATCAGAAGAAACGGAGAACTGCTGGATGTAAAGATAAAACCGGTGGAGACAGAACCGGGGCGATATCAGCTGGGCGTCTGGGTAAGAGACGATACGCAGGGAATCGGAACGCTTACCTATATTGACAGCAGCGGAAATTTCGGCGCGCTGGGACATGGCATCAGCGATGTGGATACAGGAGAACTGCTGTCTTCGGAGGAAGGCGTGTTATATGCGGCAAATGTATGGGGAATTAAAAAAGGTGAAAACGGAAATCCGGGCGGATTGTGCGGAAACATCCGCTATCAGGAAGACAACGTGCTGGGTGTGATTGAGGCCAATACCGGACAGGGAATTTTCGGAAAATGCAATGAAAAAATGCAGCATATGTATACCGGAAAACCCATGCAGATCGGATGGAAGCAGGAAGTTGAAACTGGAAAGGCAGCCATTCTGTGTCAGGTAGACGGAACCTTAAAAGAATATGAGATTGAGATCGAAGAGGTCAATATGAACGACCGGAATCTGAATCACGGTATGGTGCTCCATGTAACAGATCCGGAACTGTTGGAACTTACGAATGGGATCGTGCAGGGAATGAGCGGAAGCCCGATTTTGCAGAACGGAAAGATCATCGGGGCGGTCACGCATGTATTTGTCAATGATCCTTCCAGAGGATACGGTATTTTTATCGAGCATATGCTTTCCCGGTAAGACCGTATCGGACGCGGGCGCCGGCATATTCTTTGCGCGCCTGCGTTACATAAGCCGGAGGTCTGTCGAAACGCGTCGATACCTGCGGTGCAATTAGGTTGCAAGAAGATTTGCGAAAAACTATAATGGGCTTGTGGCACGTAAATGGAATTATTTTGGAGAGAAAGGAGCTGTTATGACAAAAATAAACGTAGCGATTGCAGACGATAACGATAGAATTTTGCAGACTTTGGAAGAAATACTGACTGCAGATGAAGAAATCAGACTGGTTGGAAAAGCCAAAAACGGACAGGATGCCTATCAGATGATCCAGGAGAAAAAGCCGGATGTCGTGTTAATTGATCTGATCATGCCGAAACTGGACGGCTTGTCGGTGATCGACCGTGTGAACCGGGATCAGAAAATAGAAAAAGCCCCGACATTTCTGGCCCTGTCCGCGATCGGGAATGAAAATATTGTGGAAGACGCCTTTTCCCAGGGCGTCAGCTATTATATCATGAAGCCGTTTGACCGGGAGATGGTGCTGAATAAGGTAAAATACGCCGTACAGGAAAAGGGGAAAAAGAATTCCGACAGCAAGCGGATCAATCCGTACGAAAGCAAGCAGGAATATATCGAGAGAAATCTGGAAACGGATGTTACCAATGTGATCCATGAACTGGGCGTTCCGGCGCATATCAAAGGATATCATTATCTTCGGGACGCGATCATCATGGCGATCAACGATGGGGACATGCTGCATTCCATTACAAAAGTGCTGTATCCGGCTATCGCGAAAATGAATGATACAACGCCCAGCAGAGTAGAACGTGCGATCCGCCATGCCATTGAAGTAGCATGGGGAAGAGGAAAGATGGACACGATTGAGGAAATGTTCGGTTATACGATCAATAACAACAAAGGAAAACCTACAAATTCAGAATTTATCGCGCTGATCGCCGATAAGATCCGCTTAGAGTATAAAGTAAAATAATTTAAAAATTTGCGAATAATACCTTTAAAAATTCAAAAGGATAGGTTATAATGGAAATATCAATTTGAGTTCGAGATGGAGGTTTATTCGATGAAGAAGGTTTTGTTTGTGACATCTGAATGCGTGCCGTTCATTAAGACCGGCGGGCTGGCAGATGTAGCGGGCTCTCTGCCGAAGTGTTTTAACAAGCAAGAGTATGATGTACGAGTGATTCTGCCGAAATATATGTGTATGGCACAGAAGTGGAAAGACCAGATGGAATATATATCCCACTTCTATATGTATTTCTGCGGAAGCGAGAAATATGTAGGCATTATGAAGACAGAATTAGAGGGAATTACCTTCTATTTCATCGATAATGAGTACTATTTTTCGGGATTTAAGCCATACGGCGATATGCTGTGGGATATCGAGAAGTTTATCTTCTTCTCGAGAGCGGCTTTGTCCGCTTTGCCGGTGATCGGTTTTAAACCGGATATCGTGCACTGCCATGACTGGCAGACCGGTATTGTTCCGGTATATCTGAAGGACAGCTTCCGCGGCGGTGAGTTCTACCGGGATATGAAGTCCATTATGACCATTCATAATCTGCGGTTCCAGGGCGTATGGGATATTAAAACGATCCGGAATATTTCCGGGCTGTCGGATTATTACTTTACGGCGGACAAGCTGAAGGATTTTGAGAACGGGAACCTGCTGAAGGGCGGTATCGTATACGCGGATTATGTAACAACAGTCAGCGATACATATGCGAACGAGATTAAGACGCCGTTTTACGGGGAGGGCCTGGATGGATTGATGCGTGCCAGATCCAACAGCCTGTGCGGAATTGTAAATGGAATCGACTATGAAGAATACAACCCTGCGACGGATGCGATGATCGAATATCCCTATCAGGCGGATAATTTCCGGAAGGAAAAGGTAAAGAACAAACGTGCGCTGCAGAAAGAACTGGGACTGGAGCAGGACGATAAGAAGATGATGATCGGAATCGTATCCCGGCTGACAGACCAGAAGGGACTGGATCTGATCGCCTGCATTATGGATGAACTTTGTCAGGACGGTATCCAGCTTGTGGTACTGGGTACGGGCGAGGAGAAGTACGAGAATATGTTCCGCCACTTCGCATGGAAGTATAATAATAAGGTCGCTGCGCTGATCTATTATTCCGAGCAGATGTCCCATAAGGTATACGCCTCCTGCGACGCGTTCCTGATGCCGTCTCTGTTTGAGCCCTGCGGTTTAAGTCAGCTGATGAGCCTGCGTTACGGTACGCTTCCCATTGTCCGGGAGACAGGCGGTCTGAAGGATACAGTTGAGCCGTACAATGAGTATGAGAGCAAGGGAACCGGTTTTTCCTTCTGCAATTACAATGCGCATGAGATGCTGAACACCATCCGTTACGCGGAGCGGATCTATTATGATAAGAAACGGGAATGGAACAAGATGATCGACCGCGCCATGGCAAAGGACTATTCCTGGAATACTTCCGCCAGAAGATATGAGGAACTGTATAGCTGGCTGTTAGGCTACTAAGAGCGGGAAAACTGTCGGAACCGGTCGGAAAGTTTAGTTGAATTTTCATATTGCATAGAGAATAAAAACCTCCTGTATTTGAGATACTTACACTGTAAGAATCAAAAAACAGGAGGTTTTTGTTATGTCAGATTTAACAGAATTAGAGCTGCAGAATTTACGTCATTTGATCATGGGCTATGACAACAGCCATTGTAAAATGACAGCCTATGCTTCACAGGCGACAGATCCGCAAATCAAACAGTTTTTCCAGAAATCAGCAGAGTCTGCGATGCAGACCAAGCAGCAGCTGATGCAGTTTTTAGGTTAGGAGGATTTGAAAGATGGAAGAGAAGATCATGGTAGTTGACAGCCTGGAAAGTGTAAACGCGGAATTGAGTAAGTTCGGCGATATGATTCCGCAGACGGATAACAAGCAGTTAAAGCAGACGTTAAAGCAGATCCGGAATCAGTGTGAAATGTCTCAGGAGGAATTATATGAGATTGCCAGAAGCAAGTCTTATTATATTCCGGCGGAGAAAGCAACGGAAGAAGAGATCGCGCGGGTAAAAAGTATCTTTACGTCCGATACAACGCTGTAATAAAAACTGATCTTGGCATGCGGCAGCACTGTGATTTCCGATGGAGTTCCGGTATCGGGGCAAAGCGGATAACAGTGCTGTTTTTCTGTGTTTTTACAGAAAACGGTTTTTGAAATTTCAATTTTTTTTCTTGACAGACGATAGGGAATTGTTTATGATAAGGGCAGCAATCGGTTAGGAGAATAGGGGAATGCGGCAAGGAACGGTTTTAACGGAAGAAGAGATCTGTCTGCTGAAGGAAGGAGTTCTGAAGGCGGTTCATAAAACTTCATGTGAGATCGCAGATCAGTGTTTTCGCGATCACGGCTATCTTGCCTGTGTATCGGATATTCTGAAGCATCCGAAGTTTCTGCAGATGGGACAGTATATCCAGCATGGGACGACCACGACACTGGAGCATTGCTTGGGCGTTTCTTATTTGTCTTACCGGATTGCCAGGAGCTACCGGCTGGATTACTGGTCTGCGGCACGGGGAGGTCTTTTGCACGATCTGTTCCTGTATGACTGGCATTATGTGGTTCGGGATACGGGCAATCATCTGCATGGACTGACGCACCCTAAGACCGCGCTGCTCAACGCGACTAAGTATTTCAGCCTGAATGAAAGAGAGAAGGATATTATCAGGAAGCATATGTGGCCGATCACGATTGAACTTCCGCGCTATGCGGAGTCTTATGTGGTAACATATGCGGATAAGTACTGTGGGTTAGTGGAGACGGTTAACCGGATCCGGAAGGATGTACGAGTGAGAAGAAACGGAGGGTTTATGTATTATGGATACCATGATGGGCATCGTGCAGCAGGTAATCCCGCACGATGACATTCTGACGCTGGCGGGTGTTTTTGTTGGTTACAGCTTTATCGGCTGGATGGTGGAATCGATTTATATGTCCTGGTGTAATCATAAGATTACAAACCGCGGATTTGCGCGCGGTCCCTTTTGTCCTATTTATGGGATGGGAGAGTTCCTGATCTATAATGTGATCCTGGATTCCTTTGCCGATAATCTGCTGCTCGTCTTTCTGGTATCGTCGGTGATGGCTACTCTATTTGAACTGTTGGTAGCGAAGCTGATGATCTGGAAGCTGGGCTATGTCTGGTGGGATTATACGAATAAGCCTTTTAACTATAAGGGAATCATCTGTCTGGAAAGTACGATCGCGTGGGGTATTTACGGAATCTGTGAAGTTACGTTCCTGAGAGCCTCTATTATCCGTCTGGTACATTTTCTGCCCGTGAAACTGCTGATTGCCGCATTTATTATGATCGGCGTTCTCTATCTGCTGGACAGCGGAACGCAGCTTCGCAAGATTCTGCACGGAGATGTGAAGGAAAGCGCGAATAATCTGATGAAAGTGAAATAAAGAGACCGGAACCGAAATCGGGGTTTATCCGGAATATAAAAAGCAGGTCATTCGACCTGCTTTAAATTTGCGGTTCCGGGAGCGATCACCATGGAGTAGTTGGTATGATAGATGACAAATCCCGGGGCGCCGCCGTTTACTTTTTTCAAATGCTTTCTCTGGGTGTAGTCGATCTCTACTTTATCCTGCAGCTGCCCTTTGGAATAATAGGCGGCCAGCATAGCGGCTTCTTCAAAAGCCCGGTCCGGGATCTCTTTTCCTTCTGCCTTTAAGATGACATGGGAGCCCGGCATCCCTTTGGCGTGAAACCACCAGTCGCCGCCGGACGCCAGCTGGAAGGTCAGCCGTTCATTTTGATAATTGTTTTTTCCGACATACAGGTGGAAACCGTCGCTGGAAAGATAGTGAAGCGGCCGGCTGAGCGTCTGTTCTTTTTTGGCCGGGGTTCCGCGGCGGTTTTTTGCTCCGTAATGGGGTTTGAGATAGCCGAAAGCGATCAGTTCTTCTTTGATCTCTTTTAAGGTCGCCTCATCGGGAGCCATATCCAGCGCCGTGGAAATGGATTCCAGATGGGAGATTGAAGCGGCGGTTTGTGCCGTAATCTCTGTCAGCGCTTCATAAGTCCGTTTCAGTTTCCCGTATTTTTCAAAATACCGTTTGGCGTTTTCCATGGGAGTCTCAGTTTCGTCCAGCGGAATCGTGACTGTTTCGTTTGTGTAATAATTCAGCGCGTCGAAAGATTTGGAACCCGGAGCGATCTGGTGCCCATAGGCTGTGAGCAGTTCTCCGTATATCTGAAACTGCTCCCGTTTTTTGGTATCCGCTAACTGGCGGCACTGCAGGTCGTACTTTTTATAGTCTTTTTCCAAAGCTGTCTGTACAATGCGCCGCAGATCAAAGGATTTCTGACGCATTCTGGTAAAATGTTCCTTTTGCGCATAGTACGTCTCCAACAGTTCGCTGATTCCGGAAAAGAGGCGCTTCTGACAGTGCCCGAAGGTCTGCAGGGGAACGGCTGAAAATTCCACCGGTTCTTCCTTTTCATAGTAGATGACCGGAGAGAAACGGCCGTTTCGTACCGGCTCCAGAAAATCCGTAAATATCCGGTACAGATGATAAAGCGTATCCTCCGACAGGTCAGAGACGCCCATACGTCCGTCAATTCCCGCAGTTTCACATATTTCACTTGCCACGATCGGGCTGATCCCGGAAAAATTCAGGTAGAGCGCCTTGTAAACAGGCAGATTCGCGTCGGCAAGCACCGTCCGGAATGTCTCCGGAGAAACCGTTAAAGGCGAAGTTTTCTTCGTGGATTCCGGTATAAAATAGGGGCGTCCGGGCAATACTTCCCGGACGGAACTGACGGTGGCGGGGATATGTTTGATACTGTCGATGATCGTGCCGGTTTCATCCTGAAAGATCAGGTTGCTGTGTTTTCCCATCAGTTCCATGGTAAGCGTTTTCTGACACAGATCTCCCAGCTCATTATAATGGATGATCTCAAAATGTACGATCCGTTCCAGATCCGGCTGCCAGATACGTGCGATTCTTCCATTCTGAATATGCTTCCGGAGGAGCATGCAAAAGTTGGGCGCGGCCGGAGGGTTCGGACGGTTTGCTTCCGTTAAATAAAGCAGCGGCAGGCTGGCACTGGCGGACAGCAGAAGCCGATATTGCGATTTCTCTTTTTTTACTGTAAGTAGCAGCGCATCCGGCTCCGGCTGAGCGATCTTAAAGATCCTGCCGTCGGTCAGTTTATCTGAGAGCTCGGCCGTCAATGCGGCTACCGTAATCCCGTCAAATGCCATAAATGCCTCCGATTCCGATAAAGTCTTTCCTTATTGTAAGCGGAAAACACAAATTCGTCAACTCAAATATATTGACGGCAGATCAGAATTGATTTATAATAATTCAGTATGTCAAGAAATCCCGGCGCTCGGAATGACCGCCGGATAGGAGGACAGAAGGCTATGATAAAAAGTATGACGGGATTCGGCCGCTGTGAAAGTCTGGATGAGACGCTCCGGCTGCGTGTGGAGATCCGTTCTGTCAATCATCGGTTCTTGGATATGAGTCTGAAGATGCCGAAGAAACTGAATGCGTATGAAAGTGTATTTCGTTCTGTGGTAAAGCAGTACGCGTCCAGAGGGAAGATAGACGTATTCCTGTATTATGAAGAACTGGAAGAGCGGGATATCAGCCTGCAGTACAATGAACAGTTAGCCAGATCCTATATGGAGATTTTTGACCGGATGAAAGAAACGGCTCCGGAAATACCAGATGATATGACACTTTCAAAACTGGCGTTTTCGCCGGACGTGATCATAGCCAGGGAGACCGAACAGGATGTCGAGGCAGTCGTTCCGAAAATGAAAGCGGTTCTGGAAGAAGCGTGCAGACGGTTTGAAGAGACCAGGATCCAGGAGGGCGTTCAGTTAAAGGCGGATCTGCTGGATAAACTGACAGAGCTTCAGACTTATGTGGATTTTATCACGGAGCGGAGTCCGAAGATCATTGCGGAATATCGCGGAAAACTGACGGACCGGATTGAAGAACTCCTGCAGGATACGCAGATCGACGACAGCCGAATCGCCATGGAAGTTACTATCTACGCGGATAAGATATGCGTGGATGAAGAACTGGTAAGGCTTTCCAGTCACGTTAAGACCATGCGGGACACGCTGGAGCACGGTACGGATATCGGCAGAAAACTGGATTTTATCGCGCAGGAGATGAACCGCGAGGCCAATACCATTCTCTCCAAGTCGAATGATCTGGAGATCACTAACTGCGGGATCGATTTAAAGACCTGTATCGAGAAGATCCGCGAACAGGTGCAGAATGTGGAATAGTTACGGAGGAGAGAGATGCAGGGTAGTTTAGTAGTAGTATCCGGATTTTCCGGCGCGGGCAAAGGAACCGTTATGAAGCGCCTGCTGGAAAAATATGACAATTACGCGCTGTCTGTTTCCGCGACGACCAGGCAGCCGAGAGAAGGAGAGCAGGAAGGAGTTTCTTATTTTTTTAAGACTCCGGACGCGTTTTCGGATATGATCGCGAAGGGCGAATTGATCGAATATGCCAATTACTGCGGTAATTTTTACGGGACTCCGAAGAGTTATGTGGAACAGCAGCTGCAGGCAGGAAAAGATGTTTTGCTGGAGATCGAGGTGCAGGGCGCGCTGAAGGTAAAAGCCCAGATCCCGGATGCGGTGCTGGTATTTATTACGCCGCCGTCTATGTTGGAACTGGAAGCAAGGCTGCGGGGGCGGCAGACAGAAACGGAAGACGTGATCGCCAAACGGATGGCGAGAGCCAAAGAAGAGGCCGGGATCATGGAACAATATGATTATCTGGTTGTTAATGATGCGCTGGAGACCTGTGTAGACGAACTGCACGGTCTGATCCAGAAGCAGCACGACCGGATTTCTCAGCAGAAAGCGTTTATTGATAAGATCAGGCAGGAACTGAGCATATATTAAAAGGAGGAAGCACAGATGTTACATCCGTCTTATTCAGATTTAATGAAGGTAGTAAACAGTGAGGTAGAGGAAGGCCACGAAAAAGTTGTAAACAGCCGGTATTCCATCGTGATCGCCACGGCGAAGCGTGCAAGGCAGATCGTTGCCGGTTCTGACGCGTCAACTCCGCTTAAGGCGCGCAAGAAACCGTTGTCTATGGCGGTAGAGGAGCTGTATGACGGCAAGATCCGTATTTTACCGGAAGAGGAAGAAGCGGAAACGGCAGAGGCTGTGGAAGCAGAAACCGAAGAAACAGCGGACGCAGCGGATACGGCTGAAGCAGAATGATGAATATTTTATTTATTTCGCTTGGATGCGATAAGAATCTGGTGGATTCGGAGAAGATGCTGGGACAGCTTTACGACCGCGGCTATACCTTTACGGACGACGAGCAGGAGGCGGATATCATTATTGTCAATACCTGCTGCTTTATTCACGATGCCAAGGAAGAGAGCATCAATACGCTTCTTGAAATGGCCAGGTTAAAGGAGACCGGCCGGTGTAAGGTCCTGATCGCCGCAGGCTGTCTGGCTCAGCGCTACCGGAAGGAGATCCGGGAAGAGATCCCCGAAGTGGACGGCCTGGTGGGAACCAGTGCTTTTGACGCCATTTGGCAGGTGATTACGGAGACCCTGAAAAAGGGCAGGGGCGAGGCATTTGCCGATCTGAACCGGCTGCCGCTCTCCGCGGGAAAGCGGATCGTAACGACCGGCGGCTATTATGCGTATTTAAAAATTGCCGAGGGCTGCGACAAGCACTGTACATATTGTGCTATCCCGGGCGTCCGGGGAGGCTATCGGAGCGTTCCGATGGAGGAACTTCTCGCAGAAGCGAAAAATCTGGCGTCGCAGGGCGTCAGGGAACTGATCCTGGTGGCGCAGGAAACCACGCTTTACGGTACGGATCTGTACGGCAATAAACAGCTGCCCCGACTGCTCCGGGAATTGTGCCGGATTGACGGACTGGTATGGATCCGTATTTTATACTGTTATCCGGAAGAGATCACCGATGAACTGATCGATGTGATCGCGGAAGAAAAAAAGATCTGTCATTATCTGGATATTCCGATCCAGCATGCCAGCGACGCGGTCTTAAAACGAATGGGACGCAGAACGGACCAGAAGCAGCTGCGCGCGGTCATCGGTAAACTGCGGGAACGGATCCCGGATATCGTGCTGCGGACGACACTGATCTCCGGATTTCCCGGGGAGAGCGAAGAGGATCATGCAGAGGTCCTGCAGTTTGTAGATGAAATGGAATTTGAACGTCTGGGCGTTTTTCCTTATTCGGAGGAAGAAAATACGCCGGCGGCAGAGATGCCGGATCAGATTCCGGAAGAAGTCCGGGAAGCCAGAAGGGATGCGATCATGGAACTGCAGCAGGAGATCGTTTTTGCCCGGGGAGAAGAACTGATCGGACAGCGTTTTCTGGTAATGATAGAAGGAAAACTGGCAGACGAGCATGCCTATATCGGCAGGACTTATATGGACGCGCCTTCCGTAGACGGCAGTCTGTTTGTGCAGACATCGAAAGAACTGCTGACGGGAGACATGATCGCCGTGGAAGTAACCGGCTCGGCAGACTATGATCTGATCGGAATCCCGGTGGATGAATTAGAAACAAGCAGATAAGAAAAGGAGTATCACATATGAATTTACCAAATAAACTGACGGTTATGAGAGTGTGTCTGATCCCGTTTTTTGTATTATTTATGCTGGCAGACCTGTTTGGTACGGCAGACCGCTATATCGCGGTTTTGATCTTTATCGTTGCCAGCCTGACAGATCTGTTGGATGGCAATATTGCCAGAAAATACAATCTGGTTACCAATTTCGGTAAATTTATGGATCCGTTAGCGGATAAACTGCTGGTGGGCGCGGCGCTGATCTGCTTATCAGGCGTTAAGATACCGGTCTGGATCGTAATTATCATTATCAGCCGGGAGTTTATCGTCAGCGGACTGCGTCTGGTGGCGGCGGACTGCGGTCAGGTGCTGGCGGCAAGCTGGTGGGGCAAATGGAAAACAACGATACAGATGGTAATGATCATCGTTCTGATCCTGGATTTCCCGGGGACATTCTTTGAAGTGATCGAACAGATCCTGATCTATGTTTCCCTGGCGCTGACGATCATTTCAATGATGGATTATCTGCTGAAGAACAAACACGTTTTAAAGGATGAAAAAAAATAAGGAAAGATATGAGACACTGGGAGGAATGACCATGACAGCATACGGTGAAATGAGCAAAGCGCAACTGTTGGAAGAGCAAAAAAGCCTGATGAAGGCTTATGAAGAAGTCAAGGCAAAAGGCATGAAGCTGGATATGTCCAGAGGAAAGCCGGGAAAAGAGCAGCTGGATCTCTCCATGGGAATGTTTGATGTCCTGCCGGTTGACCATGAAATGGTTGGCGAGCAGGGAATGGACTGCCGGAATTATGGCGTTTTGGACGGCATTATTGAGGCAAAGCGGCTTTTAAGCGAGATGATGGAGTGCCCGACAGATAATATTTTAATTTACGGAAATTCCAGCCTGAACATTATGTACGATACCGTTTCCCGGAGCATGACGCACGGCGTGATGGGAAGTACCCCCTGGTGCAAACTGGATCAGGTGAAATTCCTGTGCCCGGTTCCGGGCTACGACAGGCATTTTGCCATTACTGAGTGGTTCGGTATTGAGATGATCAATGTTCCGATGAATGAAAACGGACCGGATATGGATATGGTGGAACGGCTGGTATCCACAGATCCGGCGATCAAAGGAATCTGGTGCGTACCCAAATATTCCAATCCGTCCGGCATTTCCTATTCCGATGAAACGGTCCGCCGGATGGCAGCGCTGAAGCCGGCGGCAGAGGATTTCCGGCTGTACTGGGATAATGCGTACTGTATTCACCATCTGTATGACGATGATCAGGATGTGGTTCTGGAGATTCTGGAAGAATGTAAAAAGGCCGGGAATCCGGATATGGTATATAAATTCAGTTCTACTTCCAAGGTTACGTTTCCGGGCTCCGGTCTGGCTGCACTGGCAGCGTCGGAGGCCAATCTGGAGTTTATCAAGAAGCAGCTGACGATCCAGACCATCGGACACGATAAATTAAACCAGCTGCGGCATGTGAAGTTTTTCCAGAGCTACAGCGGTATGCGGGCCCATATGCGCAAGCATGCGGCAATCCTGCGTCCGAAATTTGAAGCGGTCTTAAACGTACTGGAGCGAGAGATCGCTCCGCTTGGCATCGGTACCTGGAATCATCCGAAGGGCGGATATTTTATTTCCATGAATACGATGCCCGGCTGCGCGAAGCGCGCGGTTGCTTTGTGCAAAGAAGCGGGCCTGATCCTGACGGCTGCAGGCGCGACCTATCCGTATGGCAAGGATCCGGAGGATTCCAATATCCGGATCGCGCCGTCTTTCCCCACACCGGAGGAACTGACGGAGGCTACGGAAGTTCTGTCGCTTTGTGTCCGGATCGCGGCGGTTGAAAAATTACTGGAAGCATAAGCGGATATCGATTCCATAGAAAAAAAGTCTGTGCAGGCAGTATCATGTTCCTGACCGGGAATATCTGCCGCACAGATTTTTTATTTAAATAAAATGTTGCACTAACTGAAAATATGTTGTAGAATAGAACTATCATCTTCCTGTAATTCATTTTCATTCCGGTTGGCATTTAATGAAAATAACGGTTGACTTTTGAATGAAAATACGTTACCATAAAACAAGGAAACGAACATTCGTTCGAGATAAGGAGAACAAGATATGGATAAGAAGGATAAACTGAAGGCACTGGACGCCGCGATCGCGCAGATCGAGAAGGACTATGGAAAGGGCGCCGTAATGAAGCTGGGAGATCCCGGCGCTAAGATGGAGATCGAGACGGTACCGACCGGATCTTTGAGCCTGGATGTGGCGCTGGGGCTGGGCGGAATTCCAAAGGGCAGGATCATTGAGATCTATGGACCGGAGTCCAGCGGCAAGACTACCGTGGCGCTTCATATGATCGCGGAAGTGCAGAAGCGCGGCGGGATCGCAGGCTTTATTGACGCGGAGCATGCGCTGGATCCGGTATATGCCAGGGCGATCGGCGTGGATATTGATAATTTATATATCTCACAGCCGGATTTCGGAGAACAGGCATTGGAGATCACGGAGACTATGGTCCGCTCCGGTGCGATTGATATTGTGATCGTGGATTCTGTCGCAGCGCTGGTACCGAAGGCGGAGATCGACGGAGAGATGGGCGACAGCCATATGGGACTGCAGGCCCGACTGATGTCTCAGGCTCTGCGGAAGCTGACCGGTATTATCAATAAGACCAACTGTTCGATCGTGTTCATCAATCAGCTTCGTCAGAAGATCGGTGTTATGTTTGGGAATCCGGAGACGACGACCGGCGGCGTGGCGCTGAAGTTTTACGCTTCGATCCGGATGGACGTCCGGCGGATCGAGACGCTGAAGTCCGGCGGAGAGGTGATCGGGAACCGGGCCAGAGTCAAGGTGATCAAGAATAAGATCGCGCCTCCGTTTAAAGAAGCGGAATTCGACATCATGTTTGGAAAGGGAATTTCCAAAGAAGGAGATGTGCTGGATCTGGCGGCAGATCTCGGAATCGTGAATAAGAGCGGAGCGTGGTATGCGTACCGGGACGCCAAGATCGGTCAGGGACGGGAGAATGCCAAGTTATACCTGCAGGAGAATCCGGAAGTTATGGCCGAGATCGAGCGGGCTGTCCGGGAAAAATACGGGTTGAATACGGAAGAGCGTCAGGATGAACCGGCAGATCAGTAAGATAGAACCGGCGGACCGGCAGAAGCTGTCGGTATTTCTCAACGATGAATGGTATGCTTCTTTTTATAAAGGCGAAGTCCGGCGTCTGAAGCTGGAACCCGGGATGGAATGGACGGACAGTCTGGAGGCGGAAGCCGAAGCGGTCCTGTACCGGCGCGGAAAAGATCGCGCGCTGTATCTTCTGCAGCAGAAAGCCTATACAACAGCGGAACTGCAAAGGAAACTGCGTCAGAACGGCTATTCGGTCTCTGCGGTCGCCCGGATCCTGGAATTTCTTGAGACGTACGGTTTTACAGACGACAGACAGTATGCGGAACAGTATATTCAGAGCCACAGTCGGAAAGAAAGCAGAAAGCAGATGAAGCAGAAACTGCTGTTAAAAGGGATCCCTCGCCCGCTGGCCGAAGAACTGCTGGAGGAATCGGAGGATTCCGAAGAAACGGCAATCCTGAGCCTTTTGGAGAAGCGGTTTCGGCGCCGGGATCCGGCCGAACTGAGCCGGGATGAGGTCCGAAAAGAACTTGCTTATCTGGGAAGCCGGGGATTTTCCTATGAAACGGCCAAAAGCTGCCTGCAGCGGTATCTGGGGTGGCGAATTGAATAAGCGCATCGTGTTTTTTATGAAATTTTCTTGACAGGAACGGAAAAAAGATATAAAATTTTTTATGTTGTATTAGTGTACAATGAAAATTAAATAAGGAGGTGCTCCTGTGACAGGCAGTATAATTACTATTATTGTATGCGTAATTTTACTATGCATTGCCATTCCAGTTACATGGTTTGCGGCAGTCAGCTATCGCAAGAAGGTTGTAGAAAACCAGATTGGATCTGCTGAGGCAAAGGCAAGAGAAATAATAGATGATGCTTTGAAAGTTGCAGAGACGAAGAAGCGCGAGGCCCTTTTGGAAGCGAAGGAAGAGTCTATCAAGACGAAGAATGAGCTGGAAAAGGAAGTTCGTGAACGCCGGACGGAAGTGCAGCGTTACGAGAAGCGCGTTTTAGCCAAAGAAGAAGCTTTGGATCGGAAGACCAGTGCCGTAGAAAAGAAAGAGAACGCACTGTACGCCAAAGAAGAAGAAGTGGCTAAGATGAAAGAAGAAGTTTCGAAACTGAATGAGCAGCGTATACAGGAATTAGAGAGAATCTCTGGTTTAACCTCCGAACAAGCAAAAGATCTTTTATTACAAACTGTTGAAGATGAAGTCAAGCATGATGCTGCAAAATTAATCAAAGAATCAGAAGCGAGAGCAAAGGAAGAAGCGGATAAGAAAGCGAAGGAATATGTAATTACGGCAATTCAGAAATGTGCCGCCGATCATGTTACAGAATCTACGATTTCGGTTGTTCAGCTTCCGAATGACGAAATGAAGGGACGGATCATCGGGCGTGAAGGACGGAATATCCGGACGCTGGAGACGATGACAGGCGTAGATCTGATCATTGACGATACGCCGGAGGCTGTTATTTTGTCAGGCTTTGATCCGATGCGGCGGGATGTCGCAAGGATTGCTCTTGAAAAGCTGATTGTCGATGGAAGAATCCATCCGGCAAGAATTGAAGAAATGGTTGAGAAGGCAAAACGGGAAGTAGATGCCTTGATCAAAGAGGAAGGTGAGAATGCCGCTATTGAAGTAGGCGTACATGGTATACATCCGGAATTGATCCGACTGTTAGGTAAGATGCGTTATCGTACAAGCTTTGGTCAGAATGCGTTAAAGCATTCCATCGAAGTTGCCCAGCTGTCCGGTTTACTGGCAGGGGAACTGGGATTGGATGTTCGGCTTGCCAAGCGGGCAGGATTGCTCCATGATATCGGTAAATCCGTAGATCATGAAGTAGAGGGCTCCCATATTCAGATCGGCGTGGATTTGTGCCGCAAGTACAAGGAATCCGCGGTCGTTATCAATGCGGTAGAGTCCCATCACGGTGATGTAGAACCCCAATCTTTGATCGCTTGTATCGTACAGGCTGCCGACACGATTTCAGCGGCAAGACCGGGTGCAAGAAGAGAGACATTAGAGACTTATGCCAACAGATTAAAACAGTTAGAAGACATTGCGGACGCATTTAAGGGCGTTGAAAAATCTTTTGCTATTCAGGCAGGACGAGAGATTCGAATTATGGTGGTACCGGAACAGGTTTCAGACGCGGATATGGTATTGCTTGCAAGGGATATTGCAAAGCAGATCGAGTCTGAATTAGAGTATCCGGGACAGATTAAAGTCAATGTAATCCGGGAATCCCGAATTACGGATTATGCAAAGTAAGAAAAAGGGAACAATGGGTAACCGTTGTTCCTTTTTTTGTTGAGATAAATCCGAAAATGTGTTATGATAAACAAAATATAAGTATAACCGGATTCAAACTGGAGAAAGGACAAGACTATGGCAAAGATAGGATTTATTGGAATGGGAAACATGGGACATGCGATGCTGCGGGGCGCCCTGAAGGTTTTTGATAAAAGCGAGATCATCTTTTCGGACGCCAACGAGGATCGGATGAAGAAAGTATCGGCAGAAACAGGGGTAGAGTATGTACTGTCCAACGCGGAATGCGCGAATGAGGCGAAGTATGTGGTGCTGGCGGTGAAACCGCAGTTTTTTGAATCTGTGATCCAGAATATCGTCAATATCGTAACGCCGCAGCATGTAGTGATCACGATTGCGGCCGGGATTACCAGGGCATATCTGCAGAAAGCACTCGGCCCTGAGATCCGGATCGTGCGGGCGATGCCCAATACGCCTGCTCTTTTGGGAGAAGGAATGACCGGGATCGTATATGACCGAAATGCGCTGAATTTTGAGGAACAGGATACGATAAAAAAACTCTTTAACGCGATCGGAAAGGCAAAGAAGGTGGAAGAAAACCTGATGAATACCGTAACCTGCGCCAGCGGCAGTTCACCGGCCTATGTATATATGTTTATTGAGGCACTTGCGGACAGCGTGGTAAAATACGGTATGCCGCGCGCCGAAGCCTATGAATATGTGGCGCAGACGGTGATGGGTGCTGCCAAAATGGTGCTGGAGACCAAGGCGCATCCGGGCATTTTGAAGGATATGGTATGTTCTCCCGGCGGAACTACGATTGCAGCCGTGGAAGCTCTGGAAGCGTATGGATTCCGTAATGCGGTTATGAAGGCGACGGACGCCTGCTATGAAAAAGCAAAAAGTATGGAAGGATAAGAAGGAAAAAAGAAAATAAACAGGCACGGAGGTTGGCATATGGAAGAATTTAAGCGGCAGAAAAGGGAATTGTTGTATAAAGGCGCGATCATCGACGTCTACAGGGATTATGTGGAAACCCCTGCCGGAACGACGGCAGAGTGGGATTTTATCGGACACAGAGGAGCAGGGGCAGTGGTTCCGGTGATGCATGACAGAAAGATCCTGATGGTTCGGCAGTGGAGAAACGCGCTGGACCGTTATACGCTGGAAGTGCCGGCAGGCGGACTTTACAGTGTGCAGGAGACCACCCGGGAATGCGCGAAGCGGGAGCTGGAAGAAGAGACCGGTTATAAGTCCAATTCTCTGGAATATCTGATCTCCATTCGGACGGCTGTGGCATTCTGTAATGAAAAGATCGATATCTATGTGGCAACGGATCTGGAACCCAGCGTACAGAATCTGGATGCGGATGAATTTATCCGTGTCGAGGAACATTCCATAGAGGAACTGAAAGAAATGATCTATGCCGGCACCATACAGGATTCCAAGACGATCAGCGCGCTGCTGGCATACGACTGTAAATACAACAGATAGAAATATTTTTCCGGATACAGGCATACATATGGTAGTAAAATCGGAAAAGGAAGTATGCTGTATGCCGGGAAAAGAGAAAGCGCATTTTATTGCGGCACTGTTTGCGGGGATTGCCGCGGCACTGATATTTGTATTTTTTTGCGCAGGGGAACAGGTGGCAGAACTGGCCGACTATTTTTCTCTGACAGGCAGAAGGATCCGGGAATTGTCTCTCGATTACCGCCGTTTTTTTATGATGGTACTGCAGATGCGGGGAAAAGAATTTCTGCTGTTGTTTTTCCTGTCGATGATACGTTTTGGAAAAGGGATCCAGCTGCTGTACTGCGGATATTTTACCTTTTCCCGAACGGTGATCCTGATGGGAATGAACTGTATTTTCGGCTGGAAGGGGATTCTGGTCTGGCTGGCTTATGAGATTCCGCATTTGTTCCTGTACGGATTTTCCGTCTTATATGTGATCACGCAGCGGGAGCGGCTGCAGCAGATCTTATACAGAAAACACCCAATGGCCAAATGGTTTTTGGCATTGGGTGTATATATCATAGGCGTTGGGTGCGGAATCCTGGCGGAAACCTTTTTAAACCCGATGGTATTGAACTGGGTGTTTGGAATTGTCTGAATCAGATCAGTTTATACATATCATAGATCAGTTTCTCGGTCTTTTCCCAACCCAGACAGGGATCGGTAATGGACTTGCCGTAAATCCCGCCTCCGATCTTCTGGCAGCCGTCTTCTATGTAGCTTTCAATCATCAGACCCTTAATAAAACGAGCCAGACTATTGTTTAAGCGGCGGCTGTGCAGAACCTCTTTGCTGATCCGGATCTGCTCCATATACTGTTTATCGGAATTAGAGTGATTCACATCAACGATTACGGCAGGGTTGGCCAGTTCCATCGATGTATAGGTATTATACAGACGGATCAGGTCTTCATAGTGATAGTTGGGAATGCTTTGTCCGTGTTTGTTGACTGCTCCGCGCAGAATGGTGTGCGCAAGCGGATTGCCGCTCGTAACCACTTCCCATCCGCGATATAAAAAGGTATGGCCCTTCTGGGCGGCGACAACGGAATTGAGCATTACGCTGAAATCACCGCTGGTCGGATTCTTCATGCCGGCGGGGATATCCATGCCGCTGGCTGTCAGACGGTGCTGCTGATTTTCAACAGAACGGGCGCCGATCGCTACATAGGAAAGGATATCGGATAAATAGCGGTAATTTTCCGGATAGAGCATCTCATCGGCACAGACAAATCCGGTCTCATCTACCGCTTCAATATGCAGTTTTCGAATGGCGATCAGACCTTCCAGCATATCCGGCTTCTTCTCCGGATCCGGCTGGTGCGCCATGCCTTTATAGCCAAGCCCGGTGGTACGGGGTTTATTGGTATAGATACGGGGGACGATAAAGATCTTGTCTCCCACTTTATTCTGCAGTTCGGCCAAACGTCCGGTATAATCTAAAACCGGATCCGGATGGTCGGCGGAACAGGGCCCGATGATCAGGATAAAGCGGTCGTCCTTTCCGGTGAAGATATCTTTTAATTCCCGATCCCGCTGTTCTTTAATCCGGACAACAGATTCCGGAAGCGGATACTGTTCTTTGATCTCGGCGGGAGTGGGTAATTTACGGTGAAAATCAAAACTCATGAGAAACACTCCTTTACAAATTCAATCTCCTGACTGACAGGATAAGTACAACATGAAACATTATAGCGAAAAGAAAAATAAAAATCAATAGAAAGGCGGGAAATTATGCGGATTTACGATATCATTGAAAAAAAGAGATTCGGGAAAAAACTGAGCGAAGAGGAAATCCGGTGGTTTATCCGGCATTATACAGAGGGAAGCATACCGGATTATCAGGCCGCAGCACTCTTGATGGCAATCTGTATCAATGGAATGGATGCAAAAGAAACCCTGCAGCTTACGCTGGCAATGGCGGAGTCCGGTGCCCGGATGGATCTGTCAGCGATCCGCGGGATCAAAGCGGACAAGCACAGTACCGGAGGCGTTGGCGATAAAGTATCTCTGATTCTGGCGCCTCTTGTGGCGGCCTGCGGAGTTCCGGTCGTAAAAATGTCCGGCAGAGGACTGGGTCATACGGGCGGAACCATTGACAAACTGGAGAGTATACCGGGATTTTCTGCCGTACTGACAGAAGAACAGTTTATTCGTCAGGGTAATGAGATCGGGCTGGCAATGACGGGACAGAGCGCGGATCTGACGCCTGCGGATCAGAAATTATACGCGCTGCGGGATGTGACGGCCACGGTAGAAAGCATTCCCCTGATTGCCAGCAGCATTATGAGTAAGAAACTGGCGGCAGGGGCGGACGCCATTGTGCTGGATGTCAAATGGGGAGACGGCGCTTTTATGAAGACCAGAGAGGCGGCACAGGAGCTGGCAGATCTGATGACGGAGATCGGAACGCAGGCCGGCCGCAAAATGTCTGCGGTTATCTCGGATATGAATCAGCCTTTGGGTATGGCGGTCGGAAATGCGCTGGAGGTGAAAGAGGCGATTGCCGCACTGCAGGGAAACGGTCCGGCAGATCTGATGGAAGACTGTTACGCGCTGGGAGAGCAGATGCTTTGCCTGGGCGGGGCCGCGGACAGCCCTGAAACGGCACGGGTTCTGCTGGGACAGGCGATCCGGACCGGAGCCGCTTATGAAAAAATGCTTGTCTGGGTAAGTGCGCAGGGCGGTGATACCGGTGCCATCCAGGATACGGACAGACTGCCGACAGCCAGATACCGGATCCCGGTTCCGGCAGATGAAACGGGAACCGTAGTCCGCATTGCCTGCAGGCAGATCGGGACAATCTGCGGGATGCTTGGCGGCGGACGGATGGAAAAAGACGACAGGATCGATCCTGCTGTGGGGATCGTGCTGGAAAAGAAATGCGGAATGCGGACAGAAAAGGGAGAACCGCTGGCTGTGATCCATGCAAACGACAAAAAACGGGGAGAAGAGGCAGCCGAAATGTGCATGCAGGCGTATCAGATCGAAAAATGAAAAAGCTTGAAAAAATCAGGGGTTCCTCTTGTATTTTTTTTATGAAAATGCTATACTGATACGAGCAGAGTGATTCTGAAGGATTAAAATTAAGGAGGCTTATACTACTATGGCAAGAAGTATGAAAACTATGGATGGTAATACTGCCGCAGCTCATGTGTCTTACGCATATTCTGATGTAGCAGCGATCTATCCGATCACACCGTCATCTGTCATGGCGGAGTTGTCTGATAAGTGGGCAACAGAAGGAAGAAAGAATATCTTCGGACAGGAAGTAGCAGTGACAGAGATGCAGTCAGAAGGCGGCGCGGCAGGCGCGGTTCACGGTGCATTGTCGGCAGGCGCGCTGACGACTACCTTTACAGCGTCTCAGGGCTTATTGCTGATGATCCCGAATATGTACAAGATCGCAGGCGAACTGCTGCCGGGCGTTATCAATGTATCTGCCCGTGCACTGGCAAGCCACGCACTGTCTATTTTCGGGGATCACTCCGATGTATATGCATGTCGTCAGACAGGTTTTGCGATGCTGTGTTCTTCAAGCGTACAGGAGGTTATGGACCTGACGCCGGTTGCACACTGCAGCGCGATCAAAGGAAAGGTTCCGTTCTTAAACTTCTTCGACGGATTCAGAACCTCACACGAATTGCAGAAGATCGAAGTTTGGGATTATGACGATCTGGCTGATCTGGTAGACATGGATGCGATTGATGAATACCGTAAGCATTGCCTGAGCCCGGAACATCCGTGCCAGAGAGGTTCCGCACAGAACCCGGATATCTTCTTCCAGGCAAGAGAAGCATGTAATACATACTATGATGCGCTGCCTGCAGTTGTAGAAGAGTATATGAACAAAGTAAACGAGAAGATCGGTACCAACTATAAGCCGTTCAATTACTATGGCGCGGCAGACGCCGAGCATGTGATCGTTGCGATGGGTTCCGTATGCTCCACCATTGAAGAGACCGTAGATTACCTGCTGAAGAAGGGTGAGAAGGTCGGCGTGATCGAAGTTCATCTGTACAGACCGTTCAGCGTTAAGCATTTACTGGCTGTTATGCCGGACAGCGTAAAGAAGATCACGGTTCTGGATCGTACCAAAGAGCCGGGTGCAATGGGTGAGCCGTTATATCTGGATATCGTGGCAGCTCTGAAGGATACCAAGTTTACCGCGGTTCCGGTTTATACAGGACGCTACGGTCTGGGTTCCAAGGATACCACACCGGCGCAGATCATCGCTGTTTACAGAAATGAGAGCAAGCCGAAGTTTACGATCGGTATTGTAGATGATGTAACCAATCTGTCACTGGAGATCGGCGAGGACCCGGTTACGACACCGGATTCCATTATCAGCTGTAAGTTCTGGGGACTGGGTGCCGACGGTACCGTAGGCGCCAATAAGAACTCCATCAAGATCATTGGTGACAATACTGATATGTACGCACAGGCATATTTTGATTATGATTCCAAGAAGTCAGGCGGCGTTACCATTTCCCACCTGCGTTTCGGCAGTGATCCGATCAAGTCTACCTATCTGATCAGCAAGGCGAATTTTGTAGCCTGCCATAATCCTGCTTACATGACCAAGTATAACATGGTTCAGGATCTGAAAGACGGCGGCACATTCCTGCTGAACTGCAGCTGGAACGCTGAAGAACTGGAAGAGCGTCTGCCCGGACAGGTGAAGCGTTATATGGCTGAGCACAACATCAAGTTCTACACCATCGACGGTATTAAGATCGGTAAGGAGATCGGTCTGGGCGGAAGAATCAACACCGTACTGCAGTCCGCATTCTTTAAGCTGGCTAACATCATTCCGGAAGATAAGGCAATCGAACTGATGAAGGCAGCTGCCAAGTACGCGTACGGCAAGAAGGGCGATGCGATCGTTCAGATGAACTATGACGCGATCGACCGCGGCGCTACCGATGTAGTAGAAGTTCAGGTTCCGGCAAGCTGGAAAGATGCGAAGGATGAAGTCCTGGGAACCGTTCAGACAGAAGGCAGACCTGAAGTTCTGGCATTTGTTAATAATATTCAGTCCGCGATCAATGCACAGGAAGGAAAGAACCTGCCTGTATCCGCATTTACGGACTATGTAGACGGCACCACGCCGTCCGGCACCGCTGCTTATGAGAAGCGTGGCGTAGCAGTAGACGTACCGGAGTGGAATCCGGAAAATTGTATTCAGTGTAACTTCTGTTCTTATGTATGTCCGCATGCGGTAATCAGACCGGTCGCTATGACCGCAGAGGAAGCTGCCGCAGCACCGGCACAGACGAAGATGCTGGATATGACCGGCGTACCGGGTATGAAGTTTGCTATGACCGTTACGGTTCTGGATTGTACAGGCTGTGGTTCCTGCGTAAACGTATGCCCTGGCAAGAAGGGCGCTAAGGCACTGAGCCTGGCAAGCCTTGACAGCCAGCTGCCGCAGCAGGAAGTATATGCATACGGTCAGAAGCTGCCGAAGAAAGCGGAAGTTGCAGAGAAGTTCAAAGAGAATACCGTTAAGGGCAGCCAGTTCAAGCAGCCGCTGTTAGAGTTCTCCGGTGCATGCGCAGGCTGCGGCGAGACACCGTACGCAAAGTTAATGACGCAGTTATTCGGTGACAGAATGTATATTGCCAACGCAACAGGATGTTCTTCTATCTGGGGTAACTCCTCACCGTCTACGCCGTATACGGTTACACCGGAAGGAAAAGGCCCCGCATGGTCCAACTCCCTGTTCGAGGATAACGCAGAGTTCGGTTTAGGTATGAAACTGGCACAGAATGCGATCCGCGGCGGTTTAAAGAAGAAGATCGAAGCAATCGCTGAGACGACAGAAAACGCAGATGTAAAAGCAGCTGCAGAGGAATATCTGGCAACCTATGAATGCGGCGCAACCAACGGCGCGGCTACGGACAAGCTGGTAGCAGCTCTGGAAGCCTGCGGATGTGACGCCGGCAAGGCAATCTTAAAGGATAAGGATTTCTTATCCAAGAAATCCCAGTGGATTCTGGGCGGCGACGGCTGGGCTTATGATATCGGTTTCGGCGGTCTGGATCACGTGATCGCAAGCGGTCAGGATGTCAACATTCTGGTATTTGATACAGAGGTTTACTCCAACACAGGCGGTCAGTCCTCCAAGGCAACTCCGACCGGCGCGACTGCACAGTTTGCAGCAGGCGGCAAGGAAGTAAAGAAGAAAGACCTGGCACAGATCGCTATGAGCTATGGCTATGTATATGTAGCACAGATCGCTATGGGTGCAGATTACAATCAGTGTATCAAGGCATTCACAGAGGCTGAGAGCTACAACGGTCCTTCTATCATCATTGCTTACGCACCTTGTATCAACCACGGTATTAAGGGCGGTATGAAGGGTGCGCAGACCGAAGAGAAGAAGGCTGTTACATCCGGATACTGGCATTGCTTCCGGTATGATCCGAGAAATGAGAATCCGTTTACGTTAGACAGCAAGGCTCCTACCACAGATTATCAGGAATTTATCAGCGGCGAAGTTCGTTACAGTGCTTTGGCCCGCCAGAATCCGGAACGTGCAGAGAAGCTGTTTAAGAAAGCGGAAGCAGACGCGAAGGCGAAGTATGAGTACCTGACCAAGTTAGGTGAATTATACAAATAAGAACATTTGCAAGAAATGAAATAACTGTGATAACAGTTGACAATCTTGGATAAATGGACTAGAGTAAGGGTTATCGGAAATTGGTTCCGGTAACCCTTTTCCTTATGAAATTTATGAAGTGAGGTTAACGGCAGTGTGGGAAAAATGGAAAGCATGGACGGGGAAGCGGATCTTATTTTTATATATCGGGCTTCCGATTGCGATTACGTTTTTGATAGAATTTGCAACGCGTATTTGTGATAAGGATTATTTCGGCGGATTTACCTTTATGTTCGGACATCCGTTTCGATTCCTCTGCAGCGCGCTGATCGTCGGGATCACCCTTTCGATCACCCTGCTTTCCAGAAGGAAACTTTTCTGGATCGCTTTGGTTTCCCTGCTTTGGGTTATTATGGGAATTACAGACATGATCATGCTGACCAGCAGGAATTTCGCGTTTAATCCCGGAGATCTGCAGACGATTGCAGAGGGTTTTGCCGTGGCAGGGCAATATTTGAATATTGTCACGATCGGCCTGATCGTTGCCGTGGTGATCGCCGCGATTGTGCTTATCGCATTTATTTTTGTACGGGTTCCGAAGACGGAAGGATTGATGCACTACGGGAAAAAACTGAGCCTGATCGCTGCTCTGACCGGAGTGACTTTTGCCTGTTGCCTGATCGTAAGGAGTACGGCGGAATATACCAATGACCTGCGAAAAGACTATTTTAAATACGGCTTTGTATATAGTTTTACGACTTCTCTTTTGGATAACGGTGTGGCAAAACCGGCCAAATACAATGAAAAAATCGATGAGATCATTAAACCCGAGGAAAAGGAGTCCGGTACAGATGAATTGGAAAATCAGGAAGACATTCCGCTGAATGTAGCGTCTAATACGCCGAATATTATTGTAGTGCAGTTAGAGTCCTTTTTTGATCTGTCAACCGTGAAGGATCTGAAATTTAATCAGAACCCGATTCCCTGGTTCCGGAAATATCAGGAAGAATTCGCAGGTGGTATGCTGACGATGCCTTCCGTAGGCGCCGGTACGGCCAATTCGGAGTTTGAACTGCTGACCGGTATGAACCATCATGATTTTGGCGCCGGAGAATATCCGTATAAAACCATTTTACAGCAGACCTGTGCGGAAAGTTTTGCTTATAATCTGAAGGAGTACGGATACGGAACGCATGCGATCCACAATAATACGGCCGGTTTTTACAGCCGGAATACGGCCTTTCCCCGTTTGGGTTTTGACGATTTTACGACCGTGGAATATATGGATGTACCGGATGAAGAAAGGACGCCGAAGCGGTGGGCGAAGGATGAGATTCTGACAGAATATATCACATTGGCCCTGGATGCGACGCAGGGACAGGATTTTGTCTATACGATTTCCGTTCAGGGACATGGAAGTTATCCCGATACCGGTGAATATCCGACAGAGTTTGAGATTACCTCAGCCGAGCGGACGGAATCCCAGTTAAACGCAATGGAATATTATGCACAGCAGACCTATGAGATGGATCAGTTCGTCCATGATCTGATCGAAACGGTTTCTAAACGGGAAGAAGACAGCATTATTGTGTTCTATGGCGATCACCTGCCGAATTTCGGAATTACGAATGAAATGCTGGAAGGGGAGGCCGATATCTATCAGACGCCCTATCTGATCTGGAATAACTGCGGGATCGAATTTGAAAATAAGGATCTGCACGCATATCAGATGCAGGCCTGGATCTTAAAAGCTCTCAACATGAATTCCGGCGTGATCAATCGCTATCATCAGGAGAACGCTGACACAGAGGAGGAAAGCGCTTATCTGGATGGGCTGGAGACACTGGAATACGATATGCTCTACGGCGACCGTAAAGTATATGGAGGTGAAGTTCCTTATAAACCGACGGAAATGAAAATGGGGCTGAAGGAGATTAAGATTACCGGAATCGAACGGGATCTTTCCGCACCGGAGGATGGCTATGTGCTGGTGAAAGGCGAGAATTTTACTCAGTACAGTAAAATCTTTATCAACGAAGAATATTTTGGAGATACGGAATTTATCGATTCGTCTACCCTGCGGATCTATTATCCGGAGCTGCAGGGCTTGGACTCCTTTGTCGTCAATCAGGCGCATGGCGCGGACAGTATCCTGAGTTCTACCAGAGAATGTTTATATTATGGAGAATAGAGGGATTTTTGCCTGCATATACTGGTAAAAAATAATAACAGGAGCCGGAATGAAGCGGTTGATTACAATGCTTATGGCAGTTGTACTGATCGTTACGACTGTCAGTCTGGGATATACAGAAGAGGTAAATGCAAATACCCCGGATATGGAAGTGATTTCTGTTGGCGCGGCGGTAAATCCGGATTTAAATCTGTCCTGTAAAGCGGCTGTATTGATGGAGGCTTCCACAGGGCAGATTCTTTATGAGAAAAACGCGGATGAAATGTTGTCTCCTGCCAGTATCACCAAGATCATGACATTGATTCTGATCTTTGACGCGCTGGAAGCAGGGAAGATCAAGCTGGATGATGTCGTGACGACCAGCGCTTACGCCAAAAGTATGGGAGGATCTCAGGTATTTCTGGAAGAAGGAGAACAGCAGACGGTAGAAACGCTGATCAAATGCATTATTGTAGCGAGCGGCAATGACGCCAGTGTGACGATGGCAGAGTATATCAGCGGCAGTGAAAGTGAATTTGTAGCACAGATGAACGCCCGGGCCAAAGGTCTGGGAATGGAAAATACCCAATTTGAAGACTGCTGCGGGCTCACGGATTCTGATGGGCATCATACCTCCGCGAAGGATGTGGCGCTGATGGCGCGGGAACTGATCACGCACTATCCGCAGATCTATCAGTATTCCCAGATCTGGATGGAAAATATTACGCATGTGACAAAGCAGGGGACAAAAGAGTTCGGCTTGTCCAATACGAATAAGCTGTTAAAGCAGTATCAGTACGCTACGGGACTGAAAACCGGATCGACCAGCAAAGCGAAATATTGTGTGGCGGGAACTGCCAGAAAGGACGGCGTGGATCTGATCGCGGTCGTAATGGCGGCGCCGGACTATAAGGTGCGGTTTTCAGAGGCGATCACTATGTTTCAATACGGATTCGCAAACTGCAGTGTATATAAGGATACGGAACATACGAAACTTCAGGCAGAGGTGACGCGCGGAGTCAGAGATTCTGTAGAGGCAGAAGTGAAACAGCCCTTTTCTTATGTCAGTACTAACGGGACAGATTTGTCAGGAATCGAATCGGAGGTTGTGCTGAATCCGCTGGAGGCTCCGGTCAGACAGGGAGATGTTGTCGGGAAGATCGTTTACAGGCTGGCAGGACAGGAACTGGGCACGGCAGAACTTGTGGCGGCTGAGACTGTTGAAGAAAAAGGATTTCTGGATTATTGGAAACAGGGATTCCGACAGTATTTTCTGAATCGTGGATAGAAACGGATACGGAAACGGAGGAGCTTATGGAGTGGTTTTTATTTGTCATACTGATTTTGGCAGTCGGCACGCTGGCAGTGTCTGTCTGGGAAGTGACGCATTTTCAGGTGGTCTCCTACTGCGTATCCACAGACAAAATCGAGAAAGACCACCGGTTTGTTTTCCTTGTGGATTTACATAGCTGCCGATATGGGAAAAAGAATGCGAAACTGGTAAAAGCGATCAGAGATTTGAAACCGGAGGCAATTCTGATCGGAGGCGATCTGCTGGTCGGAACAGAAGGAGAAAGCGGCGAAACTGCAATTGAACTGCTGGAGCAGCTGGCAGGACAGTTCTCTGTTTATTATGTGAACGGCAACCATGAATCCCGGATGAAAGAAGATCCGGAATATTACGGCGATGGGTACGGACGCTATCTGCATAAACTCCGGATGCTGGGAATCGAAAACCTGAACGACTGCTCTGTTCCCTACCCGGGAGACAGCGGGCTGCAGCTGTCCGGTGTGGAACTGGATGGAACGTATTATAAAAAAGTCAGACCTGCCGAACTGACCGTGGAAACCATGCAGGAGAAGCTCGGAGAGCCGGATCCGTCCAGATTTCAGCTTTTGCTGGCGCATACGCCGGCTTTTTCCAAAGCTTATGCCGGCTGGGGTGCGGACTTGGTTCTCTGCGGCCACTATCATGGCGGAATCGTGGGACTGCCCGGAAACCGCGGTCTGATTTCTACGCAATACAAGCTGTTTGAACCATATTCCAAAGGATGCTTTCCGTTAAAAACAAACAGCGGCGAAGCTTCCAAACAGATGATCGTCAGCGCGGGGCTGGGAACGCATACCATTAAATTCCGGTTCTGCAATCCGCAGCAGCTGGTCTGTCTGGATTTAAAAAGAGATTGATATTTTTTCTGTTCTCCGTTACAATGAAAAGCGTGACTGAAGGTACGAAAGATAAAACTTCATGTTAAGTCTGCGGTATGCAGACAGATGGGAGCAATATGAGCATTACGGTCCGCCTGGAGGCATTTGAAGGTCCGCTGGATCTGCTGTTGCATTTGATTGAAAAGAATAAAGTGGATATTTACGATATTCCCATTGCCATGATCACGGATCAGTATCTGGAATATGTCAGCCATATGGACCGGGAGGATCTGAACGTAGTCAGTGAATTTCTGGTGATGGCGGCAACGTTGATCGACTTGAAGTGCCGGATGCTGCTGCCCAAAGAGGTGGATGAGGAAGGCAATGATGTCGATCCCAGAGAAGAACTGGTAGCGCAGCTGATCGAATACCGGATGTTTAAGCAGATCGCGGCTTCCTTAAAAGATCAGCAGCTCTATGCCGGAAAGGCAATGTATAAAGCACCCAGCATACCGCCCGAGGTGGCAAAATACGAGCCGCCTGTCGATTTGGACAAGCTGCTGTCCGGGGTTACCATGGAGCGGATGCAGCAGATTTTCAATGAAGTGCTCAGACGGCAGGAAGATAAGATCGATCAGGTGCGTTCCGGATTTGGCAAGATTGAGAAGGAAGAGATCAGCGTACCGGATAAGATCGCTTATATCCGAAAATATGCCCGCAGACAGAAGAAGTTTAGTTTTCGGCAGCTTTTGCTGAAACAGGAGAGCAAGGTGGAGGTCATCGTCACCTTTCTTGCAATCCTGGAGTTAATGAAGAACGGAAAAATCGAAGTCAGACAGGAACACATTTTTGATGATATTTTGATAGAGACACGCAGTCAGAGATAGAACGGAGGACGTATGGAGAAAGCAAAACTGGAGGGCGCACTGGAAGCGATCTTATTTACGATGGGCGAATCGGTAGAAGCGGAGAAGCTGACGAAGGCGCTGGAAATCGACATGAAAACGCTGAAATCCCTGATAGCCGGTCTGGAGGAGCAGTACCGGCAGGAAAACAGGGGTGTGCGGATCGTGGAATTTGACGGCGCTTATCAGATGTCTACCAAGCCGGAGTTATATGAATATCTGATCCGGGTAGCCAGTCAGCCCAGGCGGCAGGTATTGACGGATGTTCTGTTGGAGACGCTTTCAATCATCGCTTACAAGCAGCCGGTTACTAAACTGGAGATCGAAAAAGTCCGCGGCGTGAAAAGCGATCATGCGGTCAATAAGCTGATCGAATATGAACTGGTTGCGGAGGTCGGCAGACTGGACGCGCCGGGCAGGCCGATCCTGTTTGGCACCACGGAGGAATTCTTGAGAAGATTCGGACTGCGTTCCCCGGAGGAGATGCCGAAAGTAGAGGAAGAAGGCATGGCGCAGATCCGGGAAGCAGTAGCCGAGGAAGTACAGGCGCAGATGCGGGACGCGCAGGAGGCGGTTCAGGAGGAAGAAAAAGCGCGGTTATAGAGCAGAAAATGATAGACAAATAAAAGAAAAACAGAGATTGCATAGAAGAAAATATGCAGTCTCTGTTTTTGTATAAACTGCACAAACCCTAAAGTTTATAATCTTTTTCGTAAATATAGAAGAATATAGATAAAATCGGGCATTTTTGGCAGAATCAGGGAAAATAAGATGCATAGTAATTATTTATTTTACTTTCTATTTAATAAAGCCTGTGGTAAAATCGGATAGAAAGCAGGAAAATAATTCCTGTAGTTTCGTAATAATCAACAAAAACAGGAGGCTATGAAAAATGAGAAAAAAAGAAAGGAAAGGGAAACGGCTGTTGGCAGCAACCTGTGCATTGGCTATGGCGTTTACGATAGCGCCGGTTAGCTGGTATTTGCCCGGGAATACCGAGACAGTAGAAGCAGAAACCTATGAGGAATGGGAGTATGAGGAATTAGAAGACGGGACACTTGAAATCTGGCAGTACAATGGAGAAGAAACGGTTGTTACCATTCCTTCAAAACTTGACGGGAAAAAAGTTACGGCGATTAGTGGTATGGCATTATCGGAATCTAACTATGTAACTGAAGAAATTATCATTCCGAAAGAAATTACTGCGATCTCTTCCAGCGCTTTTTTGTATATTGAGAGTTTAAAGCGAATTACCGTTGCAGCGGAGAATCCTAATTATTGCGATATTGACGGAATTCTATATAATAAAGAAAAAACAGAATTTATATTTTATCCGTCTGGAAGGGAAGAAAAAATCATTAGCATTCCTGAAGGTGTGACTAGGATTGCAGATAACGCTCTTCCCTATGGCTGGTATGGTCTGGAAGCTTTGGTTATTCCGGCTGGAGTTTCCTTTATCGGAGAAATTTGGCCGGGATCTTTTGAAAATGTTACAATATATGTCGAAAAAGATTCCTATGCAGAACAGTGGATACAGGAACAGATGGAATATGATGATACTTTGATGTATGCATATTTGCTGAAGGATCTGAAAATCAAAACCTCTCCCAAAAAGACAGTATACGGAAAAGGACAGGAAGTAAATACAGCAGGGCTGACATTAACTGCGGAGGAGTATGACGGTACTTCCCAGACAATTGTAGATGGGTTCACGGTAACAAACTTTGATTCTTCTAAGGCAGGAACTGCGAATGTGACAGTCTTTTACGGCGGAAGGACGGTATCTTATGAGATTACGGTGAAGGACGCAGTGGTCAATGATCTGGAGACAGGAAAGAAAACAGAGCTGCCGCCTATCTATAATGATAGTTACTGGTATTTTACTCCGGCTGAAGCGGGGATTTATCGGGTTGAACTGGAAGGCGGATATAGTCCTGATGCATCCATACATCCTTTTAAAGAGGAAGACTATGATGGGTTCGTTTACGATGAATTTGCACTTGAATGGACATTAGAAGCAGATATCTGTTATTATCTGGATATTTGGGATTGGATTGGGGAAGAGCCGGAAAACGAGCCAGTTACCGTTACAATCACTAAAATTGGTGATCGAATTAAAACAGGAGACTGGCAGTATATTGTTTATGATGAAGGAACCGTGAAACTTACGGATTATTTCGGCTCAAAAGAAGAAATAGTAATTCCGGCAGAACTTGACGGACAGAATATTACGGAGATCGGAAGAAAATTTGGGTATAACAATGATAGCGTGACAAAGGTGACTGTTCCGGGTTCGATCAAGAAAATTGACGGCTGTGAATTTACAAATCTAAAGACTCTGATTTTGGAAGATGGAGTGGAAGAAATCGGGCAGGTATATATAGATCAGGTCAGCCCAGAACTTACGGTTACAATTCCTGCCAGTGTAGAAAGTATTGCGGATAGAGCATTTGAATCGCACTATATCGATTATCCTTATTATAATCGGACGATTCAGGGCTATAAGGGATCTTATGCCGATCTCTATGCGAGAAGACGGAATATTTCCTTTATCGCACTGGATCTGGAAGAAGCGGAAGCCTTTAATCCGGTAATAACATCTCTGACAAGAGAGGAAATGGAAGAATATATTGATAAATATGTAAATCAGATAGGCGGCAGTGCACTTGGAATGCTGCTGGGAGAAGAGGAAGAAGCGGACGGTCAGACAATAGATCAGTTTTTCTTTGAAGGAACGCCTAAGGCAGAATGGGCTTATGTATATGCTGCATATTGTGGTGCATGGGCGAAGGCAGAAGAAGTAGAGGTGTACGACGAGGAAGGATCCCCTCTGTATGTTGGAAAGGAAATTTCCTATGACGACTATCTGTCGTTTACTCAGCAGTTGTTTTCCGCAGTCCCGGATATGAAAAATATTGAGAATCTTTATGATGCAGAGCGTGACGTACTTCAGAATAGCGGCGGTTTTTGGAGTAGAGCATATTGGTTGACAGAATTGGATGGGTATCAATTTACAGAAGACGGTTCTTTGGAGGTATATTTTAAAATTTCCAACAAAGATCTTTATCTTGCTGATGAAGGAATTGATATGAATGATGAATCCCAATTTATCCGCTGCAAACTGTGCTTAAAGCGAAATGGAAGATATTGGAAGCAATTGTCTTTCCAGGAAGTAAAGAGTTTCCCGGAGAGCTATGATACAGCAGTACCGAATCAGGCAGCTGATTCCCAGACCGGAATTACAGTAATGGCAGATCCTTCTGTAATTGAAGAAGGCGCGAAGTTGGAAGTAAAACCGGTAACAGAAGGCGAAGCCTTTGAAGCTGTTAAAGAAGCTTTGGATACGAGTAAATTTGTGGTTTATGATATCAGTATTCTGAAAGAAGGCGTTAAGGTACAGCCGAATGGAAAGGTAATGGTATCGATTCCGCTGCCTGCCGGCTATGACAAAGCATATACAGTTGTTTATTATATGGATAATGACGGCGGCAAAACAGCAGTTGCAGCTGAAATAAAAGATGGAATGGTTGTTTTTGAAACGGATCATTTCAGTACATATGTAGTTGCCGAAGAAAAACCGGCGCAAAGTACAGATCCGAAACCGGATGACGGTAATCAGCCGGGTGATACCAATAAACCGGGTGATACAAACAAACCGAATGATACAGATCAGTCGGATAATAGTAATAAACCGGGCGATACAAACAACACCAATGACTCCAAACCTGCTGAAAATAACGGACAGACCAATACGGCTACTCCGCCGGGTACTGGAGACCTGAATCTGATGGCAGTCTGGTCTGTGGTATTACTGTTAGCAGGTGGGACATGTTTGGGATTGCGTACAAAACGGAAATATATATAATTTGTGACCGACAGGATAAGATGCAGAAAAACAGCAGGGTTAGAAAATAAACAGATAGACGTTTTGTTAATTGCGGAGCGGTATTCGTTTGGATGCCGCTCCTTCTCTATTTGCTTTTGGTTTTTTTGAATATGAAATCCAAGAATATCGGCAGTATACAGATAATATCTTAGTAAAAAAGGTGACAGGAGTTGTCATGAAGCAAAGAGTTATCAGTATACTGCTTATTTTTTTATTGCTTTTTACAGATGGTGGGATTGTTTACGGGGAAGAAGCGGGCGCAGCGAAAGAAGAAACCGCGCCGGCGGAGAGCACTCTCTATGCCAAAGCCGCAGTCCTGATGGACGCGGATTCAGGCAGAGTGCTGTATGGGAAGAATGAAACCGAAGTCTTGCCGATGGCGAGCACAACGAAGATCATGACCTGTATTCTGGCTCTGGAATACGGAAATATGGACGAGGCGGTTATGGTGACAGCCTATGCGCAGGCGATGCCGAAAGTACATTTGGGAATCCGGGAAGGAGAAAAATATCAGCTGAAAGATCTGCTGTATTCCTTAATGCTGGAGTCTCATAACGACAGCGCGGTCGCGGTTGCGGAGCATGTGGCGGGTTCCGTGGAAGGGTTTGCGGATATGATGAATCAGAAAGCACAGGAAATCGGATGTCAGAATACCTGGTTTATTACGCCGAACGGTCTGGACGCCGAAGAACAGACAGGAGAGGGGAAAAAGGCACATAGCACGACGGCGGAAGATCTGGCCAGGATCATGCGGTACTGTATTCAGATCTCTCCGAAAAAAGATGCATTTCTGGAAATAACGCAGACAAAAAGCTATAGTTTTCAAAATATAGGAGGTACCCGCAGTTTTACCTGTAATAATCATAATGCGCTTTTGTCCATGATGGAGGGAGCACTGAGCGGAAAAACCGGATTTACCGGAAATGCGGGATATTGTTATGTCGGAGCTGTTCGGGAGGGAGATCGGACTTTGATTGTTGCGCTGCTGGCGTGCGGCTGGCCCAATAATAAAAATTATAAATGGAAGGATACCAGAACCCTGATCGGGTATGGGATGAAAACATACCAATATCAGGAGATCAAAGAACGTCCGCCGGAATTTCCGGATATCGTGGTTAAAAACGGAAAGTCTGATACGGTCGGCGGAAGTGTGAAGATCGGGACTGAGGTCACGATACCGGATATGCGGCTTTTGTTATCGGATACGGATCAGATCCGGATGCAGTACCGTGTGGATACCTCTCTGACTGCTCCCGTCCAAAAAGGAGAAGTGGTGGGAGAAGTAACCTATTATCTGAATGAATCTGTAATCGCCGTTTATCCGGTGACTGCGGCTGAAAGCGCGGAAGAAAAGGATTGGAAATGGTGTGTCGGTCAGGTTTTTCAGAGCCTGTTGAAAAAACCTTAAAACAGAGATAAGAAAACTGTCTTTTGTGAGAAATGTGAAATTTTACCCGTTCTGGCATAAAATGCTTGAAATTTTGACAAACTCGTAATACAATTCTAGTTGGCAGAAATTGATTAAAAATAAAAATAATAATGGAGGACTAGATTATGAGTACTACAGCAAAAGTATCAGCAAGAAGCCGGATTGAAGCGCTTCTTGATGATAACAGCTTTGTTGAGATCGGTAAGCAGATAACTGCCAGAAATACGGATTTCAACCTGCAAAAAAGGGAAACTCCGTCAGACGGGGTTGTCACCGGCTACGGTATCATTGATGGCAGCCTTGTATATGTCTACAGTCAGGATGCCGGCGTATTGAATGGTTCCATAGGGGAAATGCATGCGAAGAAGATTGCTGCTGTCTATGATATGGCAATGAAGATGGGCGCCCCGGTGATCGGGCTGATCGACTGCGCAGGTCTGAGACTGCAGGAAGCGACCGACGCGCTGCAGGCCTTCGGTGAGATCTATTTAAAGCAGACGATGGCATCCGGTGCGATTCCGCAGATTACGGCTGTTTTCGGACGGTGCGGCGGCGGACTTGCGCTGATCCCTACGTTAACGGACTTTACATTCATGGAAACGGAGAAAGCGAAATTATTTGTAAATTCTCCCAACGCCCTGGATGGAAATTATACAGAGAAGTGTGACACCGCATCTGCAAAATATCAGGCGGAACAGGTGGGCAATGTGGATTTCACGGGCAGTGAAGCAGAGATCCTTTCGCAGATCAGAGAACTGGTTTCGATTCTGCCGGCCAACAATGAGGATGATCTGTCCTATGATGAATGTACGGATGATCTGAACAGAGCATGCGCGGACCTGGAAAACTGCACGGAAGATACTGCGATCGCATTGGAGCAGATTTCCGACAATCATCTGTTTGTGGAAGTCAAGGCGGCTTATGCGAAAGAAATGGTCACCGGTTTTATCCGGTTAAACGGTGTAACGGTCGGTGCAGTCGCAAACCGGACGAAGGTTTACGGCGATGATATGGAAGTCACGGATACGTTTGAGAATAAGCTGACCGCGGAAGGCGCGGAAAAGGCAGCGGATTTCGTAACATTTTGCGATGCGTTCGGGATTCCGGTCCTGACGCTGACCAATGTAAGCGGATTTGCCGCAACTGTATGTCAGGAGAAGAAGATTGGCAAAGCAGCGGCAAAACTGGTCTATGCATTTGCAAACGCAACGGTTCCCAAAGTGAACGTGATCATAAAAGAGGCGTTTGGCACTGCTTATGTGGCAATGAATTCCAAAGCGATTGGAGCGGATCTGACCTATGCGTGGCCGGCCGCGAAGATCGGTATGATGGATGCGAATCTGGCCGCGAAGATCATCTGCGGTGATGATACGGCAGCTATTGCGGAAACGGCCGCTTCGTATGCAGCTCTGCAGTCCGGTGTGGACGCGGCGGCAAGACGCGGTTATGTGGATACTGTGATCGAGCCGGCAGATACCAGAAAATATGTGATCGGCGCGTTTGAAATGTTATTTACAAAGAGAGAGGATCGTCCGGCTAAGAAACATGGTACGGTTTAATGAGGTGATCATATGAAGAAAGTAAAGAAGATTCTTTTACTCGTATTGGCACTGACCATGTTGTTTACCACGACTGTTTATGCATCAGAAACGGAGCTGCCAAGTGCTGCGACCGCGGACGAAGAAACGTATTTCGGACAACCGGCGTCGTTTTATAAACTGCAGATTCCGTCTATTCTGGAAAGTACGTTTTACTGTGCGGAAAGTATGGAGGAACTCCAGTATAAGCATGAGAATTCCGTCGGTTATATCGCAGATGCATACAGCGGATATATGGCCGTGTTTGAGAGCCTGGGTGCATTCGTGGAAAGCGGAAGCACAACGCTTGAATATCACGAGGAAGAAGAGGAATTAGATGTTGTCTGTGAGGCAACTTTTGAGAATGCCAAACTGGTTTCTACAGTGGTATGTAAGGTCTATGGCGAGGAGATCGGCATCAAAAGCATTTCCTTTGCGCAGAGAGATCTGACAGAAGCCAGTTTTGGAGAGATGATGGGAAAAGCAGCGATCAATACGCTGATTGGTATGGGTACGGTATTTATCGTATTGATATTTATCTCCTTTATCATCTATTTATTGAAATTCGTTCCGAAGCTGTTTGAGAAAAAGGAGAAGGCCGCAAAGGATGCCGCTGAACCGGAAATCCCGATTTCGGCTGCCCCTGCGGTTCCGGCTGAAGCAGCGGAAGAAACGGACGATACGGAGCTGATCGCGGTGATCGCGGCAGCGATTGCGGCAAGTGAAGGCACCACAACAGACGGATTTGTTGTAAGATCCATTAGAAAAAGACGTTAGTAAAGGAGATTAAAATGATGAAGAATTATACAATTACTGTAAATGGAAACGTATATGATGTAACCGTAGAAGAAGGCAGTACAGCCGGAGCTGTTACGGCGGCTCCGAAAGCAGTTCCCAAGGCAGCGCCCAAAGCTGCGGCAGCACCGGCAGCAGCCGGTACCGCAGGCGCGATCTCAATTGTAGCGCCGATGCCCGGTAAGATTTTATCGGTAAAAGCATCTGTCGGAACGGCAGTAAAAAAAGGTGACGCTGTGATCGTCCTGGAAGCGATGAAGATGGAAAATGAGATTGTTGCTCCTGAAGATGGCACCATTGCCAGCATCGAAGTCAGAGAAGGCGCATCTGTGGAAGCAGGCGTAACACTGGCTACCATGAACTGATCAATTCCCGATCAGGATTCCGATTAAGAATGGAAAGGAGAACATAATGGGATACATTACAGAAACGCTGGGAAATCTGTTGGGACAGACGGCTTTTGCAGGTCTTACCTACGGTAACTACATCATGATCATCGTAGCTTGTTTCTTCCTGTTCCTGGCGATTAAAAAAGGATATGAACCATTGTTACTGGTTCCGATCGCATTCGGTATGCTGCTTGTCAATATTTATCCGGATATCATGGTACATCCCGAGGAGAGTACCAATGGCGTAGGAGGACTGCTGCACTATTTCTATATTCTGGATGAATGGAGCATTCTGCCGTCTCTGATCTTTATGGGTGTTGGCGCGCTGACGGATTTTTCACCGCTGATCGCCAATCCGAAGAGCTTTCTTCTGGGCGCGGCGGCACAGTTCGGTATTTATTCCGCATATTTCTTTGCGATCATGTTAGGCTTTAACGATAAAGCAGCTGCAGCCGTTTCGATTATCGGAGGCGCGGACGGCCCGACTTCCATCTTCCTGGCAGGCAAACTGGGGCAGACGGATCTGCTCGGTCCGATCGCGGTGGCTGCTTATTCGTATATGGCGCTGGTACCGATTATCCAGCCGCCGATTATGAAACTGTTTACCACGGAAAAAGAGCGGAAGATCAAGATGGATGTGCTTCGTCCGGTATCTAAGATCGAGAAGATCCTGTTCCCGATCATCGTAACGATTGTTGTCTGCATGATCTTACCGACAACAGCGCCGCTGGTCGGCATGCTGATGTTGGGAAACCTGTTCCGTGAATCAGGCGTAGTCGGACAGCTGGCAGAAACAGCTTCCAACGCATTGATGTATATTGTTGTCATTTTACTGGGAACTTCTGTCGGCGCAACGACAAGCGCGGAAGCATTCCTGACTATGGATACCATTAAGATCGTCATTCTGGGACTGATCGCGTTTGCAATCGGTACCGCGGCAGGCGTCCTGTTTGGAAAGCTGATGTGTCATCTGTCCGGCGGGAAGATCAATCCGTTGATCGGTTCGGCCGGCGTCTCGGCGGTGCCGATGGCGGCGCGGGTTTCCCAGAAGGTCGGCGCGGAAGCGGATCCTTCCAACTTCCTGCTGATGCATGCCATGGGTCCGAATGTGGCCGGCGTGATCGGTACGGCAGTAGCAGCCGGTACCTTTATGGCAATTTTTGGTGTAAACTAAATAGATTTGATAAAATAGGAGGACAGATAAATGGCTGAAATCGCAAAAAAACCGGTTAAAATTATGGAAACCGTTCTGCGTGACGCGCATCAGTCTCTGATTGCGACCCGTATGACCACAGAACAGATGCTTCCGATCATTGAAAAGATGGATAAAGTCGGCTACCACGCGGTAGAATGCTGGGGCGGCGCCACATTTGACGCTTCGCTCAGATTCTTAAAGGAAGATCCCTGGGAAAGACTGCGGAAATTAAGAGACGGCTTTAAGCATACTAAGCTGCAGATGCTGTTCCGCGGACAGAATATTCTGGGCTACAGACATTATGCGGATGATGTGGTAGAGTATTTTGTACAGAAGTCGATTGCCAATGGAATTGACAATATCCGTATTTTTGACTGCTTAAATGATATCCGGAATCTGGAATGTGCCGTAAAGGCTGCCAAGAAAGAAGGCGGACATGCACAGGTGGCGTTTTCCTATACGCTGGGCGACGCTTATACGCTGGAATACTGGATGGATATCGCAAAGAAAGTAGAGGATATGGGCGCTGATTCTATCTGTATCAAGGATATGGCGGGCCTGCTGGTACCGTATCAGGCAACCAAGCTGGTTGAATCCTTAAAGAGCGCGACCTCTCTTCCGATCGATCTGCATACACATTATACATCGGGCGTGGCTTCCATGACTTACTTAAAAGCAGTGGAAGCGGGCTGCGATATTATCGATACCGCAATTTCTCCGTTTGCGATGGGAACTTCTCAGCCGGCAACGGAAGTCATGGTCGAGACCTTTAAAGGAACACCGTATGATACCGGACTGGATCAGAATCTGCTGGCAGAGATCGCGGACTATTTCAGACCGATGCGGGATGAAGCGCTGGAAAGCGGCCTGCTGAATCCGAAGGTAATGGGCGTGGATATCAAAACATTGTTATATCAGGTACCGGGCGGCATGCTGTCGAACATGGTATCGCAGCTGAAGGAACAGAATGCGTCCGATAAGTATTATGATGTATTGCGGGAGATCCCGAATGTGCGGAAGGATCTGGGTGAACCGCCTCTGGTTACGCCTTCTTCTCAGATCGTGGGCACGCAGGCCGTGCTGAATGTGGTTATGGGTGAGCGTTATAAGATGGCGACGAAAGAGACAAAGGCAGTTCTGCGCGGTGAGTACGGACAGACGGTAAAACCGTTTGATCCGGAAGTGCAGAAAAAAGTAATCGGTGATGCGGAAGTTATTACCTGCCGCCCGGCGGATCTGATTCCCAACGAGCTGGAGAAACTGGAATCGGAAATGGCTCAGTGGAAAGAGCAGGATGAAGACGTATTGACTTATGCATTGTTCCCGAAGGTTGCACAGGAATTCTTTGAATACAGGGAAGCGCAGAAGACGAAGGTAGATCCGGCTGTTGCGGATAAGGAAAACGGCGCATATCCGGTATAGTATTCAGAAATGAGATGGAGCGGGCACAGGACACGGTTTCTTGTGCTGGCCCCATTTATTCCGTTAATAAGAAATTGCAGATAACAGGATAAGGTATGTCAAGGGTAGGTATTATCGGCGGCGGTGCCGCCGGTATGATGGCAGCGATCGCGGCGGCGGAAAACGGGCATGAAGTATATTTGTTTGAAAAAAATGAAAAACTGGGGAAAAAGCTGTTTATTACCGGGAAGGGCAGATGTAATGTAACGAATGCGTCCGATCCGGATACCGTTTTTCAGAATGTAGTGACAAATCCGAAATTTCTGTACAGCGCTTTTTACCTGTTTTCCAATACAGCCGTTATGGAGTTTTTGGAGAAAAACGGAGTCCGTCTGAAAACAGAACGCGGCAACCGTGTGTTTCCGGCATCGGATAAATCCTCTGATGTGATCCGGGGACTGGAGCGGGCGCTGCAGCGTGCCGGTGTGCGGATATTCCTGAATACGGAAATCAAAAAACCGGTTCCCCAAAAAGACGGCTCGTTTACGCTGTTCATGGCAAACGGCTCAAAAATATCTGTAGATCGTCTGATTCTGACGACAGGCGGAAGGTCTTACGAAAGTACCGGTTCTACCGGAGACGGCTATCGGTTCGCAGAGGCAATGGGGCATACGGTTGTAAAGACCAGACAGGCTTTGGTTCCGCTGACTGTGAAAGAAAACTATGCCGCTGAATTGATGGGACTGTCTTTAAAGAATGTCTCCGTAACGATGACGCAGGGAAACCGGAAACTCTATGAAGGATTCGGTGAAATGCTGTTCACGCATTTCGGAGTCAGCGGCCCTCTGATTCTAAGCGGAAGCAGTTACAGCGCAAAATGGCTGGAAAAGGGAGAAGTTCTGCTTTCAATCGATCTGAAGCCGGCTCTTACGGAAGAACAGCTGGAACAAAGGATCCTGCGGGAATTTGAACAGGCGCCGAACAAAATGATCCTGCATGTGTGGGGATCTCTGCTGCCAAGGAAAATGGTGCCGGTTTTTTTGGAGTATTGCGGCATAACGGGAGAAAAGAAGGTAAACAGTATTACCAGAGAGGAACGGAGAACGCTGATCCGGGGGTTAAAGGCATTTCGCCTGACTGTAACAGGAACCCGCGGATTTCAGGAATCGATTATTACGCAGGGAGGAATTTCCGTAAAAGAAGTGAATCCGGCTACTATGGAATCCAGACTGGTGCCCGGCCTGTATTTTGCCGGGGAAGTATTGGATATAGACGCGCTGACGGGCGGATATAATCTGCAAATTGCGTGGTCTACCGGATATTTAGCGGGAATCAGTATAGAATAATAAAACAAAAGCAGGGAAGAAAATGAAGAAGATCAGTATCGCGATTGACGGCCCGGCAGGTGCGGGAAAAAGCACGATTGCAAAACGGGTAGCAAAGCAGTTGAATTATATTTATGTGGATACCGGTGCGATGTACCGGAGCATGGCGCTGGCATGTCTGCGTGCCGGCCTGGATTTGAATGATGAGGAAAAGGTATCGGAACTCTGCAGCGGATTGGACGTTACGCTGCGGCATGAAAACGGAGAACAGATCATTCTGTTAAACGGTGAGAATGTGAATCGCTGGATCCGGACGCAGGAAGTGGGAAATGCCACTTCTGTGATCGCTGTATATTCGAAAGTCCGGGAAAAACTGGTAAAGCTGCAGCGGCAGCTTGCCAAACAGGAAAATATCGTGATGGACGGCAGGGATATCGGTTCCTGTGTATTGCCGAATGCGGATGTGAAGATTTATCTGACGGCCAGTGCGAGAGTCCGTGCCGAACGCAGGTGCAAAGAACTGCTGGAACGGGGAGAAGAGGCGGATATTGACGTGGTGGAACGGGATATCATAGACCGGGATTATCGGGATATGCACAGAGAGATCTCTCCGCTGGTACAGGCAGAAGACGCCGTAATGGTGGACGCGTCGGATATGACAATAGAAATGGTAACAGATCGGATATTGGAGATTGTATATGCAGGTTAAGGTAGCGAAAAGCGCAGGGTTCTGCTTTGGCGTGAAACGGGCGGTGGAAACCGTATATGAAGAAGCGGAACAGGCCGAAGGGGCCGTTTACACCTACGGCCCGATCATTCACAATGAAACAGTGGTAAAGGATCTGGAAAAAAAGGGAGTTCGAGTCATTGAGGAAAATACCCTTTTAGAGGATTCCATTCAAAACGGCACGGTGATCATCCGTTCCCATGGCGTGGGAAAGGATGTTTATGAACGGCTGGAAGCCTTAAACTGCCGGATCGTGGATGCAACTTGTCCGTTTGTAAAGAAGATCCATCGGATCGTCCGCCGGGAGTCAGAAGCGGGAAAACAGGTGGTCATTATTGGAAATGCGTCTCATCCGGAGGTGGAAGGGATCTGCGGCTGGTGTGTAACGCCGGCAATCGTGGTCTCAAATATTGAAGAAGCTGAAAATATAAATGTATCAGTTGAGAAACCGCTCAGCATTGTTTCGCAGACGACATTTAATTACAAGAAATTTCAGGAATTAGTTGAAATTATTTCAAAAAAGGGTTACAATATCAATGTTGTGAATACTATATGCAACGCGACCAATGAGAGACAGGCGGAAGCTAGGCAGATCGCCGGTGAGGTAGACGCCATGCTGGTCATTGGCGGGAAACATAGCTCGAATACGCAGAAACTGTATGAGATATGTCGGTCAGAATGTAAAAATACTTATTATATACAGACACTTGTAGATTTGGATATGAACCAGCTACAATCCATAGGCAGTATAGGTATTACAGCAGGGGCTTCCACCCCAAATAATATAATCGAGGAGGTTTACACCCATGTCAGAGAATTTTGACGAATTATTGGAACAGTCATTGAAAACGATAAGAACAGGAGAGGTTGTAGAAGGCACGGTCATTTCTGTAAAAGAAGACGAAATGGTCCTGAATATAGGCTACAAGTCCGACGGGATCTTAACCAGAAGCGAATATTCCAATACGCCGACTGATCTGACGACCGTTGTAAACGTAGGTGATACAATGGAAGTTAAGGTTCTTAAGGTAAATGACGGCGAAGGACAGGTGCTTCTGACTTATAAGCGTCTGGCTGCCGAGAGAGGCAATAAGCGTCTGGAAGAGGCGTTTGAGAATAAGGAAGTATTAAAGGCACCGGTAACGCAGGTTATGTCCGGCGGTCTGACTGTTACGCTGGATGAGGCGAAGGTCTTCATTCCGGCAAGCCTGGTATCCGATATTTATGAGAAAGATCTGAATAAATATGCAGGTCAGGAGATAGAATTTGTGATTACGGAGTTTAATCCCCGCAAGCGCCGCATTATCGGTGACAGAAAGCAGCTGCTGGTTGCCGAGAAACAGGCGAAACAGCAGGAGACGCTTGCGAAACTGGAGATCGGCATGACCATCGAGGGCGTTGTAAAGAATATTACAGATTTTGGTGCGTTTGTAGATATCGGCGGTGTAGACGGACTGCTTCACATTTCCGAGATGTCATGGGGCAGGATCGGGAATCCGAAGAAGGCATTTTCAGTCGGTCAGACTTTGCGTGTATTTGTAAAAGATATGAAGGAAGGCAAGATTGCCCTGAGCTTAAAATTCCCGGATGAGAACCCCTGGCTGAATGCAGAGGAGAAGTATGGGATCGGCAATATCGTGACCGGAAGAGTAGCGCGGATGACGGATTTCGGTGCGTTCATCGAACTGGAGACAGGTGTGGATGCGCTGCTGCATGTTTCCCAGATCTCCAGAGAGCATGTAGATAAGCCATCGGATGTATTGAAGGTGGGACAGATCATCGAAGCGAAGGTTGTGGATTTTAACGCGGAAGAGAATAAGATCAGCCTGAGCATGAAGGCACTGCTGCCGAACACGCCGAAGGAAACTACTGTTGAGGAAGTTCCCGCTGAGGAAGTTCCTGCTGAAGAAACTCCTGTTGAAGAAGTTTTGGAAGCGGAGGCGCCGGCTGAAGAGAAAGTCTCAGCAGAAGCGTCGGTTGAAGCAGAACCGGAAACAGCTGCAGAGACATCAGAGGAACCGTCTGCCGAGGAAGCTGAATAATACGAAGATACAGTCACCTGAGAGACGGAAAGGTTTCTCAGGTGTTTTCTGCAAATTGATACGTTTTATTTTTAAAGAATCAGAGAGAAGGCAGGAAACGACATGCGGGTAATAGCAGGGAGCGCGAAGCATTTGCTTTTAAAGACGCCTGCCGGATACAATACGAGACCGACAACGGATCGGATCAAAGAGACCTTGTTTAACATGATACAGTATGAGGTCCCGGGAGCCGTTTTTATAGATCTGTTCAGCGGAAGCGGCGGGATCGGGATCGAGGCGTTAAGCCGCGGCGCTGCCAGGTGCTATTTTGTGGAAAAGCAGAGGGAAGCCCTGCAGTGTATCCGGGACAATCTGGCGCATACAAAACTCGCGGACAGAGCTGTAGTGATGGCAATGGATGCGGATCAGGCTTTGGAAAAGCTGATCATGCAGGGGATCCGAGCGGATATCGTGTTTATGGATCCGCCTTACCGGCAGGATATGGAAAAACAGATATTGACACGGATCGCGTCTTCTGTTCTGCTGCATCCGGATTCTATTGTAATTGCGGAGGCTGCCGCGGAAACGGAATTTGCTTATGCGGATTCGCTGGGACTGAAATTGTACAGACAGAAGCGCTACGGTACGAATCAGCATGCCTTTTTCAGAAAAACAGAATAGCAGGGAGGAAAGTGTGAATCTCACACGCAGAGAATTATGACAGGAATCTATCCGGGCAGCTTTGATCCCATCACACTCGGGCATATGGATATTATCAAGCGTTCTTCCAAAACAGTGGACCGGCTGATCGTCGGTGTACTGAACAATCAGGGAAAGACACCGATGTTTACGGCAGAAGAACGGGTTGCCATGATCCGGGAGGCTGTAAAAGATATGCCGAATGTGGAAGTGCGGTCCTTTGAGGGACTTTTGGTAGATTTTGCCAGATCCATGGGGGCAAGCATTATCGTCAGAGGACTTCGCGCGATCACGGATTTTGAATATGAACTGCAGATGTCTCAGACAAACCGGATCATGAACAAAGATGTAGATACTATTTTTTTCACCACCAGTCTGGAATATTCTTATTTGAGTTCCAGCGTCGTAAAAGAAGTAGCGATGTTCGATGGAGATCTGACACAGTTTGTACCGCCGTTTGTGATTGAAAAAGTACGCGCAAAATTGAAAAAATAGAATAATGTACTTGCAAGAAACTAATATTTAGTATATAAATGTATTATAAAGAATGGATGAGAAGGAGAAGATACCATGAGTAAGATTGAACAGATTATTACTGAGATTGAAGAATACATAGACAATTGTAAATTTCAGCCTCTGTCCAATACGAAGATCATCGTTGTAAAGGAAGAGATCGACGAATTGTTGGCAGAGCTTCGACTGAAAACGCCGGATGAGATCAAGAAGTATCAGAAGATCATCAGCAATAAGGAAGCAATTTTAAATGACGCCAGAGAACGCGCCGAAGCAATGATAGCCGAGGCAACAGCGCATATTACGGAGCTGGTCAGCGAGCATGAGATCATGCAGCAGGCATATCAGCAGGCGAATGACGTAGTACAGCAGGCGACCAATCAGGCACAGCAGATTTTGGACAACGCAACGGAAGAAGCCAACAGTGTCCGGATGAGCGCGATGCAGTATACAGACGATGCATTGGCGAATTTACAGGGAATTTTGACAAACGGCATGAATAATCTGCAGGACAAGTATGAGTCCCTGATGCGTTCTCTGAATACATCATTGGAGATTGTGATCGACAACCGGAAGGAATTATCTCAGGATGATGAAAATGCGGAAGAATTTGACGAAGCGGGCAATAATTTAGAAGATTATACCGTTGATATGGATTAAAGGATGCCATAGAAGGGGTTGTTGCAGGATCAAAACGCAGGAGTTCTGATTTTGTAACAACCCCTTTCTTTATCTTATGAGAACCGTTTGGCGGATTACAGGAGCTGCAGCAGCAGTACGGCGATGGCAAAGGCCAGAATCCCGTTTGTAAGTTTGGCGAAAAAGTACCGGCCAAGTGAGATTTTGCTGCCGCTCAGTACGCTGGCTGTCTGTGAAAAAGTAGAGAGCCCTCCAAATGCCGACAGAAAACAGACCACAGGGAGCATCAGAGAAACCGACAGTCCCTGAAGCGCGATATCGGAGATCCCATTGGTGATTTCCAGGATTCCTTCGGTCAGCAGCTTTGGAAAGATCCAGGGTACGCCGATCGATCGGATATAAGCGGCGAGAATCGAGTACAGCATTACATAGCCGCCAAACTTCAGGATCGTCCGGATTGCCTGCAGGATAGCGTTATCCAGCATGGAAAACCGGAATCTTTCAGCGGGTACATCTGAGATGGCCGAAACGGCTGAAACGGAATCGCATTGCCGCTGCCCGTGCCCGGCAGGTGTGAACAGACGAAACAATTGTCCGCTGAACAGGAGACTTCCGTAGAGAGCGGTAAAAAGAATCCAGGAATACTCCTGCAGCCCGCAGACCTGACAGACATATCCGGCCAGGAACATAGGACTTGGATAATTACAGAAGCAGAGGAGATACTGCCCTTCCTGCAGAGAGATCTTCCGGTCGTTTAGCAGATCGGCAACTGCCTTTGCTCCCATGGGATAGCCGCAGAGCATACCGATACAGATGGCGTATGTCCCGGAAAACGATACCGGAAACAGTTTTTTTAAGGGACAGTACAGCAGCCGGGAAAGCCAGAGGTCGCCCTGTATAGCAATCAGAATATTGGTAAAAATTAGAAATGGGAGTAAGGTCGGAACCAGAGTGAACAGCCACAGGTTCAGACCGGTGCCGGCGCCTTTTAAGGTAATCTGGGGAAACAGCACGGCGAGGGCGATCAGGCATAACAGGATCAATCGGAGAATTATTTTTTGCATAGGAATCAGCCTGGCAATGTTGTTATAGAATGATATGAAGGAGTTGAAGCAATTATGAGCAACAGATTAAAGGGATTGTCAACCGAACGTTTTTTTGATTATTTTGAAGAAATCAGCCGGATTCCCAGGGGTTCCGGCAATACCCGGCAGATCAGCGGCTATTGTATGGAATTTGCCCGGGCTCACCGGCTGGAAGCCGTACAGGATCAGATGGGAAATGTTTATATCCGGAAGGAGGCTTCGCCGGGACGGGAACAGGAACCAGGGATCTTACTGCAGGGACACCTGGATATGGTGACGGAGCAGAAGCCGGGGAGCACCATCGATATGAAAACAGAAGGACTGACTCTGCAGGTGGAGGGCGATTATATCTCTGCCGTCGATACTACGCTAGGCGGAGACGACGGAATTGCCATTGCGTACGCCCTGTCAATCCTGGATGACGAGAAATTGTCCCATCCGATGCTTGAGGTTATTTTTACAGTGGATGAGGAAATCGGACTGCTGGGCGCGCAGGGGATGGAGCTTCCGGCCGTGCAGTCTAAATATATGCTGAATCTGGATTCGGAAGAGCACGGCGTGCTTTGGTCCGGATGCGCGGGCGGCATGACGGCGCTGTGTCAGCTTCCGGTAGTGCGCGAAGGCTTTACGGGCCGCAGAGCCGTGCTGCGCGTATCGGGACTGATCGGCGGGCATTCCGGTACGGAGATTGATAAAGAACGCGGAAATGCCGTACTGCTGCTGGGAACCGTATTGCGTGAACTAAAACAGAAATGCCTGTTTGCCATTGCGGATCTGCACGGCGGATTAAAAGACAATGCAATCCCAAGAGATGCGGAAGCGGTTCTTTTATTCGATCTGCAGGCGCAGTATCTGGCGGATACCGGACAGATCTCCGCTCCGGACGCGGCTTACACGGCTGAAAAGATGCGTGAGATTTCCGATCGGATATCGGAACTGGAAACCGAGTTCCGGTCACAGTATGTTTCGGCGGATCCGGATATCAGCCTGTCGCTGGAATGGCAGGAAGAAAGTTATGAGGAGACCTGTGATTTCGCGGACACCGATAAACTGATCTTCTTTTTGAACATGGTACCGAACGGAATTCAGCATATGGAACAGCAGATTCCCGGCCTGGTGGAAACTTCTTTAAATCTGGGAGTTTTCCGGATGACTTCGGATCGGATGGAAGCATATATTTCCGTTCGGAGCTCTGTGGATTCCCGGAAGCGGGAGTTGGGGAAAAAACTGGCGTGCCTCATTGAAATGCTGGGCGGAGATTACAGTGAAAGCGGCGATTATCCCGGCTGGAAGGTTGATCCCGTTTCGCATCTGCGGGATGAGATGTGCCGGATTTACGAGGAACTGTTCGGAACCCGGCCGAAGGTGGCGGCTGTCCATGCCGGTCTGGAATGCGGATATTTCAAAGAAAAATATCCGTGGTTAGACATCATTTCATTTGGCCCCGATATTTTAAATATCCATACTACCGAGGAAAAAATGTCGATTTCTTCCTGCAACGCCATGTACGGCTATCTGAAGCGGCTGATCACGGATATCCGGTAAAGGAAGCCGCGGATTGCGGAAAAGAGAATTTTTCTGCTGATAAAATTTAATTTCCGGTAGAAATTTTCTAATAAGTATGTTATTTTATTTGTCGAAGAATTTTTATGAGGTAATGACAAATGAGAATGGCGAGCATTGCAAGCGGAAGCAGCGGGAACTGTATTTTTGTGGGGAGCAGCCGGGGAAATATCCTGATTGACGCGGGAATCAGCCGGAAACGGATCGAGGAGGGGCTTTATACCCATAACGTGGATCCGCGGGATATTGACGGCGTTTTCATTACCCATGAACACAGCGACCATGTGAGCGGACTGGGCGTGTTTTCCAGGAAATACGCGGTTCCCATTTACGGGACAAAAGAAACGCTGCTTGGGATCTGCCAGTATGGAAAATGCGGAGAGTTGGACCGCTCTCTGTTTTGCGAAGTAGAGCCGGATGAGACACTGCAGATCAAGGATATGGAGGTTAAGCCGTTTCGAATCTCTCATGACGCGCTGAACCCTGTGGCATACCGGGTGGAATCCGAGGGACAGGCGGTGGCGGTGGCAACCGATATGGGAACCTACAGCGCGTATACGGTGGAACATCTTTCCGGTCTGGACGCCCTGCTGCTGGAGGCCAACCACGATGTGCATATGCTGCAGGCTGGCGGATATCCGTATTATCTGAAACGGCGGATTCTGGGCGAACGCGGGCATCTCTCCAATGAAATGTCCGGACAGCTGCTGAATGCCGTCTTACATAACGGATTGAAGAAAGTCTTTTTAGGGCATTTGAGTAAGGAAAACAACTATGAAGCGCTGGCGTTTGAAACGGTGCGTACAGAAATTACCATGTCGGATTCCCCTTATAAGGGCGATGATTTTGATATTGAGATCGCAAAGCGCGATACGGTATCTTCCATGGTTGAGATATAAGATAGTAGAATAAAAGCCCGGAACCGGGCGGACAGGAGCAAAGATGAAAAAAACAATTATTACAGTAGTAGGAAAAGATACCGTGGGGATCATTGCAAAGGTATGTTCATATCTGGCGGAGAGCAATGTAAACATTCTGGATATTTCCCAGACGATTGTTTCGGAATTTTTTAATATGATGATGATCGTGGACTGCAATAACGCGTCGAAACCGTTTGACCAGATGGCGGATGAACTGGAAGAGATCGGCAGAGAGATGGGGCTGCATATCCGGATGCAGCATGAAGATATTTTTAACAGTATGCACCGGATCTAGGAGGCTGCCATGATAAATTTTTTTGAAGTCAATGAAACCAATAAAATGATCGACCAGGAAAATCTGGATGTGCGTACCATTACTATGGGAATCAGCCTGTTAGACTGCATAGACAGCGATCTGGCCAAACTGAATCAGAAGATTTATGATAAGATATTTACCAAAGCGGAGCATCTGGTAGAAGTGGGAGAAGAAATCTCCCGGGAATTCGGGGTTCCCATTGTCAATAAGCGGATTTCCGTTACGCCCATCGCGCTGGTCGGCGCGGCTGCCTGCAGATGCCCGGAGGATTTCATTACGATTGCGCAGACACTCGATAATGTGGCGCATGCGGTAGGCGTGAATTTTATCGGCGGATATTCCGCGCTGGTATCCAAAGGGATGACGCCGGCGGAGGAGAATCTGATCCGTTCCATTCCCCAGGCGCTGGCGGTGACTGAACGGGTATGCAGCTCTGTCAATGTGGGATCGACCAGAACCGGGTTAAATATGGACGCTGTCCGCCTGATGGGTGAGATCGTTAAAAAGACGGCGGAGGCCACAGCGGATCAGGGCTCAATCGGATGCGCCAAACTGGTGGTATTCTGTAACGCACCGGACGATAATCCGTTTATGGCGGGAGCCTTTCATGGCGTAACCGAAGCGGACGCCATTATCAATGTAGGCGTCAGCGGTCCCGGCGTCGTAAAGACTGCGCTGCAGGCCGTACGCGGAGAAAGTTTTGAAGTCCTGTGTGAAACAATTAAAAAGACAGCCTTTAAGGTAACCCGTGTAGGTCAGCTGGTGGCAAAAGAAGCCTCTGAGATGCTGCAGATTCCGTTTGGAATTGTGGATTTGTCGCTGGCGCCAACCCCGGCGATCGGCGACAGCGTGGCTGATATTTTAAAAGAAATCGGTTTGGAGGAGGTAGGCGCACCCGGCACAACGGCAGCGCTGGCTCTGCTCAATGACCAGGTAAAAAAAGGCGGCGTGATGGCGTCCTCCTATGTGGGCGGACTGAGCGGCGCGTTTATTCCGGTTTCGGAGGATCAGGGTATGATTGACGCGGTCAACGCACAGGCCTTAACGCTTGAAAAACTGGAAGCCATGACCTGCGTCTGCTCGGTAGGTCTGGATATGATCGCGGTACCGGGCGATACCAAAGCGACTACCATTGCCGGCATTATCGCGGATGAAGCCGCAATCGGCATGATCAACCAGAAGACCACGGCAGTCCGTCTGATCCCGGTGATCGGAAAGGGCGTCGGTGAGGTAGTGGAATTTGGCGGTTTGTTGGGATATGCGCCCGTTATACCGGTCAATTCCTTTGGATGTGACGCATTTGTCAATCGGCAGGGCAGAATCCCCGCGCCGATTCACAGCTTTAAGAATTAAGAATTATGATCGGCTGTTCATATTCCGTCGGAATTGAGGCGCTGCTTTTTTGCATCTGTACCAGCCGGTACAGGGCGTCGGCGCGCAGTGTCTGACGGAATATTCTGTCCGTATTTGCATTGGAAACAGGATCCTTCTCATATTCGGCAAGTCTGCTGATGAGAGAAAGGGTGCTGTTTTTTTTGATCTCCGACAATAAGGGCGCCGCGTCTTTCCGAAATCCCAAAATGCGCACGGCCATTGTGGGAACGGCGGCGCTTCCGGCAGGAAGGAACAGCTCCGGATCGGACTGCCGGATATCGAGCAGGATATGCAGGAGTCCCCGGCAGACAGCGGTATAGGTATTGCTTTTATTTTTTAACAGTGCCGCAAACTGGGAAAATGACCGGTAGGCAGGAAGCAGTTTCCGGATCCGATTTGCCAGGTCCAAAGAAAGATCCAGATAATCGGCGGGAGCGGCCTGCAGCAGGGCGTATCCCAGCGCCTGGGAAAAATCATCGGAGGTAAGACAGCCGGTCCGCTCCAGCGCGCCGGAAAAAATATCCAGAGCCGGAACCGGAATCGCCTGTCTCCAGGACGGATCATCTGTCAAAACAGCGTTTCGGATCGCGGCGGCAGAAGCATAAAAACCGGAAGCGTCCGCATGGCCGGAGGGCGGAAACGCCGTATCGTTATATGCCTGGCCCAGGCGCTTGACCGTAATTCCCTGAATGGAACTTTGCTGCCGTTTTAAGGCCTTTAAATAAGAAATCCCAAGTAAATGATTAGGCTGCGATAAAAATCCTTCCGGCAGGGAAATCCCGCTTTCTGCCAAAACAGCGGTTTCCATGGCTTTCGCGTAGGGAATTCCTGTTTTTAACGCGGCCTGCAGCCGCTCGGAAAAGGCGGAAGATTCCGAAGCGAGCAGATGCGCGGTCTGCTGCAAAGGAGCCAGATCTCCGGATTCGCTGCCGAAGCAGAGGTGGGTGACAACGCCAAGCCGGTCCAGGATTGAAACGGCGCCCTCCGCAAACCGATCCGCGCCGGCAGTCGCGCAGCAGACCGGAAGCTCCAGTACCAGGTCGGCGCCGCCGGACAGTGCCATCCGGGTACGGGTATGCTTATCGATGAGCGCAGGGGCTCCCCGCTGTACGAAATTACCGCTCATGACGATTACGGCATACCGCGCGCCGGTCAGCTCCTTTGCCCGGGCGATCTGATAGGCATGTCCGTTATGAAAGGGATTGTATTCCGCTATGATACCAACAACTGCTTCCTGTTTCATTTTTTGATCCTTTCCGTTCTGCTGTCTGAATTTTATTGTAACCGAATTTCGATGAGAATGCAACGAGCCGCCGGAAAAATATGTTTTTTATGAAAAAATGTGCTTGTCTAGCGAAATAATGAGGAGTATAATAAAAATAAATATGGCTATACGAAAGGAGCTTTTATCATGGCATTTATTGATGTAATCAAAGAAAGAGCGAAAGCAGATAAGAAAACGATCGTGCTGCCGGAATCGATGGACCGCAGGACCTTTGAAGCCGCAGCGGAAATATTAAAGTAGGGCTTAGCCAATCTGGTGATCATCGGTACGCCGGAAGAAGTGGCTGCCAACAGTGAAGGCCTGGATATTTCCGGGGCGACCATTGTGAATCCTTATACATATGAGAAAACAGACGCATATGTAGATCTGTTTGTAGAACTGCGGAAGGCAAAGGGCATGACGCCGGAGCTGGCAAGGGAGACGCTGCTGAAGGATTACGCGTATTACGGCTGCCTGATGATCAAGGCAGGCGATGCGGACGGTATGGTTTCCGGAGCCTGTCATTCCACAGCCAACACACTGCGCCCGTGTTTGCAGATCATTAAGACCAAACCCGGCACCAAGCTGGTTTCCACATTTTTCCTGATGGAAGTGCCTGATTGTGAATTGGGTGAGAACGGTATCTTTGTATTCGGCGACTGCGGTCTGAATCAGAACCCGAATCCGGAAGAGCTGGCAGCGATCGCCATTTCTTCCGCGGAGAGTTTCCGGATGCTGGTAGACAAGGCGCCGAGAGTCGCAATGTTATCCCATTCTTCTAAGGGAAGCGCAAAACACGCGGATGTGGATAAGGTTACAGAGGCGACAAAGATTGCCAGGGAAATGGCGCCGGATCTGATGCTGGACGGCGAACTGCAGTGTGACGCCGCCATCGTACCTTCGGTAGGCAAGTCCAAAGCGCCGGACAGCGATGTAGCCGGACAGGCCAACGTTCTGATCTTCCCGGATCTGGATGCGGGCAATATCGGATATAAGCTGGTACAGCGTCTGGCGAAGGCAGAGGCATACGGTCCGATGTGTCAGGGAATCGCGAAGCCGGTCAACGATCTGTCCAGAGGCTGCTCCGCGTCCGATATCGTAGGCGTGGTTGCCATTACCGCCGTACAGGCACAGAATAACGAATAAGATCAATTTAGAATGAAGAGAGGCAAAGGAACATGAATATTTTAGTAATCAATTGTGGAAGTTCTTCTTTGAAATATCAGCTGATCGATATGGAAAATGAAGCAGTATTGGCAAAGGGATTGTGCGAGAGAATCGGTATCGACGGCTCCAGACTGGAGCATAAGCCCGCAGGCAAGGATAAATTCGTTCTGGAGGAACCCATGCCGGATCATAAGGTTGCGGTTCAGCTGGTACTGGACGCGCTGTCGGATCCGGAGCACGGCGTGATTGCCAGCACGGACGAGATCTCGGCAGTGGGACACCGTGTCGTACACGGCGGACAGGCTTACAGCGATTCCGTTCTGATCGATGAAAAGGTAAAAGATGTGATCCGGGAGAATTTTGATCTGGGACCGTTACACAATCCGGCCAACCTGATCGGGATTGAAGCATGTGAACAGGTTATGCCGGGCAAACCGCAGGCAGCGGTTTTTGATACCGCGTTCGGTCAGAGCATGCCGGAGAAAGCCTATATGTATGCGATCCCTTATGAATATTACGCAAAATACGGCGTACGCCGCTACGGATTCCACGGTACCAGCCACAGCTTTGTTTCCAGGGAAGCCATTCGGTTTGCGAATCTGGATCCGAATAACTGCAAGATCATTGTCTGCCATTTAGGAAACGGCGCAAGCGTTTCCGCCAGCATCAACGGGAAATGCGTAGACACCTCCATGGGCCTGACTCCGCTGGAAGGTCTGATCATGGGTACTAGAAGCGGGGACCTGGATCCTGCCGTAATTCAGTATATCTGCAATAAAGAAGGAAAAACTTTAGACGAGATCTTCAATATCTTAAATAAGAAATCCGGTATTTTGGGACTGTCCGGCGGTATTTCTTCCGATTTCCGTGACGTACAGAAAGCGCAGAATGAAGGAAATCACGAGGCGCAGGTTGCGATTGACGCATATGTTTACCGGGTTGCGAAGTATATCGGCGCCTATACGGCAGCGATGAACGGCGTAGACGCGATCGCGTTTACCGCAGGCGTGGGCGAGAATGACGGTGTGATCCGCGGCGAGATCTGCAAGTATCTGACCTATTTAGGCGTTGTGATCGATGCGGAAGCTAACAAGGGCAGAGGCGAGAACATCATGATCTCCACACCGGAATCCAAGGTGAAGGTTATGGTTCTGCCGACCAATGAGGAATTGGCGATCGCGAGAGAGACATTGGCGCTGATCGGTTAATGCCGGAAGCGTCAGACAGCCTTTCGCCAAAAGAAAAAAAGTGTTTGACAAATCCACTATCCCTATGTATAATGGCTAGTGGCGTCATAAAAAGCAGAGGGACGTAATATGGTTTTCGATTTATCTGCTGTTTTGTCCGACCGGGGCAGAACGATGGATATTCAGGCACCGATCACGCTGAAGCAGTTTACCTGCAGGGCGGGAAGTTATCCGGTGGCCAAAGAGAGCGCGGTATCCCTGAAGGCAGTAAGCGCAAAGCAGAATGTTCTGGTACTGGAAGGCACGGTTCACGCCGTTTTGGAGATGAACTGCGACCGATGTCTGGAACGGGTGATACAGGATCTGACGATTGATGTTTCCAGGGAATTGGATGTCAGGGAGGAGATTCTGAATGATGCCGCTCAGTGTCCGCCCTATCTGGATGGACGCGTCTTAGACAGTGATAAGCTGGCTTACCATGAGATTCTGGTGAATCTGCCTGTGAAGGTTTTGTGCCGGGAGGACTGCAAGGGAATCTGCAGCCGGTGCGGAAAGAATCTCAATGAAGGGACTTGCGATTGTGATAAGTCCGAACTGGATCCGAGAATGGCTCAGATTTTGGATATCTTTAATCAGTATAAGGAGGTGTGATACCATGTCTATCTGTCCGAAGAATAAGTCTTCCAAGGCAAGAAGAGATAAGAGAAGAGCAAACTGGAAAATGAGTGCTCCTAACTTAGTAAAATGCAGCAAATGCGGCGCGCTGATGATGCCCCACAGAGTATGCAAGGCTTGCGGAAGCTATAATAAAAAAGAAGTTATTTCTGTTGACTGATTTTTGAATCTGATGGCAGTTTCTGCTTGTGCGGAAACTGCCGTTTTTCAATATTACGGAATAGGAGGGAACCTGATATGCAGGAAAAAACGATTGTAGCGCTGGATGCGATGGGCGGAGATTACGCCCCGGTTGAGATTGTGAAAGGCGCGGTATTGGCGGTAAACGACAGCGAAGATGTAATGGTGAAGCTGGTCGGAATTGAAGAAACTCTGAAACAGGAGCTGGCAAAGTATGAGTATCCGAAGGATCGGATCGAAGTGATCGGCGCGACAGAGGTGATCGCGACGGAGGAGCCTCCGGTGCATGCGATCCGGACAAAAAAGGATGCTTCTTTGGTTGTGGCTATGAAACTGGTGAAAAACGGTGAGGCGGACGCGTTTGTTACGGCAGGCAGCACCGGCGCTACCTTAGTAGGCGGCCAGACGATCGTAGGCAGAATCAAGGGAATCAAACGTTCTCCGTTAGCTCCGCTGATCCCCACTGCGAAGGGAGTTTCCCTGCTGATCGACTGTGGAGCCAATGTGGATATCGGACCGGCACAGCTGGTGCAGTTTGCGCAGATCGGTTCCGTTTATATGGAAAACATCGTAGGAGTTAAAAATCCGCGGGTTGCGATCGTCAATATCGGCGCGGAGGAGGAAAAGGGAAACGCCCTGGTCAAAGAGACGTTTCCGCTGTTAAAGGCATGCCCGGGGATCAATTTTATCGGCAGTATCGAAGCCAGAGAAATTCCAAGCGGCTATGCGGACGTAATTGTATGCGAAGCCTTTGTGGGAAATGTAATTTTAAAGCTTTACGAAGGGCTTGGCGCAACCCTGATCGGCAAGATCAAGGAAGGGCTGATGTCTTCCCTGCGCAGCAAGATCGGCGCGCTGCTGATCAAACCGGCACTGAAAGAAGTAATGAAAACCTTCAGTACCGATTCTCACGGCGGAGCGCCCATGCTGGGGCTGACCGGCCTGGTCGTAAAAAGTCACGGCAATTCTACTGGAAAGATTATCCGCAACTGTATTCTGCAGTGTGAGGACTTCAAAAAACAGAAGATCAATGACAAGATCAAAGAAAAGCTGTTTCCGGAAGCGGAAACCGGTGAAGAATCGAGGCAAGTATGACAATCCCGTTGCATGTAGTGGAAAAAAGGATCGGATATACCTTTTCGGATAAAAGTTTACTGGAGGAAGCGCTGACGCACAGTTCTTATCAGAAGACCGGAAAAGACGGGCGGATCATCAGCAACGAGCGCCTGGAGTTTCTGGGCGATGCGGTGCTGGAGCTGGTTTCCAGTAAATTCCTGTTTCACCGATATACGGATATGCAGGAAGGAAATATGACAAAACTGCGGGCCAGTCTGGTATGTGAAACGGCGTTGGCTTCGGTAGCCAGACAGCTTCAGCTGGGAGAAGTTCTGCAGATGAGCCGGGGAGAAGAACTCACCGGCGGCAGAGAACGGGATTCCATTATTTCCGACGCGGTGGAAGCTGTGATCGGCGCGGTCTTTGAAGACGGCGGACTGGAACCGGCAGAACGGTTTATCCTTGCATTTGTCCTGAATGATATTGAACACAAGCAGCTCTTCCACGACTGCAAAACAATTTTGCAGGAGCTGGTCCAGCGGGATTATCCGGGAAAGCAGATCCATTACAGACTGACGGGAGAGAAGGGACCGGATCACAATAAAACATTTTTTGTGGCAATGTATCTGGATGAAGAAAAGCTGGGAGAAGGAAGCGGCAGGACGAAAAAAGCGGCGGAACAGAATGCGGCTTATGAAGGCCTGCTGAAATTACAGAACTTATCCTAAATCGAAAACGGCAGCGATTTCACGGAAAGCGCTTGCCGGTACGGAGAACAGAATGTATTTAAAAAGTATTGACATACAGGGATTCAAATCCTTTGCCAATAAAATGAAATTTGAATTTCACAACGGAATCACCGGGATTGTGGGACCAAACGGCAGCGGCAAAAGCAATGTGGCGGACGCGGTCCGCTGGGTGTTGGGCGAACAGAAGACCAGACAGCTTCGAAGTTCCAAAATGGAAGATGTAATTTTTTCCGGGACGGAGAACAGAAAACCGCTTGGGTTTGCCTATGTGGCAATCACGCTGGATAATACAGACCATATGCTGGCAGTGGATTATAACGAAGTGATCATTTCCAGACGGCTGTTCCGTTCCGGTGAAAGCGAATATATGATCAACGGCTCTGCCTGCCGCCTGAAAGATATCAATGAGATGTTTTATGATACCGGGATCGGAAAAGAAGGGTATTCCATTATCGGGCAGGGACAGATCGACCGGATTCTAAGCGGGAAACCGGAGGAACGCAGAGAGTTATTTGACGAGGCTGCCGGTATTGTAAAGTTTAAGCGCAGAAAGCGTGAGGCGATGAAGAAACTGGAGGACGAAGACCAGAACCTGATCCGTGTAGAGGATATTCTGCACGAACTTGAAAAACAGGTCGGACCTTTGGAGAAACAGTCGGAGAAGGCGAAGGAATATCTCCGCCTGCGAGATGAACTGCGGATACGGGAAGCCAACGCGTTTTTGCTGCAGATCAAACAGATCCGCAAACAAAAAGAAGAAACACAGAGCCGGATCGCGATCGCCGGGAACGATCTGACAGGCGCCAATCAGGAGCTGGAACAGATCAAACAGGAATATGAAAAACTGGAACAGCTGCTGGAGCATTTAAATCAGATCATCGATGAAAAGAAAAGCGGACTTTCGGAGGCCGGTTTGCAGAAGGAAAAGCTGGAAGGGCAGATCCGGGTGCTGGAAGAGCAGATCCGCTCGGCCAGGGCGAACAGTGATTATGCAAACGAACGGATCGAGAGTACGAAAAAAAGCCTGGAAGAGCACGAGGCTTCTTACGGAGAATTTTCCAGGCTGAAAGAGGAAAATGAGGCTTCCGTGAAAGAGACGGTTTCGAAACAGGCGAATACCGACAGCATGCTGACCCAGGTAACGGAGCAGATCCATGCGCTGGAAGAACAGACAGAGGCCTATAAGGCGGAAATGATCACGCTGCTGAATGCCCGCGGAGAATTACAGGCAAAAATGCAGCGATATGATACGCTGTTAGAACAGATCGTACAGCGGAAAGAAGAATTGAGCCGCCAGATGGAAGCGTACAATACCGATCAGCAGAAACAGCAGGAAGTGATCGACGGACTGAAAAAAGAACTGACGGCAGTTTTAGAGCAGATCGCCGATACACAGAAGCAGCTGGACGCCTGTAAGGAATCGCTGGCTGCCGAACAGGAAAACGGCAGGCAGTTCAATCGGGAACTGGAACAGGTAAACGCCCGTTATCATCAGGATGAAACCAGGCTGGAAACGCTGCGGAATCTGACGGAGCGTTATGAAGGTTACGGAAACAGCATTAAGAAGCTGATGGAGTTAAAGGGCAGTCAGCAGGGAATCGTCGGAGTGGTAGCCGATATTATCCAGACCGATAAAAAGTATGAGGTCGCCATTGAAACCGCTTTGGGCGCCAGTATTCAAAATATTGTTACCGATACGGAGACAACCGCAAAGGAACTGATCGAATATCTGAAAAAATATAAACTGGGCCGGGCTACTTTTTTACCGCTGTCCAGTATGAGCAACCGGACCGGATTTCAGAATGAAGCGGCGCTTCGGGAACCCGGCGTGATCGGACTGGCGTGCGATCTGGTAAAAACCAAAGAAAAATACAGCGGGATCGCCAAATATCTGCTGGGCCGGATCGTCGTTGTGGACGAAGTGGATCATGCGATCACACTGGCCAGAAAATACCGCTATACCTTACGGATCGTCACGCTGGAAGGGGAACAGTTGAATCCGGGCGGTTCCATGAGCGGAGGCGCGTTCAAAAACAGCAGCAACCTGCTGGGCAGACGGAGAGAACTGGCGGAACTGGAGAAAGCGCTGGCCGGGCATAATCAGGAACGGGAACGGCTGGGCAAGGCCATCGTGGATAACCGGGAAGTACGGCACAGCCTGTCGGCGGAGATCGAACGGATCCAGAGCGTCCTGCAGGAGCAAATGGTTTTGGAGAATACCATCCGGATGAATCTGGATTCCGCGGATGACAGACAGGCACAGCTGCAGAGCTCCTACACGGATTTTGAACGGGAAACCGGAGAGATCGATACCCGCTTTGACGATCTGCAGAAAGACAATGTCCGCCTGCAGGATGATCTGAAGGATACGGAAGATCGGAATGTCTGGCTGGAGCAGGAGATCGTTCGCCTGACGGGAGAATTGGAACAGCAGAAGCAGGAAGCGGAACGGTACGGAAAAGAAGGGGAAGAAAACAGGATTGCGATGACTTCCCTGAAAAACCATCACGATTATATTGTGGAAAATATGAACCGTCTGTCGGAGGAGATCAGTGACCTGAGGACTTCGCTGGAAGAGATTCTGTCCGGCGCAAAAGATACGGACACGGAAATTTCCGCGAGAGAGCAGGCAATCACGGGATTAAAGGAAGCCTCGCTGGCACAGAGCGCACAGATGGAAATACTGGAGCAGGAGATCGCGGAGTCGATCCGGCAGAAGGACGAACAGATGCAGGAGCACAAGGAGTTCTTCCGGCGCAGGGAAGAGATCGCGGAACGTGTGAGCGCACTGGACCGGGAACTGTACCGCTTAAACGGGCAGAATGAAAAACTGAACGAATCCGAGGACAGCCTGGTCGATTATATGTGGCAGGAATATGAGATGTCTTACGGACAGGCACAAAATTTCCGCTCTGAGGAAGCGATATCATTAAGCGAATATAAGAAACAGATCTCTGGCTTAAAGGGGCAGATGAAAGCGCTGGGCGATGTCAATATCGGCGCGATTGAAGAATTTAAAGCGGTCGGGGAACGGTATACATTTCTGAAAGGACAGTACGAGGACCTGATGACCGCGAAAGAAAGTCTGCTGGGGATCATAACGGAACTCGATACCGGCATGCGCAGACAGTTTAAAGAAAAATTCGGAGAGATCCAGGCAGAATTTGACAGTGTGTTCAAAGAGCTGTTCGGGGGCGGAAAAGGCGAGATCGAACTGGATACGGAAGGCGATATCCTGGACGCCGGCATTCACATTATCGCGCAGCCGCCCGGAAAGAAGCTGCAGAACATGATGCAGATGTCCGGCGGAGAAAAGGCGCTGACCGCAATCTGTCTGTTGTTTGCGATCCAGAATCTGAAACCGTCGCCGTTCTGTCTGCTGGATGAGATCGAAGCGGCGCTGGATGATTCCAATGTGGTGCGCTATGCGGAATATTTACATAAACTGACGGAGCATACCCAGTTTATAGTCATTACCCACCGGCGGGGCACGATGAACTGCGCGGACCGTCTGTATGGGATCACAATGCAGGAAAAGGGCGTTTCCACGCTGGTTTCCGTAGACTTATTGGAGTCTCAGCTGGATAAATAGATGTTTCAGGAGGAAAATATGGCAGAAAAAAAAGGATTTTTCAGACGGCTGGCAGAAGGCCTGAGCAAAACGCGCGATCATATCGTGTCCGGCGTAGACGCTGTATTTCACGGATTTTCCCATATTGATGATGATTTTTATGAAGAATTGGAAGAAATTCTGATCATGGGAGATCTGGGCGTCAATACTACAATGGAGATCATAGAACGCCTGAAAGAGCAGGTGAAGGAACAGAAGATCAAAGATCCTGCAGAATGCAAGCAGCTTCTGATCGATACGATCGTAGAACAGATGGATCTGGGCGAAAATGCGTATGCGTTTGAAAAGGAGAATGCCGTGATCCTGGTGATCGGCGTCAACGGTGTCGGCAAGACCACATCGATCGGAAAACTGGCGGGACAGCTGAAAGAGGACGGAAAACGGGTAGTGCTGGCGGCGGCGGATACTTTTCGCGCGGCAGCGACGGAACAGCTGAAGATCTGGGCAGACCGCGCCGGTGTAGAAATCATTTCCGGTGCGGAGGGCGCGGATCCGGGTTCGGTAATCTATGACGCGGTGGCTGCTTCCAAATCCAGAAAGGCAGATGTCCTGATCTGCGATACGGCGGGACGCCTGCACAATAAAAAGAATCTGATGGAAGAACTAAAGAAGATTGACAGAATCATTGAAAAGGAATATAGTGGAATATATCGGGAAAATTTAATCGTATTAGACGCGACCACCGGACAGAACGCACTGGCGCAGGCAAAGACCTTTATGGAATGTACGGAGATCACCGGCGTGATCCTGACGAAAATGGACGGGACCGCAAAGGGCGGAATTGCCGTTGCCATTCAGGCGGAGCTGGGGATTCCGGTGAAATATATCGGAATCGGAGAAGGCCTGTGGGATTTGCAGAAGTTTAACTCCCGGGATTTTGTGGAAGCGTTGTTTGATGTAAGGAAAGAAGGAAATGAAGATGACAATCGATAAGTTTGAAGAGGCGGCCGAGAAGGTCAGGGAGGTTACGCTGCCTACTAATCTGATCTACAGCGAATTTTTCAGTAAACAGTGTGGGAACAAGGTTTATCTGAAACCGGAGAATATGCAGAGAACCGGCGCTTATAAGGTACGCGGCGCTTATTATAAAATCAGTACCCTCTCAGAGGAGGAACGCGCGAAAGGTTTGATCACGGCGTCTGCCGGAAACCATGCGCAGGGCGTTGCCAATGCGGCAAAGATCTATGGCGTGAAAGCGGTCGTGGTCATGCCGACCGTAACGCCGTTAATGAAGGTCAACCGTACAAAGAGTTACGGCGCCGAAGTGATCCTGTACGGAGATGTTTATGACGACGCCTGCGCGTATGCCTATCAGCTTGCGGAGGAAAAGGGCTATACCTTTATCCATCCGTTTGATGATCTGGACGTGGCAGTCGGCCAGGGAACCATCGCCATGGAGATCGTAAAGGAACTGCCTACGGTAGATTATATCCTGGTTCCGATCGGCGGCGGCGGACTGAGCTGCGGCGTAAGCACGCTGGCGAAGCTGCTGAATCCGGGGATCAAGGTGATCGGTGTAGAGCCTGCAAAGGCCGCGTCCATGACGGCGGCGCTGAATGCGGGCAAAGTGGTGACGATCGACAGCGCCCAGACGATTGCCGACGGTACTGCCGTAAAACGGTGCGGAGAAAAGATTTTCCCGTATATTCAGAAGAATATCGATCAGATGATCACGGTAGAAGATGAAGAACTGATCGACGCGTTTCTGGATATGGTGGAGAACCATAAAATGGTAGTTGAAAATTCCGGTCTGCTGGCAGTGGCGGCACTCAAACATCTGAATGTAACGAATAAAAAGGTTGTCAGCATCTTAAGCGGCGGAAATATGGATATCATTACCATGTCCTCCACTCTGCAGCACGGCCTGATCCAGAGAGGCCGCGTCTTTACGGTTTCCGTACTGCTGCCGGATAAGCCGGGCGAGCTGGTGCGGGTTGCCAATTCAATTGCGGAAGAAAAAGCAAATGTTATTAAACTGGAGCATAATCAGTTTGTCAATATCAATCGGAATGAAGCTGTGGAACTGCGGCTGACGATGGAAGCATTCGGTATGGAGCACAGGGATCTGATTATTGAGAAATTACAGAAAGAAGGGTATCGTCCCAAGCTGGTGCGGACTACATTGTAGGTAAAAGAAAACCGGAAGGCGGAGTTTTCGTTGAAAACGGAAAGGGAAAGGAGACAGTGCGATGTATACACTGATGAATCAAGATACCCCTTTATTGGAATTTGATATTGCGGAGCAGATCGGGAATGATGTCTGTCTGGAGAAAAAACGCTATTCGGACAGGCTTCCGTTCGGTTTTATCGATATTAATACCTGGGTATATAACCGAAATACGGTCCGCTATAAGGATCATTTCCGAAAATGGCAGAGACCCTGGAACTTAAACCGGATAAAAGGATTCGTGGATATCACCAGAGGTCTTTCGCTGAATGATACCTTCTGGATCAAAAAGACAGGTTCCAGGCTTACCTGGGCACAGGTGAACCTGTATCATAATAACTTTATGGATATCGGGCTGCAGACGGGGTTTGAACCGGCAAACCACCATGGACTGCGTCTGTCTTCCACATCTCCGGAATTTACGTCGGACGGAACTTTCCGAAAAGGCTGGATCTGGCAGCCGGGGCAGATCATGCTGTTAAAACGCTCCAGTGTTGAGACGGATGAAAACGGAATGGATGAAAATGGAATTGAATCCTATTCGGAATATTATGCGTCGATCTTCGCGAAAGCGCTCTGCCATGAATCGGTAAACTATAATCTGATCAATTATAAGGGACTGATCTGTTCCATCTGCGATATCTTTACCAACGAGCGGGAAGGCTTTGTACCGGTTTATAAGATGCTGACGCCGGGAAAACAGTATAATCTCGCTTCCATGCTCTATCTGTGCCGTTCCCTGGGATTTGAAGATGAATTCCGGAGAATGGTGCTCCTGGACGCCATCATTCTGAATCCGGACCGCGGTATGGATAATTTCGGATTTATTTTTGATACCAAATCCCTGCAGATCAAACGGTTCGCGCCGATCTTTGATCACAACCGGTCTCTTCTGTGCAAAGCTACGGAACTGGATCTGATCGAGCCGGAAGATTACTATGCGTTTATGGAGCATAAAATGGGCGGAGATTTCATCTACGTCGCGAAGAAGCTGATGACAGAAGAAATCCGCGCAATTCTGGAATCCCTGCTGAAAAAAGATTTTCCCAGACATTTTGCGTATAATCTGCCGGAAAAACGTCTGGAGATCTTAAATGACATCGTGCGGAAACAGATCCGAAAATGCCTGGAATGATTCCGCTGTCTGATAGGTGTCGTATAACGAAACCTGATTGAATCTGATATAAGCCCTTACATAAATTTCGGGGCGGCGAGGTACTTGCAAGCCGTACGGAAGTTATGTAAGGGCTTTTTACATAAAAAATACAGGAAGCAGGATAATTTTTACAACTCCTTTACAACTCCGAAAAGGAAAAAACACAATCGAAGCGTATAATAAAAATATTAAAATGGAATCAAAGAAATGAAGAAAGGTGTGATATGACGGTATGAGAGGAAATCAAATTGCATGGAAAGCGGCAGTTCTCCTGTTAACCGGAATTGGCTGCCTTTCTTTCTTTTTATGCGGATGTCAGGAAAAACAGGAGTCCGGTACAGAGACAGGTGAAGCTGCAGAAACAACAACCTGGAAGGGGGATTCTCTGGTAGATTCAGAGTCGGAAACAGCCTTTGCGCCTCAGGGAATGGAAGTCATAACGGATCCTGCAAAATTTCAGGCGGTTACGGAAGATCAGACTTATCAGTTTGAAACAGATGAACAGAACTGCTTTGTGGATGGAGGACTGCCTAGGGCAGCAAAGGATGAATATTGTTATTATTTCCTGAATTACGGTTATCTTTCTGTGTTTGATACCAGAACAAAGCAGTATACTTTGTTGTGCAATAAGCCGGAGTGCAGGCATGGACAAAACGAAGGCTGCAACGCGCAGATAGCAGGAGCGGAAGGAATCTTTTACTATAAAGGCAGTCTGTATACGATCCTGACAGAGATGGAACTTCCGGAGCAGGCAAAGGATCCCAATGATTTTTCCGGCGGCGTTTACCAGTCGTTTTCTCTGTATCGTATATCGACTGACGGAACTCAGCGGGAAAAGCTGTGTGAACTGTCAAGAATGTTGCATATGGTAAACGGCGGAGAAGATGGGAACATGGGAATCACAGCGGTTCTCCATCGGGGATATCTGTATTATGCTTATCTTCTGCAGACCGGTGACGACCAGTATCAGAACGGCAGCAATGTATTATGGCGGATTCCGATCGACGGAAGCGGGGAGAAAGAATGCATTATGCCGTTTCCCGCCCATGCGGAAATCGCCAGTATGCGTATGCTTTCTGCCGGCAGTTATGTGTATTTTATGCCGGCGGATCAAATGGCGGAAGGAGAATTGTACCGCTTTCAGACAGAGGCAAAGCAGGTAGAAAAACTGCCGCTTCCCAAACTGTACGTAAAAGATTTTGCGCTGATGGATCAGCAGGTTTTGTATAAAGAAAATACAGAAAAAGCGATATTAAAAGTCTATGATCCGAAGACCGGAACGGACCGTATCTGGGCAGATATGACGGACGAACAGCGAAAGGAAGCCTGGGCGATCGCCTATGATCAGGGGTATGCTTACGTATTTCATTTTGATGAGGAATCCAGGGATAATCCGGATAAGTATTGGATGCAGATTACGCCGGACGGAAGCTACAGAATGGAAATCACCACAAAAGAAGTAAAAAAAGAGCTTTTGAAAACGAATGAAAACATGACGGGAACGGGCCCCTGTGACGGATATTTTTTTGCCATGCCGCTTTCGGGAAGGCAATTATATTATCTGGAACTGGATGCAGTAAAAAACGGGAAACCGGAATTTGTCAAGGCAGGAGATTGAAAGTACATAGACAGGATCTGACACAGGGATAAAGGAAACGAGTATGAAAAAACATTTTATTGTATGCAGACTATTTATTATATTTGTATTCAGTCTGCTGCTGTGCGCATGCGGCGAAGAAAAGAAAGCGGAACCGGAATCGGTTAGTCAGGAAGCGGTAACCTGGGGCGGATCTTCCCTTGCCGAGGGCGCGGACAGTAAAACGCCTGCGCCGGAAGGGGTGGAGATCGTGACAGACTTTTCGCAGTTTGCATCTCCGAAAGCAGATCAGACCTATCAGCCGGAAACAGATGAACCGCCGTTTTTTAATGAAGGCGGAATGCTCGTCAGAGGTAAGGATTGTTACTATGTTTGCGCGAATCAATTTCTGTATGTATTTGATCCAGATACAAAACAATTCGCAAAATTGTGCAACAAACCGGAATGTGAGCATGAACCCGGAACAGACTGCAATGCACTTGTTCTCAATGAGGAACAGTATATGATCAGCGCTGTACATGGCCTTTTTTACTATCAGGGCAGCCTGTATGTTATCTTGGATTATGGGTATCAGGTGAGCAGTGCTTCCAGGGCCGGATATCAGTCGATCGGCCTGTTTCGGATTTCTTTAGACGGATCCCGGAAAGAAAAGGTATGCGATCTGCTTCAGTATTATGTAGAAGATTTAAGCGCTATGGAAGAGGTTGAAGAAACTTTCAGCTTTGCCCAGCACCGCGGATATATATATTATGTATATGATATGCAGGCTGACAGCAGCATAGGCGATCCTTACCGGAACGGGAACCATACAATATGGCGGATACCGGTTGACGGCAGTGGAGAGCGTCAGTGCATTATGCCTTTGCCGGAAGAATCAATCGCCGTATATACGTGTTTTGCAGCATCAGGGAGTTATGTATATTTTACCGTCAGTGATGAGAATATGGAAGGAGATCTGTATCGGTTTCAGACAGAAACAGAAACAATAGAAAAACCGGATATTCCCCGCTTAATCTGTCTGGCGTATGCTCTGCTTGATTCGTATGTGATTTATAAGCCGGAACAGGATAAACCGATTTTATATGCATACGATACGGCCACCGGGAAGAAAACAGTTTTTGCGGATCTGACATCGGAACAGCTGCACAAAGGCGGACAACTTGCCTATGACGGGGAATTCCTGTATGTATTTGATATGGAAGATGATTTTAATGATACCAGATGGAAGCAGGTACGCAGGGATGGAGCCGCAGGCGCATGGGTGGACACAAAGGATATTTCGGAAAAAGTAATGCTGGGAACGCTGTACCATGCCGAAGGAGATTATTTGTTTTATCTTCGTTCCAAAGGAACGGAAGCGGTTTTGTATTATGCGGATAAGGCAGAGCTGGAGAACGGAAAAGCAAAATTCGTCAGAGCCCAATAGGACGTAGGAAAAAAGGTTCAAGGGAGAAGTGCGTATGAAAAAGAGTCTGTTTTTTATTGTATTTTGTGCTATGCTGCTGTGCGCATGCGGTGATACACAGGAAACGGAAACCACATGGAAAGCGGATTCGCTGGCCGACAACAATGGAAAACTGACGCCGCCGCCGAACGGCGTTCCGATTATAACGGATCCGGATCAGTTTCAGCCCGTAACGGAAGATCAGTCTTACCATTTTGAAACCGACTGGCAGAATTATCTTGGGAAAACCGGGAGCAACAGTTTTTTAGCCGTAGGAGAAGACAGTTATTATTACTATAACGGCGTTTTTCTCTACGTCTTCGATCCGAAAGAAAAACGCTATGCCAAATTGTGCAACAAGCCGGAATGTACGCATGAGATAAATGTAGGCTGCAATGCGGAGTTACGTCCGGCAGAAAGCAATATTACCGGTCAAAATCTATTTGGGATTTTTTATTACAACAAAAATATCTATCTGATTTTTGAAATTCCTGTATTTGGAGATAGTGATGCCGAGGGGCATGTAACCCTCAGGCTTTATCGGATCTCTCCGGATGGGACAGAACGGACGGCAGTTCGGGATCTCGTCAGTTTTTATACAACTGAAAAAGAGACTGCGGTAAGTTATACGTTTATTCAGCACAGAGGATATTTGTATTATGCCTATGTTTTTCAGAAAGAAGGGCAGAACGATTTTTATATGGGCGGAAGCAATGTGCTGTATCGAGTTCCTATGGATGGGAGCGGAGAACCGGAATGCATTATGCCGATTCCGGAAGATTCTGACCTGACCGGAACGAAATTGTATGGAGAAGGCAGTTACATTTATTTTTGTTTTAGCAATCGGACAGATTGTATGGGTGAAGTATACCGGTTCAATACGGAGTCTGATCAGGTTGAGAAACCGGATATTCCCAGAATCGGAAATTCTTTATTCTGCCCGATCAGTGGAACGATATATTATCAGGATGGAAATGTGCTCTATCGATACGATCCCGTTACAAATGAAAGAAAAGTCCTGACAGACCTGAGCGGGGAAGCGAAGAAGAGAAAGCTGGGATATCTGGTTCCCAATACGGACGCTATCCTTCTTTATGCATGGGAATATGATGATATGCGGGATTCCGGATTCCTGGAAATCGGATTAGACGGCAGGATCAAACGGTATATTCAGCATCCGGATTGGGAAGAAAATGATATCCTGGTTGGAGTTGAGTATCCGGCAGGCACAGAGTACATGTTTTTTATCTGCAATGACGATAGTGGAGACGGAACATCCGATCAGATGGGAATTGGAAACACGTTGTATTATCTGGAACTTTCAAAGTCGGACGGAGAGAACCCAAGATTCATTCAGGCAAATTAAAACCGCTGGGGAACCGTTATGTGGGAATGGAAACGAATTTTTTTACAGAAAAAAATCATAGTTGCCCTGCTTGGCTTTCTGTTGTTCAACGCCGCGTTGTTCTGGCATTCGGAGCGTGACCTGCGGGAATACCGGCTGGCAATGAATGCGGAAGAAGCAGCGTATCAGGCAGATTATGCGGATAAACTGGCGGGAATTGAGGAAAATGCCGTTAAAATGAAGCAGACTGCTTCTATGGGCGGGGAAAATAACTTTTCCGTCCGCAATATCGACAAAACGGTGGCGGATTTCCAGCTGGCAGGGCGCGTCAGTCTGGAACCCGGCCCTTCCGCGGGTTTGTCCGCGCTGACGGAATCCCGGTTTACTGATTTCTGTATTCTCGCGTTTTTGATCGTGGTGGTTCTGGTCATAATCGAGGAACAGAAGAAAGGTCTGTCCGGGTTCATATTTGTAACGAAAAACGGACGGCTTCCGGTCACGGTACTCCGTTTTACGGCCTTGACGGCCGCCTCTCTGACGGCAACAGCCGTATTTCTGCTGGAAAATATCTGTCTGTGCGTCTGGATGTACGGGGGACTGGGCAGTCTTGGCAGGGCGGTGCAGTCGGTATCCCTGTTTGAAAATGTGACGCTGGAGATTTCCGTAGGAACCTATCTGCTGTTATACTGGCTTTGGAAAGCGCTTGCAGTCGGCTGCCTGGCAATGCTGTTCTGGCTTCTATCCATGCGGTTTCGCAATTCGGTGGCGGCAGTCGGCGGTACCGCGCTGCTGCTGACTGCGGAATATCTGGCATATACGCTGATCGCGCCGCAGAGTCCGCTGCAGGCGCTGAAATATCTGAACCTGTTCGGTTATCTGGACAGCTCGTATTATATCCGTACCTATCTGAACCTGAATCTCTTCGGTTATCCGGTCTCCATCTATACCTGTATGGCGATACTGCTTCCGGTTTTTTATCTGTTCCTTTTCGGAATCGCTCTTTTGTTTGGCAGACGATATCCGGCTGCGGAAATGCGCCGCAGGACACGCGCAGATCGGAAATGGCGCTCCATTTTGGGAAGGAGCGGGCTGTTCGGACAGGAAGCCTATAAGCTCTTATGGACGCAGAAAGGAATCCTGATTCTGGCAGCTCTGGCGGCGGTCTGTATCTGGCGGTATTCGGACGAAGCGGTACATTACGATTCCGACCTGCAGTTATACGTCAACTATATGGAAATTCTGCAGGGTCCTGTCCTGCCGGAGAAGCGCCGGTATCTGGAAGGAGAAGTGGAAACATTAGACAGAAAGATTGACGAGCAGGAGGCGCTTCTGACTTCGGCAGCCGAAGGAATTACCGCGGTTACGGAGGGTGAGATCAAAACCGCGGAGAATACCATACAGGCGTTGCAAAAGCACAGAGCAGTAACAGAGCAGCTGCTTTCCCATACCGAACGGCTGGAAGGACTGTCCGAACGCGGTATCCGGGGATATTATGTAAACCGGCTGGGTTATGAATATCTATGGGATTTCCTGGGAGAAAATGAACGGACTGCAGATATGCTGCTGATGCTGTTTGCGGTGATCCTGCTTTTTTCTGGCGCGCAGGCGTGGGAACGAGAGCAGAATACGGCGGATTATATGGCTTCCATGCCCTGCGGACGACGGACTATCTGGTTAAGGCGCTGCGGACTGACCGCGATCCTGACCTTTCTGATCTGTCTTCTTGTAACAGGAAGCCGGTATCTGATGGCGTCCGGTAAATTCGGATTTTCCATGTGGGACGCGCCGGTTCAGAGTCTGGATCGGTTTGCGGATTGCAGCCTGAACATTTCCATTCTTACAATGGCGGTTTTGCTGTTTTTCCTGCAGGCTCTGCTGCTGTTTTGTCTGGCACTGGCGGTACAGCTGATTTCGTTATTCTGCAGGCGTGTTATCGTTTCCATGTGCGTCAGCGTGCTGATATTTCTGCTTCCGGCCATCGGAAGCTACGCAGGGCTGCCGCAGCTTGCGTTTCTCTCTGCGGCCGGCGTATTGGATACCGCGAATTTCTGGAATGACGGTGGCAGCGTAAACTGGTCGGTGAGCGTATTGGGAATTCTTTTGGTCGGAGTAGCCGGGTTTGCGGGCTGGAAAATGCTTGCAGGAACAGAGAAAACGGAAATTGAAAAGAAAGGCGGCAGGATATGGAACAGAAGGAACTGACATTGGAGCTGAAAGGTCTGACAAAACGATATGGCGATAAAACGGTGCTGAATGATCTGCATGTGATGTTTCATCCCGGCGTATATGGGATCCTGGGGCCAAACGGAGCGGGAAAATCGACGATGATGGGCCTGCTTACAGATACTGTACGGCGTACGGACGGCGAGATTTTGTTTCAGGGAGAAGAAACGCTGAAGCTGGGCAGACAGTTTCGCGCGAGGCTGGGCTATATGCCGCAGCAGCAGGGCATGTACGATCAGTTTACGGCACGGCGTTTTTTATTTTATACAGCGGGGCTGAAAGGACTGGATAAGAAGACAGCGCGGCGGCAGATTGAGGAATATCTGAACATGGTGGGACTTGCGGATGCGGCGTCGAAAAAGCTCGGCGGTTATTCCGGCGGTATGCGGCAGCGGATCATGTTTGTGGCGGCCCTGCTGGGAGATCCGGACATTCTGATCCTGGATGAACCCACAGCGGGGCTGGACCCGGAGGAACGGATCCGGATTCGGAATTACATATCGGAGATTTCCGAAAACAGGATTGTCCTGCTGGCAACCCATGTGGTGGCGGACATTGAGTGTATCGCGGAGCAGGTACTGCTGATCCGGGAAGGAAAACTTCTGCAGATGGCGCCGCCGCATGTTCTGCTGGCGCAAATGGAAGACCGGATATTTGAACGGATCTGCCGGCCGGAGGAACTTCACGGTCTGATGCAGGCATATCCGAACGGAAATATTTCCCAGAGAAAAGAGGGCGTTGTGTATCGGGTCGTCGGAGACGACTGTCCGGACGGCTTTATCCCGTCCGCGGCGCAGCCCAATTTGGAAGACGTATATCTGTATTATCTGAAAGGCGACAGGCAAACAAGATCGATTCAGGAATAAAAAAATGCGGGTGTCAAGAAAAAATACTTGACACCTGTTTTTTTTTCGTATATACTAGGGCAGGTCGGAAACAATGGCCGTGTGCGGACAGGAGAGCATATGGATAACAAAAACGTGGAGAATCTGGTTGCGTTATCGCTGCTGTATGATTTTTACGGAGAACTGCTGACAAAGCACCAGAAGCAGATCTATGCGGATTTTATTTTGAATGATTACAGTCTGGGTGAGATCGCCGAGGAGCAGGGCATTACCCGTCAGGGAGTCCATGATCTGATCCGGCGGTGCAACCGGGCGCTGGAGAGCTATGAGGCGAAGCTGCATCTGGTAGAGCGGTTTCAGCGCGCGAAGGAAAAGATCGACCGCCTGAATCTCTGCGTTGCGGAAGCAGAAGAACGGCAGGATATTGCAAAGTTAGAAGAGATCAAGACAATTTCAGCTTCCATATTGGAAGAGTTTTAATAAATCGGAGGCGTCAATGGCATTTGACAGTTTAACGGAAAAACTACAGAATGTATTCAGGAACTTAAGAAGCAAGGGAAAACTTACGGAAGCCGATGTGAAGGCTGCGCTGCGGGAGGTCAAGATGGCGTTGCTGGAGGCAGATGTCAGCTTTAAGGTAGTAAAGCAGTTTATCAGCGCGGTAAATGAGCGCGCGATCGGACAGGATGTGATGAACGGACTGAATCCGGGGCAGATGGTGATCAAGATCGTAAATGAAGAAATGATCCGTCTGATGGGTTCTGAGACGACAGAGATCGTCTTAAAGCCGTCCAATGAGATCACGGTGATCATGATGCTGGGCCTGCAGGGCGCAGGTAAGACGACCACGGCGGCGAAGCTGGCCGGGAAACTGAAGGCAAAGGGCAGAAAGCCTCTGCTTGTCGCCTGCGACGTTTACCGTCCGGCTGCGATTGAACAGCTGCAGATCAACGGACAGAAGCAGGGCGTAGAAGTGTTTTCCATGGGAACCGGACACAAGCCTGCGGATATCGCGAAGGCGGCTGTCGAGCATGCGGCAAAGAACGGCATGAATGTGGTATTTCTGGATACGGCGGGACGGCTGCACATTGATGAAGATATGATGCAGGAGCTGGTCGAGATCAAACATGCGACCGAAGTTTTCCAGAGTATTCTGGTAGTAGACGCCATGACCGGTCAGGACGCGGTAAATGTGTCCGGGACCTTTAACGAACAGATCGGGATCGACGGCGTGGTTTTAACCAAGCTGGACGGCGATACCAGAGGCGGTGCAGCTCTGTCGATCCGCGCGGTAACCGGGAAACCGATCCTGTATATCGGTATGGGAGAGAAGCTGTCCGACCTGGAACAGTTCTATCCGGACCGTATGGCTTCCAGAATTCTGGGCATGGGCGATGTGCTGACGCTGATCGATAAGGCGCAGGCAGCGATTGACGAGGACAAGGCGCGGGATCTGGAACGTAAATTAAAAAAAGCGGAGTTCAGTTTTGACGACTATCTGGACTATATGGCACAGATTAAAAATATGGGCGGTCTGGGCGAGATCATGAATATGATGCCCGGCATCAGCGGCAAGATCCGGGAAGATCAGCTGCCGGATGAAAAGGCATTGGGAAGAACCGAAGCCATCATTCATTCCATGACAAAGGCGGAACGCGCGAATCCCGATATCCTGAACGCGTCCCGGAAAGCCAGAATCGCCAAAGGCGCCGGCGTAGATATGGGGGAAGTAAACCGGCTGGTGAAGCAGTTTGAACAGGCGAGAAAGATGATGAAGTCCCTGCCCGGCATGATGGGCGGTAAGAAGGGAAAGCGCCGGGGCGCTTTCGGCGGATTGTTCGGCGGCAGAATGCCTTTTTAGGCGCCGTTTAACATAAATAACAGCATAATTCCAAGGAGGTGAAATGAAATGGCAGTAAAGATCAGATTAAGAAGAATGGGACAGAAGAAGGCTCCCTATTATAGAGTGATTGTAGCGGACTCCAGATCTCCGAGAGATGGTAAGTTTATCGAGGAAATCGGTACTTATGATCCCAACAGAGAACCCAGCGCATTCCAGATTAATGAAGAACTGGCGAAGAAATGGCTGGCAAACGGTGCTCAGCCTACAGAAACTGTAAGCAAATTGTTTAAGCTTGCCGGTATTGAGAAATAGGTTTGTTTTTCGTTACAGCTTGCGGAATCGAGGTTCAAATGAAAGAATTATTAGAAGTTCTGGCAAAGTCACTGGTTGATGAGCCGGATCAGGTGGTTGTTACAGAAACAGAAAATGGGAAGACCATTGTTCTGGAATTAAGCGTGGCGCCGGAAGATATGGGCAGAGTAATCGGTAAGCAGGGGAGAATTGCGAAGGCAATCCGCTCCGTAGTAAAAGCAGCCGCCTTAAAAGAAGACAAGAAAGTGATTGTTGAAATCAAACAGTAACACGGATGGGCTGCCGCGAAGGCGGAGTGCAGAAGTTCTGCCTTCTCCTTTGCGACAGCTTTTGTATGTGAAAGAAATGACAGTTGAAATGGAGAGAAAATGAAAGAAACAGAGAATCTGCTGCAAGTCGGGATCATCACGTCCCCGCACGGCGTCCACGGAGAAGTAAAGGTTTATCCGACTACGGACGATCCGGAGCGCTTTAACGAGTTAAAGGAAGTGATCCTGGATCTGGGGAGATCCACCCGGCTTTTGCATGTGATATCCGTTAAATATATCAAACAGATGGTGATTTTAAAATTTGAGGAGATCGCAGACCGAAATGAGGCGGAACTGCTGCGGCAGAAACCGCTTCTGGTAACCAGAGAAAACGCGGTTGCGCTCGAAGAAGGCGAATATTTCATCGCAGATCTGATCGGTCTGACTGTTGAAGACGAAGCCGGAACCCGGCTGGGTACGCTGACCGACGTCCTCCAGACCGGCGCCAATGATGTATATGTCTGCGATACGGGCAAAAAAGAATTGTTGCTGCCTGCCATTCGGGAGTGTATTCTGAATGTGGATCTGGAAAATAAAGTAATGAAAGTACATGTAATGAAAGGATTGTTGGACTTATGAATTTCCACGTCATGACCTTATTTCCGGAGATGGTCACGCAGGGACTCTCCGACAGTATTATCGGTCGCGCGGCAGACAGAGGTCTGGTCTCCGTCCATGCGGTCAACATCCGGGATTACGCGAACAACCGTTACAGGCAGGTGGACGATTATCCCTACGGCGGCGGCGCCGGAATGGTTATACAGCCTCAGCCGGTCTATGACTGCTATCAGGCGCTGGCGAAACAGATCGGGCAAAAAACGAGAGTTATTTATTTAACGCCGCAGGGCCGGGTATTCAGTCAGAAGCTCGCGGAAGAGCTGGCGAAAGAAGAAGATCTGATCTTTCTCTGCGGTCATTATGAAGGCGTCGATGAACGGGTGCTGGAGGAGATTGTGACGGATCCGATCTCTATTGGCGATTATGTGCTGACCGGCGGAGAACTGCCCGCCATGGTGATGATCGACTGTATCTCCCGGCTTGTGCCCGGGGTGCTGCACAACGATCTTTCGGCGGAATTTGAAAGTTTCCAGGACAATTTGCTGGAATATCCCCAGTATACCAGACCGGAAGAATTCATGGGAAAAAAAGTGCCGGAGATCTTACTGTCGGGCCATCACGCCAATATTGAAAAATGGCGCAGGGAGCAGTCCGTGATCCGGACGGCACGGTGGAGACCGGATCTGCTGGAAACGGCGGAGCTGACCGAGCAGGAGAAAAAGCTCGCGGCAGAAATCCGGGAATCCTGAAGAAATGTAAAAAATTGAAAAATTGCTTGCGTTTGGGTAAATTCTATGCTATTATGGGTAATGCTGTAAGAAAGAGATGGTCCTCTGTTACATGAATTGTATTAAGAACATCCGGCGATATAAGGAGGAACAGAAATGAACGAGATTATCAGAAAGATCGAAGCGGAGCAGTTAAAGACCGATATCACCCCGTTTCATGTAGGCGATACCGTACGGGTTCACGCGAAGATCAAGGAAGGCAACAGAGAGAGAATCCAGGTATTTGAAGGTACTGTTTTGAAGAAACAGGGCGGAAGCACAAGAGCTACGTTTACGGTCAGAAAGACATCCAACGGGATCGGCGTAGAGCGGACATGGCCGCTGCATTCGCCTACCATTGAGAAGATTGAGGTTGTTCGTCTGGGTAAAGTCAGAAGAGCGAAGCTGAACTACCTGAGGAAGAGAGTCGGTAAGGCAGCTAAGGTAAAAGAATTAGTGAAATAAGCAAGCTAAGCCTCGCAGAACAATTCTGTTTTGCGGGGCTTTTTACAATTTCCGTAAAAGCGCGGGAGCGGAGGCCATATGGGGTATTTTAAGGAGCGATGGACGGAAAATCTGTTTTCTGACCGGATATTAAAATGGATCGTCGATATTGTGCTGGCAGTCGTGACAGCCGTCATGGTGATCTGGTTTTTCGGCAAGGACATTACCATAGAAGGGAATTCCATGACGCCGGAACTGGAGGCCGGAGAAGTGGTTTTATTAAACCGGCTGGCTTACGGGATCGGTACGCCGAAAGCAGGCGATGTGATCGCCTATGAAACGGAAGGGGAAAAGACGGTATCGGTAAAGCGGATCATGGCTGTGCCGGGGGATACGGTACAGATCCGGGACGGCGTTTTATATGTAAATGAAACGCAGATAAAGCTCTATGACACGCAGGAACTGATCGTATACAGCGGAATCGCGAAGGAACCGCTGACGCTGGGGGAAGACGCTTATTTTGTAATGGGAGACAACTGGAATAACAGTGAGGACAGCCGATATGAAGAGATCGGACTGATCCAAAAGGAACAGATCCTCGGCAAAGTGTGGCTGCGGGCCGCGCCGTTTGCCCGGATCGGACTGGTGAAGAATAAAGGATAGAGGAAGACAGGAAATGCAGCAGGAGCAGACAACAAGCAATATCAACTGGTATCCCGGACATATGACAAAGGCATGGCGGCAGATGCAGGAAGATATCAGACTGATCGATCTGGTGATCGAACTGGTGGACGCCCGAATCCCACTTAGCAGCCGGAATCCGGATATTGACCGGCTGGGACAGGGAAAAGCCCGGCTGGTATTATTGAATAAAGCAGATCTGGCGGATGAGGAACAGACAGAACAGTGGATTTCCTATTTCCGGGCAAAGGGCTGTCAGGCGGTTGCCGTAAATTCCCAGAACAGCGGCGGACTGAAACGGATCAACAGCGCTGTACAGGAAGCATGCCGGGAAAAGATCGAACGGAATAAGCGACGCGGCATCTTAAACCGTCCGCTTCGCGCTATGGTTGTGGGGATCCCTAATGTGGGGAAGTCTACCTTTATCAATGCCTATGCGAAGCGCGCCTGCGCGAAAACCGGCAATCAGCCGGGCGTTACCAAAGGAAAGCAGTGGATCCGATTGAGCAATGTTCTGGAACTGCTGGATACGCCGGGAATCCTGTGGCCGAAGTTTGAAGACCAGGCGGTTGCCGTCCGGCTGGCCCTGATCGGCTCGATCCGGGATGAGATCCTGAATCTCAATGACCTGGCCATTCAGGGGATCCGTCAGATGCAGACGCTTTACCCGGGCAGGATTGCGAAACGCTACGAGATCTCGGAAGAACAGGACGCTTTGGCAGTGCTGGAAGGAATTGCGGACAGCAGAAAATGCCGCTTAAAGGGAGATCTGCCGGACTACGACAAAGCATCCGCGATCTTCCTCAATGATTTGCGGAGCGGTAAGCTGGGAAGACTGACATTGGAACATTGTGAACAGACAGCATAGGAAACTGAGTTAGGACAGCGTTTATGAAAGAGATAAAGACGAAGAAAAAAGAGAAAGCAGAAGAATTGGAAGAAGAACAGGAAGAACGCAGTCAGAAGGAAAACGTGTGGGAGATCCTGCGTACCTTTATGATCCTGGGAACGGTGATTCTGGTCTGCTTTCTGTTCCGGGAGTTTGTGCTGCAGCGGACGGTTGTAATGGGAGAGTCTATGGAAGACACCTTACAGGACGGAGATAATCTGCTGGTCGATAAGATCAGCTACCGGTTTTCCGATCCGGAGCGGTTTGACGTGATCGTATTTCCGTTTGAGGAAGAGGACGGAACGACAGAGCGGTATATCAAGCGGATCATAGGACTGCCGGGAGAGACAATTTCCATTGAGGACGGAAAGATTATCATTGACGGTAAGGTATTGGAAGAATCTTACGGTCTGGAGACGATAAAAGAGGCCGGTTTTGCCAAAACTCCGGTCACAATGGCGCCCAATGAGTATTTTGTGCTGGGGGATAACCGGAATCACAGTAAGGACAGCAGAGATTTAGACCGCTGGGGCACTCCTACGGTCGGCCTGGTGAAGCGGGAGAATATAATCGGTAAAGTCTGGATCCGGGTATTCCCGTTCAGTAAATTTGGGACGATCGATCCATAACAGATCAGCTTAAAAACGTACGGAAATGAGGAGAGCGCATGCAGGAAACGGTAACGGAGATCAAAAAACGGCTGGAAATGGCCTCTATGGAACAGCTTCCGGCCTTACTAAAGGAATATGCGCCGGATGAACGGCAAAGCGTACAGAAGCTGCTTCGGACGTACGCGAAGCGCTGTGCGGACCATCAGGCGGAGCTGGAGCGGACCTGGAATATGAAAACCTATGAACGGCAGTATGCCGGACAGGGATACATTGCAGGAATGGATGAAGTAGGGAGAGGACCGCTGGCCGGTCCGGTGGTAACCTGCGCGCTGATCCTGCCGGAGGACTGCAATATTTTATATATCAATGACTCCAAGCAGGTAAGCGCAAAAAAGCGGGAGGAACTTTACGGCCAGATCTTAAAGGCAGCGGTGTCCGTAGGGATCGGCGTCGTTTCTCCGAAGCGGATCGATGAGATCAATATTTTACAGGCCACCTATGAAGCCATGCGGCAGTCGGTCAGTAAATTGGCGGTACGTCCAGCGGTTTTATTAAATGATGCCGTAACCGTGCCGGGGCTGCCGGAAACGATCCGGCAGGTGCCCATTATCAAGGGAGACGCGAAGAGTATGTCGATCGCGGCGGCAAGTATCGTGGCAAAAGTGACCAGGGACCGGATGATGACAGAATATGATAAATTGTATCCGGGCTATGGCTTTGCGGCAAATAAAGGGTATGGCAGCGCCGCGCATATCGCGGCGATCGAAAGTATGGGCGCATCGCCCATTCACCGGCAGACTTTTATCCAAAATTTTATTAAAAAAGATGAAAATTAACAAACGTAAGATCGGCAGCCGCTGGGAGCAGGCTGCAAAGGCTTATTTAGAAAAACGGGGATATCGGATCGTGGAAGAAAATTTTCGCTGCCGGCAGGGGGAGATCGATCTGATCGGTTATGATAATACAGTATTGTGTTTCATCGAAGTGAAATACCGCGCGAGCGAACGGTACGGCCTGCCGGGGGAGGCAGTGGACGCCAGGAAGAAGCTGCGGATCATAAATGCCGCCGGATATTATCTGTATCGAAACCGTCTCCCGCAGGATACGCCGTGCCGCTATGACGCGGTACTGATCTTAGAAGATCGGATCGAATTGATTCAAAACGCGTTCGGCGGGATCCTGTAAGAAAGTCATGGAATCGGAATGGAGTTTCATATGAATATGAAAAAGCAGATCGGAAAGAACGGAGTTCCTTTTTTGTCCTTTCCGGCATTAGATGAAATGGATTGGATCGTCAACGGGTTTTCGACCAGAGAAGGCGGCGTGAGTACCGGAATGTTCGCCACGATGAATCTGACCTTTTCCAGAGGCGATGAAGAAGCGGCTGTCCGGGAAAATTTCAGACGGATTGCGGCAGCCATCGGATTTGACGAAAACCGGATGGTAATGGGACGGCTGGAGCATACCACGAACGTCCGGGTCGCGACGGAGGAAGACGCCGGAAAAGGGTATGGAAAAGAACCGGATTATGCCGGGATTGACGGATTGATCACCAATGTCCCCAATTTACCGTTGATGACGACCTATGCGGACTGTGTGCCGCTGTATTTCGCGGATCCGGTACACCGGGCCATCGGGCTGTCGCATTCCGGCTGGCGGGGAACCGTAAACCGGATGGGAAAGGCGACGCTGGACGCCATGAAAGAAGCCTACGGTACCAGGGCGGAAGATGTGACGGCTTGTATCGGACCGTCCATCTGTAAAGACTGTTACGAAGTCGGCGCAGATGTGGCGGAGGAATTTGCCCGTAATTTTACAGAGGAAAGTCTGGAGCGAATCCTGGTCCGGAAAGAAAACGGAAAATATCAACTGGATCTGTGGGCGGCCAACCAGGTGATCTTAACGGAAGCAGGCGTACCGGCTGAACAGATTGTTACTGCCGGACTCTGTACCTGCTGCAACAGCGACTGGCTGTTTTCACACCGCGCAACACATGGGAAACGGGGCGTCATGGCGGCGTTTTTAATGATTCGGTAGGAGTGAATATGCAGAAACATAAGATCAAAACTGTATTGCCGGGCTCAATTGCCGACAAAATGGCGCTGGAAACCGGAGACTTCCTGATTTTTGTAAACGGCAGAGAGATCGAAGACGCACTGGACTATCGTTATCAGATCAATGAAGAAATTCTGACGATCACAGTGGAAAAGGCAGACGGAAGCGTACGGGAAATACAGATTGAAAAAGAATATGATGAGGATCTGGGAATTGAATTTGAAACGGATCTGATGGATGACTACCGTTCCTGTCATAACAAATGTATTTTCTGCTTTATCGATCAGATGCCGCCCGGAATGCGGGAGACTCTGTATTTTAAAGATGACGATTCCCGTCTTTCTTTTCTGCAGGGCAATTATATTACCCTGACGAATATGAAGGAAAAGGATATTGACAGGATCATCAGCCAGCGCATGTCTCCCATCAATATTTCCATCCAGTCCATGAATCCCGGACTGCGCTGCCGGATGTTAAATAACCGCTTTGCAGGGGATGTACTGGCTTATCTGCCCCGTTTAAAAGAAGCCGGCATTGTGATGAACGGACAGATCGTACTCTGTAAAGGCGTCAATGACGGGGAAGAACTGGAGTATTCCATCCGGGAACTGACAAAACTTATGCCGGAAATGCAGAGCGTGTCCGTGGTACCGGCGGGGCTGACCAAATACCGGGAGGGACTGTATCCCCTGGAACCGTTTACAAAAGCGGAAGCGGCGGCTGTAATCGATGTAATCGAACGCTGGCAGAAAAAACTGTATGCTGAATATGGACTTCATATGATCCATGCCAGCGACGAGTGGTATATTCTGGCCGAACGGGATTTCCCGGAGGCAGGGCGGTATGACGGCTATCCGCAGCTGGAAAACGGCGTCGGCATGATGCGGCTTATGAAAACGGAATTTGAGGAAGCCTTTCAGGAAATTTTTCAGCCGCACAGGAAACTGCGTTTTTTTCATAAAAAAGCGGAAAAACGGAGAAAAAACAAGCCGGCTGTGCTTTCGGTCGCAACCGGAGAGCTGGCCTATGGCATGATGCGGGATTTCGCAGATCGGCTGATGGCGCAGTGCCCCTGGCTTACCATTCATGTTTACCGGATCGTCAATCAATTCTTCGGGCCTGCGATCACCGTATCCGGTCTGATCACGGGACAGGATCTGATGGCACAGCTTGCCGGAGCAGAACTGGGAGAACGGCTTTTGCTGCCGTCCAATATGATCCGGGCCGGGGAACGGGTTTTTTTGGATGATGTGACTGTCGATGAACTGGAAAATACTTTACAGACCAAAGTAAATATTGTAAAATCAAACGGGAAAGCATTTATTTTAACTGTATTAGGCGAAGAATCCTGTCCGGACGGCGGGCAGGACGGATTTGTTTATATAAAAGCCTATCCGTCAAGGAGGTAAGTATGAGTAAACCGATCGTTGCCATTGTCGGAAGACCGAACGTGGGGAAATCCACTCTCTTCAACGCACTGGCAGGTGAAAAGATTTCGATTGTAAAAGATACGCCGGGCGTAACCAGAGACCGGATCTATGCGGATGTGACATGGTTAGACAGGCTGTTTACCCTGGTAGATACCGGCGGGATCGAGCCGGACAGCAAGGATATCATTTTATCCCAGATGCGGGAACAGGCGCAGATCGCCATCGATACCGCGGATGTGATTCTCTTTCTGACGGATGTCCGGCAGGGACTGCAGGATACGGACTTTAAGGTGGCGGATATGCTGCGGAAAAGCCGGAAACCGGTGGTACTGGTAGTCAATAAAGTGGACAATCATATCAACATGATGCCGGATGTCTATGAGTTCTATAATCTGGGGATCGGGGATCCGTTTCCGGTTTCCGCCGCGAACCGGACCGGGATCGGAGATATGCTGGATGAAGTGATGAAATATTTCCCCGAAGGGCAGAGCGAGGAAGAAGAGGACGACCGTCCCCGGATTGCCATTGTGGGAAAACCCAATGTGGGCAAATCTTCCATTATCAATAAACTGCTGGGCGCGGAACGGGTGATCGTTTCGGATATCGCCGGAACCACACGGGACGCCATTGATACGGAGATCGTACACAACGGGCAGCCGTATGTGTTTATCGATACCGCAGGGCTCAGACGGAAGTCTAAGATCAAAGAGGAGATCGAACGCTACAGCATCATCCGTACCGTATCGGCAGTGGAACGGGCCAATGTAGTCGTTCTGGTCATCGACGCAAAAGAGGGCGTAACCGAACAGGACGCCAAAATCGCCGGGATTGCCCACGAACGCGGCAAAGGCATGATTGTGGCGGTCAATAAATGGGATGCCATTGAAAAGACCGACAAGACCATTTATGAATACCGGAATCAGCTGATGGAAAAACTCTCCTATATGCCCTATGCGGAATATATATTTATCTCCGCGCTGACCGGACAGCGGCTGGAAAAGCTGTTTGATCTGATCGACGTCGTGATCCAGTACCACAATATGCGGGTAGGAACCGGCGTGCTGAATGAGATCATGGCAGACGCGGTGGCAATGCAGCAGCCGCCTACGGACAAAGGAAAGCGCCTGCGGCTGTATTATATCACCCAGGTAGCGGTGAAACCGCCCACATTCGTGATCTTTGTCAATGATAAGGAACTGATGCATTTTTCGTATACCAGATACATTGAGAATAAAATCCGGGAGGCGTTTGGATTTAAGGGAACGCCCCTTCGGTTCATCATTCGGGAGCGAAAGGAGAAAGAGGCATGACAGAACGGATTATTTGCCTGATTATCGGTTATTGCTGCGGTCTGATCCAGACCGGATATATTTACGGGAAACTGCACCATGTAGACGTGCGGAATTTCGGAAGCGGAAACGCCGGAACCACCAATACGATGCGGGTACTGGGGAAAAAAGCCGGTATCATTACATACCTGGGAGACGCCCTGAAAGCGGTGCTTGCAGGTGTGATCACTACGCTGCTCTATTCCGGAAGCAAAGAGGCAATTATGTTTGTGCTGCTTCTGTATACCGGACTGGGCGTTGTGCTGGGCCACAATTTCCCGTTTTATATGGGCTTTAAAGGCGGAAAAGGCATTGCGGCTTCCTCTGGCGTAATCCTGGCGCTGTTTGAGTGGAAACTGATCCTGCCTGCGCTGATCACCTTTATTCTGGTCACTGTGATCTCCAAATACGTTTCTATGGGCTCGCTGTGCATGATGGCCGGATTTTTCCTGGAACTGGTACTGTTCGGACAGCTGGGCTGGATCTCCGCCCTGCATCCGGAAGAGCGGATCGAAGCCTATATCCTCGGATTTATCCTGACGGCAATGGCGTTTGTGCGGCACCATGCGAATATCCGGCGTCTGCGGAACGGAACGGAACGGAAGATCGGACAGAAAAAGGAGGCAGTCTGATGGCGAATATAACCATTTTAGGCGGCGGCGGCTGGGGCGTGGCGTTGTCCTGTGTATTATCGGATAATCGGCACAACGTGACGATCTGGTCGTTTCTGCAGTCCGAAGCGGATGTGCTGCGGACTACAAGAGAAAATCCCCGCAGCCTGCCCGGCGTATTGATTGGGGATTCCGTCCGGGTCACGACGGATTTGGAACAGGCGGTGACGGAGGCAGATGTGATCGTAATGGCGACAGCTTCTTCCTATGTCCGGAAAACAGCGCGCAGCATCGCGGAATATGTAAGACCCGGACAGCTGATCGTCAATGTGGCAAAGGGAATCGAAGAAGAGACGCTGAAGACAATGACAGAGGTCATTTCCGATGAACTGCCTTCCGTCAATCCGGCAGTTCTGTCCGGACCCAGCCATGCGGAGGAAGTAGGAAAACGGATGCCTACCTGTGTGGTTGTGGGCGCGGCTGACCGGGGGACCGCCGAATATATCCAGGAATTATTCGCGAATCCCGTATTCCGGGTATATACCAGCCCGGACGTTCTGGGCATCGAACTGGGAGGCTCTTTAAAAAATGTGATCGCTCTGGCCGCCGGCATCGCGGACGGACTGGGGTTTGGAGATAATACCAAGGCGGCGCTGATCACCCGGGGGATTCAGGAGATCAGCAGGCTGGGCAGCGTTATGGGCGCCAATATCTGGACGTTTGCGGGATTGTCCGGAATCGGGGACCTGATCGTAACCTGTGCCAGTATGCATTCCAGAAACCGCCGCGCCGGTATCCTGATCGGGCAGGGCAAGACGATGGAAGAAGCGATGGAGGAAGTCCAGATGGTAGTGGAAGGCGTATTTTCCGCAAAAGCCGCCTGGAAACTCGCTCAAAAATACAAGGTGGATATGCCGATCATTGAACAGGTAAACGCCGTATTGTTCCAAAATGCCCGCGCAAAGGATGCCATCGGCAATCTGATGCTTCGGATGAAAACTTCTGAAAATACGGAGATGCTCTGGAACGCATAGGAAATTGCCGGATATGAATGGAGAAGAATATGCAGGATAATTTGAAAAACAATGTAAGTCATGTAAAAGCAAAAGTAACCAGTACGGTAGAAAAGGGAGTCAAAAAAGGAAAAAAGGGATTTTTTTCCATTGTCTTCAGTCGTTTTGGAATTGTGCTGTTAATGCTCGCCGTTCAGGCGTTTCTCCTGGTGTCTTTTATCCTCTGGCTGAGTGCGTATTTTGTATATCTCTATTTTGCTTTTGTATTGCTCAGTATCTTACTGGTCATTCATATCCTGAATAAATATGATAATCCCATGTATATGCTGGCGTGGATCATTCCGATCTTATCGCTGCCGGTATTCGGCGCGATCTTTTATATTTTCGTACAGGCGAATCTGGGAAGCCGTCCGATCCAGAGGGGACTTGCCAGAACGATCCGGGAAACCGCGCCGCTGCTGCGGACAAAAAAAGAAGTTTATGACAGACTGGAATGGGCCGACCAGGATGTGGCCGGTCTGGCGCGCTATGTGGAAGAATACGGCGGCTATCCCATCGATATGAATACGGCCGTCACATATTTTCCGACCGGAATGGATAAATATGAGCATCTGCTTGAAGAACTGAAAAAGGCGGAAACCTTTATTTTTATGGAATACTTCATTGTAGAAGAGGGGGAAATGTGGAATACCGTTCTCTCGATTCTGGAGGAAAAGGTGGCACAGGGTGTGGAGGTTCGTTTTATGTATGACGGTTCCTGCGCACTGATGAAGCTGCCTTACAATTATCAGGCAAAGCTCAAGGCAAAGGGAATCCAGACAAAGGTCTTTTCCAAGGTTCATCCGGCAGTCTCCACCCGGCAGAACAGCCGGGATCACAGAAAGATTGCGGTTATCGACGGGAGAGTCGCATTTACCGGCGGCGTCAATCTGGCCGATGAATATATCAATCGGGTAGAACGCTTCGGATATTGGAAAGATACGGCGGTAATGCTGGAAGGCGACGCGGTGCGCAGCTTTACCCTGATGTTTCTGCAGATGTGGAATATTTTTGAGCATAGAAAAGACCGCTATGAATATTATCTGCGGCCTGTGGCGTCACGGCCTCAGCACGCGGACGGGTTTGTCATGGGATACGGCGATTCTCCGTTTGATAATGAAACGGTGGGCGAACGGGTTTATCTGCAGATCATTCAGAACGCCAGACGGTATGTGCATATTATGACGCCCTATCTGGTGCTGGATTATGAAATGATGCAGACGCTGCAGTTCGCGGCAAAGCGGGGCGTAGAGGTCTCTATCATTCTGCCGCATATTCCGGATAAACGCTATACCTATCTGTTGGCTAAGACCTATTATAAAGATCTGATTCAGGCAGGGATCCATATCTATGAATTCATGCCGGGATTTGTTCACGCCAAAGTATTTGTGGCAGATGACGATAAAGCGGTAGTCGGAACGATCAATCTGGATTTTCGGAGTTTGTATCTGCATTTTGAGTGTGCGGCCTACCTGTTCCAGTGTTCGGAAATTCCCAAAATCGAAGCGGATTTTCAGGATACCAGGACACAGTGTCAGGAAATTACGCTGGAAGACTGCGCCCGGCAGAAATGGATCTCCCGGTTCGCGGGCAAATGTCTGCGCCTGCTGGCACCGTTGATGTAACTTGCTAAGCAATAAAAAAATAAACCGAAACATATTTCTTTTGCCCCTTGCATATGATGTAGCAGTACATATGGAAGGGGTAAAATTATGGAATCGAAAAACCAATTCTACGTATATCAGGATATGAAAGCTCGGACAAACGGAGAAATCTATATCGGCGTAGTTGGCCCGGTGCGCACCGGAAAATCCACTTTTATTAAACGATTTATGGATATGCTGGTGCTGCCGAATATGACGGACGAACCGGCAAAAGAACGTACCCGAGATGAAATGCCGCAGTCTGCCGCCGGGAAAACCATTATGACGACAGAACCGAAATTTATTCCAAAAGACGCCGCCGCCATTCGGCTGGCAAAGGATATGGAGGTATCCGTCCGGCTCATTGACTGTGTGGGATATATGGTGGACGGGGCTGCCGGGCATGAAGAAAACGGAGAGGAACGCATGGTAAAAACCCCGTGGTTTGACTATGAGATTCCTTTTACCAAAGCGGCTGAGATCGGTACCAGAAAAGTGATCACGGAGCATGCCACCATTGGGATCGTGGTTACCACGGACGCTTCTTTCGGGGAAATTCCCAGGGAAGGATACATAAAAGCGGAAGAACAGACGATCAATGAATTGAAACAGCTTGGAAAACCGTTTGCCATCGTATTGAATTCAGCAAAGCCTTACGCGCAGGAAACCGGACAGCTTGCGCAGGCCCTGCAGAATCAGTATGGCGTCAGTGTCTGCGCAGTCAACTGTGAACAGCTGAAAAAAGAGGATATTACCGAGATCATGCGGATGGTACTGTCGGAATTCCCGGTTTCCAGAGTGGAATTCCACACGCCGAAGTGGATGGAAATGCTGCCGGTCACGCATCCGATGAAAGCCGAAGCGTTGGATATGGCGCGAAAAACCATGGAAACCTGTACCAGAATGAAAGATGTGCAGACTCTTCCGTGCGCGGAAAACGCTTATATCCACGAAATGGATATCAAAGAAAAAAATCTTTCGGACGGCGTGGTAAAAATAAGTTTTCAGATCAAGAATAAGTATTATTATCAGATTTTAAGTGAGATTACCGGTCTGCCCATCAATGGGGAATATCAGCTGATCCAGATGATCAAGGATATGGCAGCCACCCGAAACACCTATTCTAAAGTGGAACAGGCAATGGAAGCGGTAAAAACCAAAGGATATGGGATCGTGACGCCGCCGCAGAAAGAAATTACGCTGGAAGAACCGGAAATGATCAAAAGCGGAAATAAATTCGGCATTAAGATCAAGGCGATCGCCCCGTCTATTCATTTGATCCAGACCGATATCATGACGGAGATCGCGCCGATCGTCGGAACGGAAGAACAGGCGGAGGATATGATCACCTTTATCAAAAACAATGCGCAGGAAAGTGAAACCGGAATCTGGGATACCAATATTTTCGGAAAGTCTATTTCCCAGATCGTGGAAGAAGGCATTCAGACAAAAGTAACCCGCCTGTCGGAAGCAACGCAGTCCAAAATGAAGGACACTCTGCAGAAGATTACCAACGAGAGCAGCCGCGGCGTGATCTGTATTATTTTATGACAATCTGTTGGTTTGAGTTTTTTACGGCGTAGCCTTGCGGCTATGCCGTTTTTGTCTTTGGGAAAAGATCGCGGTCTTTCTGTAGGATGGAATAATTGACGGAACGGTGGTTTTTATATATGATATTTTACTTGACAAAAAGGAAAAATAAGCTTAAAATACAGGTATCAAATGATACCAAAGCAAGGAGATGCTGCGTTGACCAATGAGGTAAAAACACGAATTGAAAGTGAATTAGAAGTCAAAGCATATATACAAGATTTAAAGTACGCACTTAACAATGGAGCAAAAATAGATTTTCAGGCCAAAAGGCTTGTTGATGAAAATAGAAATGAAAAATACACGAATCAATATACCGTAGATACATTATTTCCTGATGAAAATCCGGTAGATGCGTTAAAAAGAGAATTACTAACGCTTTCAGTGGAAAACTATATGCGGACAGTTAAGGATTTACGATTTATAAAGAGAAGTGAAATGAGAGAATTTGGAAAAGTATATAATGCTAAAGATGATGTATATATTAAAATAAGGGTAGAGCTTCTTGGATCGTATGGCAATACAACGACGTTTATAATGTCTTTTCATTTTGCAGAGAAGCCATTTTCACCGGAGATGTTTCCGTATAGAAAGAATTAGGAGGTGTTTTCATGGATCTGAAAATCATAAAAAGTGAAAAGCGTTTATGCACATGCTGTATGGAAGAGCATGAGGTGAAAACGGTTCTTGTAAAAGAAGAAACAACCTTTAAAAATAAAAAGATTACTTACGAAGCGTCTTATTTCTATTGTGATATGGCAGAAGAGCTGTATATGGATGAACAACAGATACAGGAAAACGATATACGTCTCAAGGATGCTTACAGAAAATCAGAAAAGCTTTTGACATCAAGTGATATAAGCGCTATTCGCGCTAAATTTAGGATTAGCCAAAGTGATCTTTGTATTTTGCTTGGCTGGGGCAGAAAAACCATTACCAGATATGAAAGCCATCAGGTACAGGATAAAGCACATGATACAATCTTGAAAAAGATAGATCAGGATCCGGAGTGGTTTTTGTTATTGCTAAATGATTCCAGGGAAAATCTGCCCGCAGAATCTTTTCAAAAATATTTGGCTGCAGCTACAGCTTTGTTCGACAAAGACCAGGACGCCTACCTGAGAAAGGCGATTGAAGCTCATTACGCGAGATTTCAGAGAAATCAACTTTTTCATGGAAATACAAATTTATCCTTAGATAAAGTGGTAGATGTGATTCGATATTTTGCATCATCTGCAAAAATTACTGCTCTTTATAAGGTGAAACTTATGAAGCTTATGTGGTATGCAGACGCTTTATCATATAAACTTAGAGGATTTGCGATAACCGGTTTAGTATACCAGGCATTGCCGATGGGTGCAGTTCCCATAGGGCATAATTCTATCATTGATCTAAAAGATGTACCTTGTGAAGAAGTGGATATGGGAGAAACAAACGCCTATCATTTTTCATTAAAAGGTGAAATTACATTCCCGTTTCTTACAGTTGATGATAAAAATATATTAGATGCGGTAATTGAAAAACTTGGCAAAATGAATAAGAATGAAATTGTTAATTTTATGCATAAAGAACAGGCATATATTGAGACAGCACCAAGAGACGTGATTTCGTTTAAATATGCGGAAAGCCTGCAGATATAAAACATCAAAATTAATACCAGGAAAGATAAGAGGAATGGATTTATGGAAGTTTGGGTTTGGCTGCTGATCGCCGCGGCGGTAGTAATTTTATTCGGCTGGCAGACGGTCGTGGACCGGAGAAAACGGAAGGCTGCGCTTCGGGAACATCTCGAACGCATGTGGGGCGGAATCCCGGAGCGAAAATATACAAAAGAAGAATTGGAACGGATCGCTTCTTACAGTAATCTGAAAGAAAAAAACGAATCGGAAACAGAGATTGACGATATTACCTGGAATGACCTGGAAATGGACCGGATATTTGAACGGATCAATTACACGGAATCTTCTGCGGGCGAAGAATATCTCTACCGGCTGCTTCGGTATCCGGTTTTAAAAGCGGATGTGCTGCAGGAGCGGGAAAGCATCATTGCCGCCCTGCTGCAGGATTCTTCTTCGGCATGGGAGACCGGACGGCTTTTGATCGAATTGGGACGCGCGAAAAATATTTCTCTGTATCAGGTGATCGTAAACCTGCAGGCGTTAAAGCAGCGCGGGAATCTCAAACACTGGTTTTCTTTTGCGGCGGCGATCGCGTCTCTTGCGCTGCTGATCATTACGCCGCCGGTCGGGATCATGTGCCTGATCGCTGTAATACTGCTGAATGTTTTCAGTTATTTTGGCGAGAAGGCCAAGAACGATCCGTATCTGACCTGTTTTCGCTATCTGGTGAATCTGATCCGCACTGCAAAACTGATGGGACAGCTTGACTGTACGGCTTTAAAGCCTTATACCGAACAGCTGCAAAGCCTTGCGGATCAACTGAAGCCGCTGGTCAGAGGCGTCGGATTTATCGAAGGCAATCGGATGAACGGCAGTATTGCGGAGGTAGTGATGGATTATGTCCGGATGTTTACCCACCTGGATCTGATCAAATTCAATCAGATGCTGTCGGTGGTGCAGGATCGGATGCCGCAGGTGCTTCAGCTTTATGAACTGGTGGGCCTGTTGGACGCCATGCGTTCGGCTGCCGCTTACCGGCTTTCTCTGCCTGTATACTGCAGCCCGGTATTTCGGGAAGGGACAGGCATTGCCTTTACGGACATCTATCACCCGCTGCTTGCAGATCCGGTAACGAATTCCATGCCGGATGAGACGGATGTGCTGCTGACCGGCTCCAATGCGTCCGGAAAGTCCACCTTCTTAAAAACGGTGGCGCTGAACGCGATTTTCGCACAAAGTATTCATACCTGTCTGGCCGAACAGCTGGAAACCGGTTTTTATCATATTTATTCGTCGATGGCGCTTCGGGACAGCCTTGAGAATCAGGAAAGCTATTATATTGTGGAAGTCCGTTCCTTAAAACGGATCCTGGACGCTGCCGCGCAGGGGAAAAAGGTGCTCTGTTTTGTAGACGAGGTATTGCGGGGCACCAATACTGTAGAGCGGATCGCGGCGTCTTCTCGTATTCTGAAGGTACTGGCCGAACAGAAAACGACCTGTTTCGCCGCAACCCATGATATTGAACTGACCAATATCCTGAATCGGTATTACAGTAATTATCATTTTGAAGAAGAAGTAGACGCGCATGAAGTCCGGTTTTCCTATCGGCTCTATGCAGGGCGCGCTACATCCAGAAACGCGATCCGGCTTCTGGATATGCTGGGATATCAGGATTCCATTGTGACAGATGCGCAGAAAATGGCGGAGGCGTTCCTGGCCACTGGCAGCTGGAACCCAATTCAGTGAAATTGTTCCAATGAATTTGGCAAGAAATATTGAAAAAATGATGAAAATATGATAAAATTTTCTGTTGTAGGATGAAGGAGGAAAATACAATGTCGCGAAATGTTTATGACATCCTTGTGGAGCGTGGCTTTATTGAGCAGGCGACCAATGAAGAAGAGATTCGGACGTTATTAGGGAAAGAGAAGGTTACCTTTTATATTGGGTTTGATGCGACGGCGGACAGCCTGACGGCGGGACATTTCCTGACGATCATGGCGATGATGCATATGCAGCGGGCCGGACACAGGCCTATTGCGTTATTGGGCGGCGGTACGACGATGATCGGAGATCCCAGCGGGAAGTCCGATATGCGGACGATGATGACGCAGGAGACTATTGCACACAACGCGAAGCGGTTTTATGAGCAGCTGTCCCGGTTCATTACTTTTGATGATGACAGCGCCATTATCGAGAACAATGCGGACTGGCTATTGGATCTGAATTATGTGGAATTTTTACGGGAGATCGGAGTTCATTTTTCCGTCAATAAGATGCTGACGGCGGAGTGCTACAAGCAGCGGATGGAAAAAGGACTTACCTTTTTTGAGTTTAATTATATGCTGATGCAGTCCTATGACTTCTGGAAGTTATATAAGAAGCACGGATGCGTACTGGAGATGGGTGGCAACGACCAGTGGTCCAACATTATCGGCGGCGTGGAGCTGATTCGCCGCAAGGAAGGAAAACCGGCTTACGGACTGACCTTTAAGCTGCTCACTACCTCAGAGGGGATCAAGATGGGCAAGACCATGAAGGGAGCCGTATGGCTGGATCCGGAAAAGACCTCTCCTTACGAGTTTTACCAGTACTGGCGCAATATTGAAGATGTGAAGGTAGAGGAATGTCTGGCGCTGCTTACATTCCTGCCGATGGAGGAAGTGCACCGTCTGGGCGCGCTGGAGGGCGCAGCAATCAATGAGGCCAAGGAAGTTCTGGCTTATGAGATTACAAAGATCGTACATGGAGAAGCGGAAGCGGTAAAAGCGCAGGAAGCAGCCAGAGCTTTATTCGCGGGCGGCGGTAAGACAGATGATATGCCGACGACCTGTTACCCGGCCGGACAGCTGGATGCGGGGATCGACCTGATCACGCTGTTAACCGATACGAAGCTGTGCGCGACCCGTTCAGATGCCCGCCGTCTGGTTACGCAGGGCGGCGTTACCGTGAACGGAGAGAAGGAAGCTGATTTCTCCCGGGTGTTCACGACAGCCGATCTGAACGAAGACGGAGCTATTGTCATTAAGAAGGGCAAGAAGGGCTATCATCAGATCAAAGTGCAGGAATAAGAAGACGAGGACAGAATGATGAAGAATTATGGTGTAAATGAATTGCGGAAGATGTTTCTGGATTTCTTTGAGAGCAAGGGACATCTGGTGATGAACAGTTTTTCACTGGTTCCGCACAATGATAACAGTCTTTTACTGATCAACGCGGGTATGGCGCCGTTGAAACCGTATTTTACCGGGCAGGAGATTCCGCCCCGCAGACGGGTTGCCACCTGCCAGAAATGCATTCGTACCGGAGATATCGAGAATGTAGGCAAGACCGCACGGCACGGGACTTTCTTTGAGATGCTGGGCAATTTCTCCTTTGGAGATTATTTTAAACACGAGGCGATCGCCTGGTCCTGGGAATTTTTAACCGAAGTGGTCGGAATGGATCCCAACCGTCTTTATCCGTCTGTATTCTTTGAAGATGACGAGGCGTTTGATATCTGGAACAAAGAGATCGGGATTCCCAAAGAACGAATCTTCCGATTTGGCAAAGAGGACAATTTCTGGGAGCACGGCGCAGGCCCGTGCGGTCCTTGTTCCGAGATTTACTATGACCGCGGCGAACAGTACGGCTGTGGAAAACCGGATTGTACGGTAGGCTGTGACTGCGACCGCTATATGGAGATCTGGAATAACGTATTTACCCAGTTTGAAAATGACGGCAAGGGCAATTATACCGAACTGATTCAGAAGAATATCGATACCGGAATGGGGCTGGAGCGTCTGGCTGCCGTCGTACAGGGCGTGGATTCCATTTTTGATGTGGATACGGTAAAAGCGCTGCGGGATAAGGTATGTGAATTCGCCGGCACAGAATACCACCGGGAATATGAGAAAGATGTTTCCATCCGCCTGATCACAGATCATATCCGTTCCGCGACTTTTATGATCTCAGACGGGATCCTGCCGTCCAATGAAGGCAGAGGATATGTGCTGCGCAGACTGATCCGCCGGGCCGCAAGACACGGGAGGCTGCTTGGTATTTCCGATGTATTCCTGGCAAAGCTGAGCCGGACAGTGATCGAAGGATCCAAAGCAGGCTACCCGGAACTGTCTGAGAAGCAGGATATGATCTTTAAGGTACTGACAGAAGAAGAAAATAAATTCAACAAGACTATCGATCTGGGACTTACGATCCTGGCCGATTTGGAAGAAAAATTAAAGAATGAAGGGCAGACCGTGCTGGCGGGAGAAGATGCGTTCCGTCTGTATGATACCTATGGATTTCCTCTGGATCTGACGAAAGAGATTTTAGAAGAAAAAGGATTTTCCGTCGATGAGGCCGGATTTCAGACGGCGATGGAACATCAGCGCGTAACCGCCCGAAAGGCGCGGAAGGTAACCAATTATATGGGCGCCGATGCGACCGTTTATGAGGAACTCGATCCGTCAATCACTTCCTCCTTCATCGGATATGACCATCTGGAAGATACAGCGAAGATCCTGGCAATGACGACAACGGATACGGTTACCGATACGCTGGAGGCAGGCGTGGAAGGCACGATCATCACGGATCAGACCACATTTTACGCTACTATGGGCGGTCAGGAAGCGGATAAGGGAGAGATTCTCTGTGGAGATTCGGTTTTCCTTGTAACCGATACCATAAAACTGGCAGGCGGTAAGATCGGACATGTAGGTTCTGTGCTGACCGGTTCTTTCCATACGGGAGATACGGTTACCACACAGGTAGACGCCCGGCTGCGGCAGGCGACCGCGAAGAATCACAGCGCGACGCATTTGCTGCAGAAAGCGCTGCGGAATGTGCTGGGCACGCATGTTGAGCAGGCCGGTTCCTTTGTAAACGGCGAACTGCTGCGGTTTGACTTTACCCATTTTCAGGCTTTGACCAAAGAAGAACTGGAGAAGGCGGAAGCGATCGTCAATGAGGAGATCGCGCAGGATCTGCCGGTCGTAACCAGAGAGATGTCTTTGGAAGAAGCCAGAAAGACCGGAGCGATGGCGCTGTTCGGTGAGAAATACGCAGATACGGTACGCGTAGTTTCCATGGGAGATTTTTCTATTGAACTGTGCGGCGGTACGCATGTTAAGAATACCGGAGCCATTGGATTGTTTAAGATCATTTCCGAAAATGGGATCGCGGCAGGCGTCAGAAGAATCGTGGCGCTGACTTCCGAAGGGGTTGCCAATCACTTTAATCAGATTGAGCGCTGGCTGACGGACGCTTCCCGGACCGCAAAGGCGGAACCGTCGGCTCTGCCGAAAAAGATTGCTTCCATGCAGGAGGAGATCAAGAAGCTGCAGACGGAAAATGAGAAGCTGAAGCAGAAGCTGGCAAAAGAGGCCGCGGGCGATATCGCCGGCAAAGCCGAAGAGATGCAGGGGATCCGGGTGCTTACGGTTAAACTTCCGGAGATGGATATGAACGGTCTGCGGAATATGGCGGATCAGTATCGGGATCAGTTAGGAGAATGTGTGGTCGTTCTGGCGTCCGCACAGGGTAAGGATAAGGTTAATTTAGTTGCATCCGCAACACCGGCTGCCGTTGCCGGCGGAGCGCATGCAGGTAATTTAATAAAAGCAATCGCTGCTGTAGTCGGCGGCGGCGGGGGCGGTCGTCCCAATATGGCACAGGCCGGAGGAAAATGTCCGGAGCAGATTGACGCCGCATTGGAGAAGGCAAAATCAATTCTAAAAGAACAATTACAGGTATGAAGGAGGTTCAAATGAGACAAACTATGAAAAAAAGTTTTGTAGCACTATTGGCAATCTGTGTTTTGATGTTAAGTAGTGTTACAGTCTGCTTCGCAGCTTCAGCTGAAGACGGCGTGGGCAGCGACGGCGGCTTAAACGTAAAGATCACGACCGACGCGGAGAGTTATGGAACCGGCGATACAGTGAAAATGCAGATCGCGGTAGAAAACACAAACAGCTACGAAGTAAAAAATGTAAACGTAAGTATGGCAATGCCGGACGGTCTGAAGGAAGCAACGAAAGATGAACTGGTTGTAAAAACACTGGCTGCAGGCGAAACCCAGACACTTACAAAAGAGCTTACAGTTACCAAAGCAGGCGCTGCCGGCAGTTCCAAATCCGGAGGATCCGACAGTCTGTGGCTGATCATCGGTATTATCGCGGCCGTTGTGGTCGTAGTGGCTGTGATCGTTGTGGTGATCGTATTAAAGAAGAAAAAGGGCAAAAATGTTGCTGCAGGCATGATCATCGTTGCATTGCTGGCAACATCCGCAATAGGGATCAGTCCGATGGAGGCACAGGCTGCCGCACCGACTACCGGACACGTATCCGTACATGATCCGTCTATCGTAAAAGATACCAAGAGCGGAACTTATTATATTTTCGGTTCCCATCGGGCTTGGGCTAAAACCGATGATCTGATGACATGGAAAAGCTTTACCAATAACCTGACGTCCAATTATAAGGATATTTTTGGCGATCTGTTCGCAAGCTATAATTCTTATGGTAAGAATACCACTGTAGACGGCAATATGTGGGCGCCGGATGTCATCTGGAACGAGGCCATGAACAAATGGTGCATGTACATGAGTATCAACGGCGATAACTGGCAGTCTACGATCTACTTACTGACGGCGGACAGCCTGGACGGAGACTGGACGCTGGTAGCTCCGGTTGTATACTCCGGCTTTACCGGTTCTTCCAGTGAAGTGATCAACTTTAACGTATTTAAGAACGTAAAGGTAGGAAATGATGATCTGCGGATCCGCGCATCCGTTTCCTTCTCTTCCGGTTCTGACCGTGCCTCTATGACAGATGTATACAAGGTTTTGGGAGAAGGTGCTGATCTGTCTTCTTACGCAAGAGTACAGAGTGTTCAGAACAACTCCATGTTGAATGCCATTGATCCGAACGTCAACTTTGACGATGAGGGCAATATGTGGCTGGCATACGGTTCCTGGTCCGCAGGTATCTATCAGATCAAGCTGGATCCGAAGACCGGTCTGAGAGATTACACCTATAAATATGAGACCAAGAACAATGAATCGGACGCTTATTTCGGCAAGAAGCTGGCAGGCGGATATTACAGCTCCGGTGAGGGTGCTTATATCCTGAAATACGATAAGTATTACTTCCTGTTCATGTCCTATGCGGGACTGAGTTCAACCGAAGGTTATCAGATGCGGGTATTCCGTTCCGAGGATATCAACGGACCGTATGTAGACGCAAAGGGTGTTCCCGCGATCTACACTGCCTATGTCAATAATGTAGACGGACAGAGAGGCTATAAGCTGATGTCCAGCGTGGCATGGAGCGATTACAGCAAGATCGAAGTTGCGCAGGGGCATAACTCCGCGTTTGTAGACGAAGACGGCAAGGCATATGTGATCTACCATACCAGATTCGTAAACAACAATGACTCATATTCCGTAAACAATCCGATAGATGGCCATGAGGTCAGAGTGCATCAGCTGTGGCTGAACGACGAGGGCTGGCTGGTAGCCGCACCGTTTGAGTACACAGGCGAGACGCTGCCGGAGAACGGATATACGGCTGCAGAGATCGCAGGTGACTACGAGTTCGCGATCCATGAGACCAGACATTACAGCAGACCGAAGAAAGGCGATGTAGTTGACGCAACAGCGAAGGCGTCCGGTATTATCGAGCCGAAGAATATCACCTTAACTGCAGACGGCAAGATCACAGGCGACGTAGAGGGCACCTGGAAGTCTTCCGGCAAGAGCGTGACTCTGTCCATTGACGGTACCGACTACAACGGCGTTGCGATCAAACAGTATTCCGAGAAGCAGCCGAAGACCGAAAAGATGTGCATTACGCTGGAAGGCAACAACAAGGCCGCATGGGCAATCGCAAAATAAAAGCAGTGGAAAAAAGTAGTTGACGATTTGGAAATCTATGCTATAATACCCTTAGTGCAAAAAATACCCAGACAGTTGTATTACGCACAATATGCAACTGAAGGGAGGTTAGGGTGATACTATGTCAAATGTGATCGTAAAAGAAAACGAGTCATTGGATAGTGCGCTGCGCCGTTTCAAGAGAAATTGCGCAAAGGCAGGAATCCAGCAGGAAATTCGCAAGAGAGAGCATTATGAGAAGCCTAGTGTAAAGCGTAAGAAGAAATCTGAAGCTGCTAGAAAACGTAAATATAATTAAACTTGTGCAGAAGGCACTGTCGCTTGGCGGCAGTGCCTTTTTTCCGGTATCAGACACTGTTTTTCACTCATAGGGCACCCGGTAATTTCATATATTGCACAAAAGGAGTGAAAGCGAATCCGGATGCATGAAAAAAGAAAGACGATTAAAAAAGCAAAAAGAAAACAGAATTTCCGCAGGAGAACAGGCAGTACATGTTCTGAATCTTCCGCCGGACTGCGTTCTGGGAGACGCGCTGCTCTCAGCCATAGGCAATCGGACGCTGTATATCGAAAATTACTCCAGAATCCTATGCTATGAAGACGACTGTATTCGAATCGAATGCAGACACGGCATGATCACTTTAACGGGCGCACGCCTGACTATCGCATATTTTAACGCGCATGAAATGAAAATTACAGGAAAGATCGAACAGATCCGGTTTTCCTGATGCAGGACAGAAAGGAGTGGCGGCGCTATGGTACAACACGGTTTTCAGTGGTTTTGCGGAACGGTGACAATAGCGGTTTTCGGAGAAGAGATTCAGCGTTTTTTTAATATCTGCCGCGCAAACGAGCTGTTTCTGCGGGATATTCAGACAGAGAACGGACAGACTGTATTTTCCATGAACGCGGCGGAAGTAAAGAAGCTAAAGCCCATTTTAAAAAAAACGCATACCAGGATCCGGATTTTAAAGAAAAAGGGGCTCCCGTTCCTACGGCTGAAAATCCGAAAGAAACGAAGCTTTGCCGTCGGCGTGATCCTGGCCGGCATGATGCTTTACAGTCTGACTTTTTTTATCTGGAATATCACGGTGGAAGGCAATTATTCATATACGGCGGGAGAGATTACGGATTTTTTAAATTCGATGCAGATAACCGGCGGGATTCTAAAGGCAAATGTAGACTGTGACGCCATTGAAAAGGCGATTCGAAATCAATATAACGATATCACCTGGGTTTGCGCGGAATTAAACGGAACCCGCCTAATCATACATATCAAAGAAAATTACGACACACAGATCCCGAAAGAAGAGGTGGATCCCTATCACCTGACCGCAAAACGGGATGCGGTTGTAACTTCCATTCTGACTCGGAGCGGAACGCCGCTGGTGAAACAGGGAGATACCGTAAAAGCCGGAGATATCCTGGTAAGCGGGATCGTATCTGTCTATGACGATAACGGCGAACCCATGGATCATCTCCTGGTAAACGCCGACGCGGATATTTACGGAGAAACAACCTATACTTATCATAAGGAAATTCCGCTTTCCTACCGGGAAAAAGAGTATACCGGGAATGAAATCGTCAATTATTACTGTATGATCGACCGGGGACGGCTCCTGCTACAGACGCAGAAGACAGAATTTGCCGATTATGACCGGCTGACCGATGATCACTGGGTTTCCGTCCTGAAAAATTTTTATCTGCCGGTTCACTACGGGACCGAAACGATTCGGGAATACCGGTGGGTGGATAAGACCTATACGGAGGCGGAGGCAAATCAGGCTGCGGAAGCGGATTTTAACCTGTTTTTAGAAAAATTTATAAAAAAAGGGATTCAAATTATTGAAAAAAATGATACAATACAAATAATTGGCGAAAATTGCGTTGTTGACGGAACTGTGACCGTAGTGGAGCCAATCGGGAAGGTAAGACCTGTAGAACAGAGTGAATTACCGGAAATCAACACGGAAGGGACAGAAAAGACGGAATGAGTATAATCGAAACTATAACAGAACTGCCGGCGGAATGCAACGGAGAAATATTCGGGCAGTTTGACACGCATATGAAGAAGATCGAACGGACTCTGCATGTTTCTATTATCAACAGGGATTCCGGTCTGAAGGTGATCGGCGGGGAAGTTAATGTACGCCGTGCCATAGAAGTGATCCGAACCCTGACGGAATTGGCAAAGCGGGGGAATACCGTAACAGAACAGAATGTGGATTATGCGCTGTCTCTGGTTGCGGAAGATAATGCCAACGCACTGCTGGAGATCGATCAGGATATTATCACAAGAACCGTGCAGGGGAAACCGGTGAAGCCCAGAACGATGGGACAGAAACACTATGTAGATATGATCCGCCAGAAGATGATCGTATTCGGGATCGGCCCCGCGGGAACCGGCAAGACGTATCTGGCGATGGCAATGGCGATTCAGGCGTTTAAAAACAATGAAGTAAATCGGATCATTATGACTCGGCCGGCGATTGAGGCGGGAGAAAACTTAGGGTTTCTGCCCGGCGATCTGCAGAGTAAGGTAGATCCGTATCTGCGTCCGCTCTATGACGCGCTCTATGAGATCATGGGAGCGGAAAGTTTTTTGCACAATTCCGAAAAGGGACTGATTGAAGTCGCGCCGCTTGCCTATATGCGCGGCCGGACTCTGGATAACGCCTATATTATTCTGGATGAGGCGCAGAATACCACGCCGGCGCAGATGAAGATGTTCCTGACCAGAATCGGATTTGGCTCCAAAGTGATCGTGACCGGAGATCTGACACAGAAAGACCTGCCGAAAGACGCGGTTTCCGGCCTGGAGGTGGCCCAAAAGGTGCTGGGAAAACTGGACGACCTGGCCTTTGTCCAGCTGACCAGTCAGGACGTAGTAAGACATCCGCTGGTACAGAAGATCGTAAAAGCATATGAAGAATATGAAGCGAAGAAGGAGGCTTCCCGCCGGAAGGAACAGAAGCGATGACAGTAAGATTTGATCAGGAATACCCGCTGGACCTGGGAATTGACCTGGAGGCAGTCTGCAGAAAGGTCGTGGAATATGCGTTGGAGTATATCAAATGCCCCTATGAAGCGGAGGTTTCCGTTACATTTACGGATAATGCCTCTATCGCTGAAGTAAACGCCAGATACCGGCAGATTGAGCGGGCAACGGACGTTCTGTCATTTCCGATGCTCGAATATGAGACGCCGGGGAATTTTTCTTTTCTGGAGGAAGAACCGTTTGCGTTTCACCCGGAAACCGGAGAACTTCTGCTGGGAGATATCATGATCTCTTTGGATAAAGTAAAAGAACAGGCAGAACAGTATGGCCATTCCGTAACGCGGGAACTGGCTTTTCTGACAGCGCACAGTATGCTGCATCTGTTTGGCTTCGACCATATAAAAGAGCAGGAAAGAACAGAGATGGAGCAGAAACAGAGAGAAATTCTGGACGCGCTGCAGATCACAAGATAATCCAGAAATTATAACTACGGAGAACAGATTATGAAAGATTTTATAAAAGAAAACAAAAGAGCTTTGATTGCTGTGGGAATTGTGATCCTGCTGATCGGTATTTCGGCTATCGTCGGATTTGTTCTGGCAGGGAAAAAAGCCTCGGAGCCGGAAACAACCAAAGTTATGGAAACAACCCAGGAAACAACAACCGTGCCGGAAACGACGCAGGAAGAAACGACTGCGAAAAGGGACGAGTATTACAGCAGACTGACAGGGCTGAAAAGCAGCAAAGCGGTTTCAGCGGCAAGACCGATTGCGATCATGTTTAACAATATTGTTCAGGCGGTCCCGCAGCACGGGATCGGACAGGCTTCTATTGTATACGAGGCTTATGTGGAAGGACGTATCACCCGGCTGATGGGAATTTATGATGATTATCAGAAAATCGACAGTATCGGTTCGATCAGAAGCTGCCGGGAATACTATGCGCACTGGGCTTCGGAATATAATGCGATCTATTGCCATTACGGACAATCCAAATATGCGGTAAAGTTTTTGAACAGCGGAGTTCTGGATCTGGTAAATTATAATGATTCCGTCGGAGAGTCCGCGTATTACCGCACCAGCGACCGGGTTTCTCCTCACAATGTATTTACCAATTCGGATATGCTGCTTTCTGTTTTTAAACAGAAAAAATATGATTTGACCGTAAAAACAGATGAAAAACCCCATTTTTCGTTTGCGGAGCCCGAAACAACCGTTCCCATGAAGAACGCGAAGGCAGCTGCCTATGTGTCGGTTCCGTATTCGACAAATCAGCCATATTTTAAATATAACGAAAAGGAAAAACAGTACTATCGCTACCAGTATGATGGAAAACACATAGACGGCGCGACCGGCGAGCAGCTGACCTGCAAGAATATCATTATTCAGTTTGCCGATTTCGTTTTATACGGAGACGGCCATTCGCTGGATATGTCCCACATCGGAAAAGGAACCGGCTATTATATTTCCAACGGGAAAGCGGTAGAAATTAAATGGAGTAAACCATCAGAGACAGCACAGACTGTTTATCAGCTGGCAGACGGCAGTGAACTGGTTATGAACGCGGGGAAAACATGGATCAGTGTATTTCCTACTGAAGACCGGGCCGATGTTGTGCTGAAATAGGCTGTGAAACGGAGAACGATTTATGAGCAATCGAAACAGCTTTATTGCGCAGGGAAGTATTCTGGCCGTTTCCGGTATCCTGGTCCGGATCATCGGACTGGTCTACCGGATTCCGCTTACCAATATCCTGGGGACGGAAGGCAGCGCGATTTACGGCGCGGCCTATGACGTATACAATATTTTACTGCTGCTTTCTTCCATGAGCATGCCGCTGGCCGTCTCTAAACTGGTATCGGCCAGAGTCGGGGTAAAAGAATATAAGAATGCCGGTCATATCCTGGCAGGGGCGCTGCTGCTGTCCGGATTGCTGGGACTGACTGTCGGCGCCGTTGCGTATTTCGGCGCGGAATTTTTCGCGGCTCTGCTGGGATTTTCGCAGACAGCCGCGGCAATCCGTATTCTGGCGCCTACCCTGATCGTAATGTCTGTCGTAGGCGTTTTACGTGGATATTTTCAGGGGCTTGGAACAATGGTTCCGACTGCCATTTCGCAATTGCTGGAACAGGTTGCCAATGCGATCGTAAGTATCGCAGCCGCAAAACGCCTGTTTGAACTGGGCAGCGCGATCGACGAACGGTCGGGCAGAACTACCACCGCTTATGCATACGGCGCGGCCGGCGGAACCATGGGTACGCTGTTGGGAACCGTTACGGCGCTGGCGTTTTTGATCTTCATCTTTCTGCTGTACCGAAACCAGTTTAACCGGCAGATACGCAGAGACCGGCATCAGGAAGCGCTTTCCGGCAGGGAAGTGATCCGGTTGCTCGTGGTAACGGTTATTCCGGTTTTGATCAGTACGACGATCTACAATTTCAGCAATATGATCGACAGCGGTATTTTCGGGAATATTATGAATCTGCTCAGGGTAGAGGAACAGGAGAAGCGGATTTTATGGGGCGCTTATACCAGTCAGTACAAAATTCTGACCAACGTGCCGATTGCAGTGTCTGCCGCCATGTCTTCTTCGGTTGTCCCCAGTCTGATGGTATCTGTCGCCCAGCGCAGTATCCGGGATATCCGAAGCAAGATCGGTATGGCGCTTCAGTTTACCATGCTGATCGCTATGCCGTGCGGGATTGGCTTTACCGTCTTGGGACAGCCCATTTTAAATATGCTCTATCCCAATCTGGAAGGGCATGGCGTTGCAGTCAGACTGATGCTGTTCAGCCTGCTTACGATCGGCACATTTTCTTTTTCTACGATCACCAACGCGATCCTGCAGGGAATCGACCATATGCGGACGCCTATTGTAAATTCCGCGATCTCTCTGGGAATTCATCTGGTTCTGCTGCCGTTTGTGCTGATCCTGCTGAAATGGAATATTTACGGCGTGATCGTATGCGACTGCTTTTTCGCGCTTCTGGTCTGTATTTTGAATCAGCGGGCGATCACCAGATATACGGGATACCGGATCGATGTAAAACGGACGATGGCCGGGCCGCTGGCAGCTTCTCTTTTAATGGGGCTGGTGGTTTCCGGATGCTATTGGGGTCTGATGACGATATTCCCGCATAATACGGTTGTTACACTGTTTTCCGTTTTGCTCGGAATCGCTGTATACGGAATCTCGATTATCCGTCTGCATATCGTAACAGAAGCAGAGCTTGCCGGCATGCCGAAGGGAGCCGTTTTGATCAGAGCGGCAAAAAAATTACATTTATTGTAAGATCCCGGTTTAAAAACAGAAAAAACGCAGATACTCATACATAAAAAAGAAGGAGGATTCCTTATGCGGCGTGTGATGTATCTGATGTGTTTTCTGACAATGGCAGTTTTATTTACAATCGTTTACTATTTCAGTTATCACGATTCCGGTCCTGTCACAGAACCGGTACGACATACTGCGCTGCCGGAGACGGAAGCCGGGGAAGCGGATACCAAGGAATCACAGAGCGTGCGAGTGGTAAATGAAGAGCAAAAGCCGATCGTAACGGCAAATGCGGTCTGTATTCTGCAGGAACACAATATGACGAACGACTGGATGACGGAAAAGTCCTATACGGTTCCGTTAGAACTGATCGGGATGACAAGAGACGAAGTGATCAACTATATTGCCCGATATACGGCGGGCATGTCCGAGGAAGAACAAAATCTGGTACACTATGAACTGATCAGTTTTTCCAACGATCAGCTGGTGATCCGAAAAACGTTTTTGTCCCAGGAGGATGTGGCCTATACGTATTGGGTAAAATCTGTGGCGGGCAGACTGATGGTTTATCTGGCCGATCAGGTAACCGTTTATATCCGGACAGATATTGAGGTGGATAAACTTCCGGAAGAAGAGCAGATCGCTCTGAAAACGGGAAAATATATTACAAATATGCAGGAACTTTTTAATTATCTGGAAAGCTGTACATCCTAGCGGAGGGATTTGCGTGAAAACAATTTTGATTATCGGTGCGGGCGCATCAGGACTGATGGCTGCGATCTGCGCGAAAACAAAGACAAACCAGGTCATAATTCTGGAACAGAATGAAAAGGCTGGAAAAAAGCTGCTTCTGACCGGTAACGGGAAGTGTAATCTGGCAAACCGGGACGATGATCCGGCCTGTTTCTGCGGCCCGGAACGGGAAGCCATTGAAACGGTGATCGGCAGATTCGGCACTGCGGAAACCGTGCGTTTTTTTGAAGATCTGGGCGTGCTTCTTAAAGAGCGCAGCGGATATCTCTACCCTTTTTCCGGACAGGCCGCCACGATTGTAAACGTGCTGCTGCAAACCTGCAGCCATTTGGGAATTGCGATCTGTTACGGGATTCACGTCGCTTCCGTCGAAAAACTGGAAACCGGTTTCCGGATCCGTACCAATCAGAAAAATTACAGCGCAGACGCGGTAATCGTCGCGACGGGATCGAAAGCGGCACCGAAAACAGGCGCTGGGGGCAGCGGGTATGAACTGCTGGCTGCGTTAGGACATAGTTATGAGTCGCCGCTGCCGGCACTGGTGCCTCTGATCTCCTCCAGCGTTTACTGCCGGTCTCTGATGGGAATCCGTACAGATGCCGTGCTCTCCCTGTACATAAATAAACGGTTTGTCGCAAAAGAAGCGGGAGAATTACAACTGACGGAATACGGACTGTCGGGAATCCCGGTGTTCCAGTTCAGCTATCTGGCGTCACAGGCGCTGGAGAGGAAGCAACCGGTGGAGGTGCAGGTGGATTTTTTGCCGACAGTCACAAAAAAGCAATTAGAGCATAAGATGCTGGATTATAAAATGCGATTCGGTAAACGGACTCTGGAAGAATGTCTTTCCGGTATGCTGAATCATAAACTGGCACAGGTGCTCGGCAAAGCGTCCGGATTAAAAAACAGCATGTTACTGAATACATTGAAGCCGGAAGAGATTCAGGTTTTATGTTACGCGATCAAAAATTTTCATTTTCCGATCATGGATACCATGGGATTTGACAAGGCGCAGACCTGCTGCGGCGGGATCTTTTTGTCGCAGCTGAATCCGGAGACAATGGAGTCCCTGCTGGTACCCGGACTGTATATTACAGGAGAACTGTTAAATGTAAACGGAAGATGCGGCGGCTATAATCTGCAGTGGGCCTGGGCTACCGGCTATCTGGCGGGAACCGCGTGCGCACAGCTGCCGTAATGGAGAAACAGGATGATTCAGATTCAGCAAATAAAATTGCGGGCGGGAGAATCGGAAGAACGCCTTAAATCGCTGGCTGCCGGACGGCTGCGGATAGAGCCGGAACAGATCCGCTCTCTGCGGATCCGGAAAAAATCGATTGACGCCAGAAAAAAGCCGGATATCTTTGTTGTCTATACCGTAGATGTTTTACTGAATTCTGCGCAGAATGAGGAAAAACTGGTAAAACGGCTGCGCGACAAAAATATCCGGAACATCACGGAAATCCCCTATCATGCGGAAATTACCGGAACTAAGCCGCTTTGCCACCCTGTTGTCGTGGGAATGGGGCCTGCCGGTCTGTTCTGCGCTTATCTGCTGGCGCTAAACGGATATGCGCCTGTGATCCTGGAACGCGGCGGAGCCGTTGAAGAACGTGTATGTTCCGTAGAACATTTCTGGGAAACCGGAGAACTGGATCCGGAATGCAACGTTCAGTTTGGAGAGGGAGGCGCCGGAACCTTTTCGGATGGCAAACTGAATACGCTTGTCAATGATAAACAGGGCCGCAGCCGGTTCATATTGGATACGTTTGTCCGATTCGGCGCACCGGAAGCGATCTGCTATGACAGCAAACCGCATATCGGAACGGATATCCTGCGGACTGTCATTGTCAATCTGCGGAATGAGATCATCCGGCTTGGCGGAACGGTATTATTTCATCATAAACTGACGGATATTGAAATCTCCGGCAGCCGCAGGTCGCTGACTGTCAATCACGAGATTTCCATGCCGTTTACCGTATTGGTGCTGGCTTTGGGGCACAGCGCGAGAGATACGTTTCAGATGCTCTGCGGGCGGCAGATGCAGATGGAAGCGAAACCTTTTGCGGTCGGCGTCCGAGTCGAACACCCGCAGGAGATGATCAATGCCGTACAATACGGAGCCGCAGGCAGTACAATGGAGGCGGCGCCTTATAAAGTGACTGCGAAGGCTTCCGACGGGAGAGGCGTATATTCCTTCTGTATGTGTCCGGGCGGTTATGTGGTCAATGCTTCTTCGGAGCAGGAGCGCCTGGCCATAAACGGAATGAGTAACGCGGCGCGGGAAGGTCAAAACGCCAACAGCGCGCTCATTGTCACGGTTACGCCGGAAGATTTTCCGGATCCCTCGCCGCTTGGCGGAATCGCGTTTCAGAGAGAGCTGGAAGAACGCGCCTGGAAAGAGGGCAGAGGTGCGATTCCGGTCCAGCTTTACGGCGATTATAAACAAAACCGGACCAGCCGGGGATTCGGCGCGTATGCGCCGTGTACAAAAGGGAAAACTGCCTTCGGCAATCTGCGGAATGTCCTGCCGGAAGCGGTCGGAACCGCGCTGGAAGAAGGAATCGAACAATTTTCCAGACAAATTCCCGGATTCAACCGGGAAGATATGATCATGGAAGGCGTGGAAAGCAGAACGTCTTCTCCGGTCCGTCTGAACCGGGATTCGGATTTTCTCAGTAATCTGCCGGGCGTCTATCCCTGCGGAGAGGGCGCCGGTTACGCCGGAGGCATTATGTCTGCGGCCATGGACGGAATGAAGGTTTTTGAAGCAATTATTAAATTTTATTGTCCGGGGAATGAAAATAAGCCGGGTTGGTAGACATTTTTTGTTTTCTGATGTATACTGAACGAAGTGTTTAAATAATTTATATTGACAGTGGGAGAACGGAAATTGAATTATCGGGAATTACTGAAGGATAAAAAAAGAATCGTAGTAAAGATCGGATCTTCCTCTCTTTCTTTTAAAGAAACCGGATTTACGAATCTGATGAAGCTGGAACGCCTGGTTCGGGTGCTGACTTCACTACATAATCAGGGAAAAGAGATTATTCTGGTATCTTCCGGAGCAATTTCTGTCGGCAGGAAAAAGCTGGGGCCGCTTGCGGAAGAAGAACACAGCGGTATCGGTTTTAAACAGGCGTGCGCGGCCGTGGGACAGGCTCAGCTGATGATGATCTATCAGAAGCTGTTTGCCGAATACAACCAGATCGCGGCACAGATCCTGATGACAAAGAATACCATGATTGACGGGGAAAGCCGGATCAACGCCAGGAATACCTTTGAGCATTTGCTGAAAATGGGCGTGATCCCGGTTGTCAATGAAAATGATACCGTATCTACCTACGAGATCGGATTTTCGGACAACGACCGGCTGTCCGCGATCGTAACGGCGCTGACCGGAGCGGATCTGCTGATTTTATTGTCGGATATCGACGGTTTGTTTTCAGATGATCCGAATCTCAATCCGGAGGCTTCTTTTATCAAGATCGTAACAGAGATTACGCCGGATCTGCTGGAAATGGGGAAAGACAGCAGTTCCAGCGATATGGGAACCGGCGGTATGAGCGCCAAACTGGCGGCAGCAAGAATCGCAACCGATTCCGGTGCGGATATGATCATAGCGAACGGAGAAGATGTAGATATTGTAGAGCGTCTGATCGCGGGCGCAGATGAAGGGACATTATTTATTGCGCATAAGAATAAAGATTTCTATTTAATGGATTACTTATCCGAATAGAGACTTCGGAACGGAGGTATTTTATGAATTTGCGTTTGATAAAAAATGCAGGAAATACGGCATGGAATGAGATGCTCGCAAGAGATGTCATTCTGGAGACCACTTATGAAAACAGCCGATATCCGGAAATCCGGCAGGTTCGGTATTTTATCTACAATGTGGCAGAGAATGAACGGTATGAAGTCATGCCAAAGACGCGGAAACTGGATATTTTTAAGATACGGGATACCAATCTGGAACGAAAGTATCTGTATTTTACCCAGTATATTCCTCGGGAGGATCTGTTCCAGATCGTCCGCTTTGAATGGCAGATGCAGAAATCCACAGTCATTTATGAATTTGAGGAGGCAATCGACAATTTCTTTTATGAAAAGAAACTGTCTGTCTTTGTCTTAAATGAGAATAATGTGCTGCTGCAGACAGAACACCTGCGGCGCAATATGAGCGATAATTACGAAGGATATTTCGATTTTTCCCTGACGTTATATAACCGGACGGAAGAAAAGAATTACCAGGTGATCGATGACAACCTGATCCGGAACGGGATTACGGAACTGCTGCCGGTAACGGATACGATGTGCGTGATCAAGACCGGCTATTCTCTCTTTGAAGACCATCTGTATGAGATCCTGGATAAAATGGAAGTTTCGGTGGAAAGCGTCTATCTGGTCAATATCCAGCAGCTGGTTTCCGATCTGATCCTGGAACAGAACGGGATCGTAATGGACAGTCTGGATCAGGCATATTACCGCCAGACGATCCCTTATATTAAAACTGATGACGATTACATCATTTATTCCAAGATCGACAACGAAACCAATGAAGAAAATCTGAATTTTTATCATGTGCCTTCCAAACGCATCATCAGCTGCATCAACCGCGGGGTTGTTGCGCCGGAACGTATGGCGAAGCCGGTTATCATTAAACATAAACCTTATATCCGGCTGGACCGTACAAGAAAAACGGATTTTCTGAACCTTTATACAAAGCAGGTGGAGCTTTCGTTTCCGGCAGAACAGACGGTCCATCAGGTCTTGGAAGACTTATTTATTATTTCCGAAAGCAAACGGGGCCTGTTCGGAAAAGAAAAACAGTATCTGTGCGTTTATAAATATCCCGCAATGACAATCCTTCACAGTGAGAAGTGCGGTTATGAGAACGCGCTGATGAAGGATGAAATCTTATATCTTTTTATTTCATAAACGAGCAGCGAGGTGACAGCAATGGAACGACAGGGATTGGTACTGGAAGGCGGCGGGACCAGAGGCGTCTTTACCGCCGGGATCCTGGATTATTTTATGGAAATGGATCTCCGGTTTCCTTATGTGATCGGCGTATCCGCAGGCGCATGCAATGCGTTAAGCTATGTGGCAAATCAAAAGGGAAGAAACCGGAAGTGCATGATTGACTGTCTGGAAGAAGATGCGGACTACATCAATGTAAGAAAGTTTTTAAAGGAAGGCCAGCTTTTTGACATGGATCTGATCTTTGATCAGTTTCCCAACGACAGCATTCCTTTTGATTATGATACGTTTTTTCAGTATGAGGGTACCTGTTATCTGGTTACGACCAACTGTCTGACAGGAGAACCTTATTATTTTGAAGAAAAATCAGACCGGGACCGGCTGATGCAGGGCGCGCGGGCGTCCAGCAGCCTGCCCTATGCGGATCCGATCACATATGTGGATGGGATTCCCATGCTGGACGGCGGATTGTCAGATCCAATTCCCATTCGAAAGGCATTGCGGGACGGCGTAAAGAAAAATGTAGTGATCCTGACCAGACCGCCGCATTATCGGAAAAAAGTACCGAAAAAGCAGTCCCGTCTCAACCGCAGAATGTATAAAGACTATCCGCAGCTGTGTAAAAGCATGGACTGCCGAAAATCCTATTATAACCATACGATGGACCTGATCGAGCGGCTGGCGGAAAAAGAACGCATATTTGTATTGCAGCCTCAGGGCGAAGTGATCAGCCGTATGGAACGAAAGCCGGCCGCGCTGCGTGCCTTCTATGAAGAAGGGTATGCTTACGCGAAGGAACAGTATCCGCGCCTGATGGAATGGCTGTCAAAGTAGGAGGAACCGGATATGGAACAAAGCAAGCTGGACCGGATCAACGAACTGGCGCGGCTTTCAAAGACTCGGGAGCTGACCGCCGACGAGAAAGAAGAACAGCAGCGTCTTCGAAAAGAATATGTAATGCTTGTGCACAATAACCTGCGGGGGCAGCTGGAATCTTTAAAGATCCAGAATCCGGACGGCTCTGTTGTCCGTGTAAAGGACCGCAGAAAAAAACATTAGAACAGCAATTTTCCTTCCGGAAAGGAGGCGTGATTGTTGATGATTTCAGAAAAACAAACGCTGCGCAGACAGATGCAGAAACGCCGGGATTCGATTCCTGCGGAACTTCAGCGCACATACAGCTCCGCTATTGCAGGGCTGGTCTGTTCCTGCAGCTGGTATCAGCAGGCTTCAGTTGTATACGGCTATCGGAGCTTTCGTTCGGAAGTATCCTGCGAACAGATCCTAAAGGAAGCTCTGCGTGACGGAAAAACAGTGGCGGTCCCCAGAGTTATGGGAACTAAGATGGGTTTCTTCCGGATCGATTTCGATTCCGAATGGAGATCGGGAGCATTTGGCATTCAGGAGCCGGTCTCCCGGGAACCGGTTACACAGCCGGGACTCATGCTTCTGCCCGGACTCGCGTTTGATCTGTCAGGAAACCGGCTGGGTTACGGCGGCGGCTATTATGACCGCTATCTGTCCCGTTACCCGATGCGCCGGAAACTGGCGCTTGCCTATGAAGCGCAGATCACAGAACAGATACCTGCCACAGAGCAGGATCAAACGGTTGACGGAATTGCAACAGAAAAGCAGATCCGGATTTTTTGAACCAGACAGGAGGTAGCGATGGGAAATCGTATGCTTGAACAATTAGGGGAAGAAGCCGTTAAAGCAGCGGCAGTTTTGCAGCATATAGGCTCCGCAAAGAAAAACGAGGGGCTGAAAGCGGTAGCCGCCGCACTGACGGAGAGACAGGCTGAAATCCTTGCCGCAAATGAACAGGATATGGAACGGGGAAGAGAAAACCATATGAAGGCGGGCATTTTAGACCGGCTGCAGCTAACGGAAGCACGGATTGCGTCTATGGCAGAGGGCATTTTACAGGTAGCCGGCCTGGACGATCCCATTGGCGAAGTCGTCTATATGAAGAAACGGCCCAATGGACTGATGATTGGTCAGAAGCGGGTTCCGCTCGGCGTTGTGGGAATTATCTATGAAGCGAGGCCGAATGTAACGGCAGACACGTTCGCGCTGTGCTTTAAGACCGGAAACGCTGTAATTCTGAAAGGCGGCAGTGATGCAATCTGTTCCAATAAAAAAATTGTGGAAGTGATGCAGGACGCGCTGGAATCTGTAGGAATCACCGGAAAATGCGTCTCCCTGATCACAGATACGGACAGGGAAACCACGGTAGCGTTCATGAAACTCCGGCAGTATGTCGATGTTCTGATCCCCCGCGGAAGCAAGGGACTGATCCAGGCGACCGTCAACAACAGTACGATTCCGGTTATCGAAACCGGCACCGGGAACTGTCATATCTACGTGGACAGCGTCTGTGATACGGATATGGCGCTGGATATTATTGAGAATGCCAAGACACAGCGGATCGGCGTATGCAATGCCTGTGAATCGCTGGTTGTACATAAAGAAGTCGCGGACACGATCATTCCCGCAATCTGTGACCGCCTGAAGGCGCACAATGTGGAGATCCGCGGAGACGCATATGCGATGGAGATCGATTCCCGGATCGTGTCGGCGACAGAAGAAGACTGGGGCACGGAATATCTGGATTATATCATCTCATTAAAGACAGTAGACTCTTTCGAGGAAGCCATCGCGCATATTAACCGTTATAACACGGGACACAGTGAAGCAATCATTACAAAAGATTATGAACACGCCAACCGGTTTTTGGAAGAGATCGACGCGGCGGCAGTCTATGTCAACGCTTCTACCAGATTTACCGACGGATTTGAATTCGGCTTCGGCGCAGAAGTCGGGATCAGCACGCAAAAACTGCATGCCAGAGGTCCGATGGGGCTGTTGGCGCTGACGACTACGAAATATATCATTTACGGGAACGGTCAGGTCCGGCAGTAAAACGGAACGACTGTGCTTGAAAGGTTGAAACAGGAATGGAACAGGATAGAGGAAAGGATTGGATACAGACGGCACTCTCTGCACCGGAACAGGAACCGGAACGACAATATTTTTATATCGAACGCTGCAGGCGGTGGGTAACGATGCAGGAAAAGCTGCTGGGCCGAAAACTGACCGCCTGTATCCGTACGTTCGGATGTCAGATGAACGCCCGGGATTCCGAGAAGCTGCTGGGCATTTTAGAAGAGATCGGTTATGTAGAAACAGAATCGGAAAACGCTGATTTTGTCCTGTATAATACCTGTACCGTACGGGAAAACGCCAACCTGAAGGTATACGGCAGGCTGGGATATCTGAAAAAGTGCAAGGAAGCCAATCCGCAAATGCTGATCGCCCTGTGCGGCTGTATGATGCAGGAAGCCGGCGTTGTCGAAAAGATAAAAAAAAGCTACCGTTTTGTAGATATCATCTTCGGAACTCATAATATTTTTAAACTGGCGGAACTGCTCTATCGGCATTTGACAGAAGGCGGAATGACAGCGGATATCTGGGAGGACACCAGCCAGATCGTAGAGGAACTGCCGGTTGAACGGAAATATCCGTTTAAATCCGGCGTCAATATTATGTTCGGCTGCAATAATTTCTGCAGTTACTGTATTGTTCCCTATGTACGCGGCAGAGAACGCAGCCGGAAACCGGAGGATATCATCGCAGAGGTTCAAAAACTGGCAGCGGACGGCGTCTCGGAGATCATGCTGCTTGGTCAGAATGTAAATTCATACGGGAAAACCCTGGAGGAACCCGTTACTTTTGCGCAGCTGCTCTGCCGGATCGAGCAGGAAGTACCGGATATCCGCCGAATCCGTTTTATGACATCACATCCGAAGGATCTGTCGGACGAACTGATCGCGGTTATGAAGGACTCGAAGAAAATCTGCCGGCAGCTGCACCTGCCGCTGCAGTCCGGGAGCAGTCGGATCCTCCGTCTGATGAACCGGCGGTATGACAAAGAGAGTTACCTGAAACTGGTAGATAAGATCCGGACGGCTATGCCGGATATTGCGCTTTCTACGGATATCATCGTGGGATTTCCCGGTGAAACAGAGGCGGATTTTCAGGATACGCTGGATGTGATCAGAAAGGTGCGGTTTGACAGCGCGTTTACTTTTATTTATTCCAAACGAACCGGAACGCCGGCCGCCGCAATGGAAGATCAGGTGCCGAAATCTGTAGTAAAAGATCGGTTTGACCGTCTGCTGCAGGAGGTACAGGCGATCAGCACAGAGATCTGTGCAGCCGGCGCCGGACGAGTCGAGGAAGTGCTGGTGGAAGAGGTAAATACCCAGGAGGAAGGATATGTGACCGGACGGCTTTCCGGAAACGCCATCGTCCATTTTCCGGGAGGACCGGAACTGATCGGAACCTTTGTAAAGGTACGGCTGACGGAAGCCAAAGGATTCTATTACCTGGGAGAAATAGCTTTCTGACAATTGTCTGAAGGAAAATCTTTTCCCGGAATCTATTACTTAGACAAACAGAGAAAATATAGAGTTGTAACCGGCCCTTGTTGTAACCTCTGACTATAATATTTCGAGGGCCGGTTATATAGGAGGCAAAAGATGGCGGCAAAAATGACTCCCATGATGGAACAATATATGGAAGTAAAAAGAAACTATCCGGATTGTATTTTATTTTACCGGCTGGGAGATTTTTACGAAATGTTCTTTGACGATGCCCTTGTCGCATCAAAAGAATTGGAGATCACGCTGACCGGAAAAAACTGCGGGATGGAGGAACGCGCACCCATGTGCGGCGTTCCTTATCATGCTGTAGACGTTTATTTAAGCAAGCTCGTAAAAAACGGTCATAAAGTGGCGATCGTAGAACAGATGGAAGATCCCGCCCTCGCAAAGGGACTGGTAAAGCGGGAAGTTGTCAGGATCGTAACGCCCGGAACGAATTTAAGCGCTTCCGCGCTGGAAGAAGGAAAAAACAATTACCTGATGTGTATTCTGGCGACTACCGGGCGATACGGGATTTCCATTGTGGACATCACCACCGGCGATTACTATGTGACGGAGGTCGATTCCTTACGGACTCTGCTGGATGAGATCAACCGTTTTATGCCGTCAGAAATTATCTGCAACGACGCCTTTTATGTAAGCGGAGCGGATCTGGAGGATTTAAAAAACAGGCTGCAGATCTGTATTTATCCTCTGGACGCATGGTATTTTGACGATGAAACCGCTCAAAACGCCCTGAAAGATCATTTTGGGGTATTGGGCCTGGCCGGACTGGGATTAAACGAGTATCCCTGCGGAACGGTCGCGGCGGGCGCGCTGCTCAATTATCTGCTGGAAACCCAGAAAAACGCGCTGGAACATCTGACGACGATCACGCCGTATTCTACCGGCAAATTCATGGTGCTGGACACTTCTACCAGGCGAAACCTGGAATTGTGCGAAACGCTGCGGGAGAAGCAAAAGCGGGGATCCCTGCTGTGGGTTTTAGATAAGACCAAAACCGCAATGGGAGCCCGGATGCTGCGGACCTATCTGGAACAGCCTCTGGTCAGTAAATCGGCGATCGAAGCCAGACAGTCGGCGATCGAGGAGTTGAATCAGCATCTGATCAATCGGGATGAGCTGCGGGAATATCTGAATCCGGTGTACGACCTGGAACGGCTGATCAGTAAGATCTCTTACCAGTCCGCGACGCCGCGGGATCTGATCGCTTTCAAAAGCTCGCTTTCCATGCTGCCGCCGATCCACACGATCTTAGATGATTTTTCCAGCGAACAGATGAAAGAGATCCGGGAAGAACTCGATACGCTGGAAGATCTGGCAGAACTGGTAGAACGCGCTATCATCGACGATCCGCCGCTTCAGATCCGGGAAGGCGGTATCATAAAGGAAGGCTATCACGAAGAAGTCGACCGGCTCCGTCTCGCGAAGACGGAGGGCAAAACCTGGCTTGCCCAATTAGAAGAAAAAGAGCGGGAAAGCACGGGGATCAAAAATCTTCGGATCAAATACAATAAGGTATTCGGCTATTATCTGGAAGTAACCAATTCTTACCAGAATCTGGTTCCCGAACACTATATCCGAAAACAGACCTTAACCAATGCGGAACGCTATACCACGGCCGAATTAAAAGAGCTGGAGGAGATGATTCTGGGTTCGGAGGATAAGCTGTTTTCTCTGGAATATAAACTGTTCACGGAAGTACGGGACGCAATTGCCCGTCAGATCACGCGGATCCAGAAAACGGCAAAGGCCATCGCCAGACTGGACGTATTCGCCTCCCTGGCGTTTGTGGCAGAGCACAATCACTATGTAAAACCAAAGATAAACGAAAAGGGAATTATCGATATCAAAGGCGGCCGCCATCCCGTTGTAGAGCGGATGACCGTCAATGAAATGTTTGTGGAAAACGATACCTATCTGGATAATCACAATCACAGGATTTCGATCATTACCGGGCCGAATATGGCAGGAAAATCTACCTATATGCGGCAGACGGCGCTGATCACTCTGATGGCGCAGGTCGGTTCTTTTGTTCCTGCCGAGAGCGCCAATATCGGGATCTGCGACCGGATCTTTACAAGAGTCGGCGCTTCTGATGATCTCGCGAGCGGACAGAGCACCTTTATGGTGGAAATGACGGAGGTTGCCAATATCCTGCGCAACGCGACGCCGAACAGCCTGCTGATCCTGGATGAAATCGGCAGAGGGACCAGTACCTTCGACGGACTCAGTATTGCATGGGCTGTGGTAGAACATATCAGCAATCCCAAACTGCTGGGCGCAAAAGCCTTATTTGCGACGCATTACCATGAGCTGACAGAGTTGGACCAGACGCTGAGCGGTGTCAACAATTACTGTATCGCCGTAAAAGAACACGGAGACGACATTGTATTTTTAAGAAAGATCATACCGGGCGGCGCAGACAAGAGTTACGGAATCCAGGTGGCGAAGCTGGCAGGCGTACCGGACAGCGTGATCGAACGTGCAAAAGAAATCCTGAGCGAACTGATCGATACCGATATCGGCCGGATGCAGGATTTCCACGAGGGGAAGCAGAAGCCGAAGAAGAAAAAAAATACGCCGGATCTGGTAGACCTGACGCAGATGTCTCTGTTTGATACGGTCCGGGAAGACGATATTATCAAAGAAATCCAGGAGCTGGACCTGGCAAATCTGACTCCGCTGGATGCCTTAAATACACTTTATTCTCTGCAAAACAAGCTGAATAACCGCTGGAAAGAATAGCGGCACCGCAAGCGGAAAGAGGAGAGTTCAGAATGGGACTGATTCATGAATTAGACGAAGCGACGATTAATCAGATCGCTGCCGGCGAGGTGATTGACAGACCGGCTTCAGCGGTAAAAGAACTGTTGGAAAATGCTATAGACGCACAGGCAACGGCCGTTACAGTAGAAATCAAAGACGGCGGGATCTCTCTGATCCGCGTCACCGATAACGGATGCGGGATCGCGAAAGAGGATATCCCGACGGCCTTTCTGCGTCACGCGACCAGCAAAATCCAAAGCATTACAGATCTGCTGGATGTAAGCTCACTGGGGTTCCGCGGAGAAGCGCTTTCCAGTATCTGCGCGGTCGCGCAGGTGGAACTGATCACCAGAACGCCTGCTTCTTTTGGGGCGTACCGCTATCTTATTGAAGGCAGCGAAGAAAAGAAATTTGAAGAGATCGGCGCGCCGGAAGGAACCACTTTTCTGGTGCGGAATCTGTTTTATAATACACCCGCCCGCAGAAAATTCCTGAAATCTCCGACTACAGAAGGAAACTATGTGCAGGCCGCGGTAGAACATATCGCGCTGTCGCACCCGGAGGTTTCCGTCCGCTTTATCAATAACAACCAGACCAGACTGCATACCAGCGGGAACGCGAATCTGAAGGATCTGATCTATCAGGTATACGGCAGAGAGGCGGCCAGCCAGCTTCTGCCGGTTTCGGCTTCCTGTGATTTTCTTTCCGTGGAGGGATTTATCGGCAGACCTGTGGTCGCGCGCGGAAACCGAAATTATGAAAATTACTTTGTAAACGGCAGATTTATTAAAAATGCCGTGATCACAAAAGCCATTGAGGAAGCGTACAAAGGCTATATGATGCAGCATAAATTCCCGTTTACGGTGCTGCAGCTTACCATCGACCACAAGCTGCTGGATGTCAATGTGCATCCGGCGAAAATGGAACTGCGTCTTTCCAATCAGGAAGAGATCTTTGCCTTTCTGCGGGATACAATCGCGGCAGCTTTAGGCGGCAGGGAACATATTGTCCAGGTTGCTCCTCCGGATGCAAAACCGATCCTGCCGGCGGCCAAACCGGCCGAAGCGGCAACCGAACCGGCAGCCAAATCACCTGCCCGGACCGCGGTTTCCCAAAGCCTGCCGCCCAGGAAAGCATCGGAAAAAAAGCCGGAAAAACATCCGGTTTCTTATGATGCGAAAAAGGCAGCCCGGTCCCAGCTGCGGGAAGAACCGGCCTCTTATCTGGAACCCTTTGAGACAAAGGCGAAGCAGCTGCGTCCCGAAAAGCGGCAGACCGAAACGCAGATGGAATTATTTGAAACCGGTCTGCTGACCAAAGAAGCGCAGGCAGGGCATAAGATCATAGGGCAGATCTTCGATACTTACTGGATCGTGGAATATGAGAAAAATATGTTTATCATTGACCAGCATGCCGCGCATGAGAAAGTCCTGTTTGAGCGTACCATGAAACGGCTGAAGCAGGACAGCATTGCCTCTCAGTCGGTCAATCCGCCGCTGATCGTAACCTTATCCATGCAGGAAGCGGAAGTAATGGAACAGAATTTAAAATATTTTGAGAAGCTTGGGTATGAGATCTCTCATTTTGGCGGACGGGAATACGCGCTCCGCGCCGTACCGGACAACCTGTATCAGATCAGCAGACGGGATCTGTTTCTGGAGATCCTCAATGATCTGATGGAAGAAAAGGGAAAGCACAGTCCGGATCTGGTTCTGGAACGGATCGCATCCCTCTCCTGCAAGGCGGCGGTAAAGGGAAATATGCATCTATCCGTCCGCGAAGCCCAGGCTTTGATCGATGAACTGTTGACTTTGGAAAATCCGTACCACTGCCCGCATGGCAGACCGGTCATTATTTCCATGAGTCAGTATGAACTGGAAAAGAAATTCAAGCGTGTTCTGTAGGAGTGTTTATGGAGCAGAAACGACCGTTAATCATTTTGACAGGCCCTACGGCGGTTGGTAAGACCGCCTTGTCTGTTTTATTGGCGAAAAAAATAAACGGAGAGATCATCAGTGCGGATTCCATTCAGGTGTACCGCTATATGGAGATCGGTTCCGCCAGGGTTACGCCGGAGGAAATGGACGGCGTCCCGCATTTTCTGGTAGATACACTGATGCCGGATGAAGAATTTCATGTATATCGCTTTCAGAAGATGGCAAAATCTTATATGAAGGAAATATACGGGCGAAATCACATTCCCATGCTGGTCGGCGGAACTGGGTTTTATATCCAGTCGGTTCTTTATGATATCGATTTTTCCGACAAGGAAGATACCGACGATTTCCGGGACAGCCTGGAAACGCTGGCAAAAGAAAACGGAAGCGGATATCTGCATGAACTGTTAAAACAGGTGGATCCGGTTTCCGCCCAACAGATCCATCCCAACAATCAAAAACGTGTGATCCGCGCGCTGGAATATTACCGGCAGAACAAAGCCCCGATCTCCGCGCACAACGCGGCGGAGCGAAAAAAGGAATCTCCCTATGCGTTTCGCTATTTTGTCCTGACAGACGACCGGAAAGCCTTATATGACCGGATCGACAAACGGGTAGACGCCATGATGGAGCAGGGGCTGTTAGATGAAGTAAAAAAGCTGCGGCAGATGGGATACGGCAGAGATCTGGTTTCCATGCAGGGGATCGGTTATAAACAGCTGTTTGCGTATCTGGACGGAGAAACAACCCTGGAAAACGCCGTGGAACAGATCAAACTGGATACCAGACATTTTGCCAAGCGGCAGCTTACCTGGTTCCGGCGGGAACGGAACACAGAGTGGATCGATATTTCCAAATTTAACTATGAAAAAGAAAAAATTTTACAGTATATACTGGAGAAACTAGACTATGACAGAATACAATGCGGATAATAACAGAAAAATAGCAGAAAGAGAGCAGATCTATCGGGAACTGGGAATCGACGCGGATATCTATGCCTATGGGGCAAGAACAGAAGCGCGGCTGCGGGACCGATTTGCCGAAATCGACCGGACGGCCGAATACAACCAGTTAAAGGTAATCCGCGCCATGCAGAAAAACAGAGTGTCGGAAGGATGCTTCGCGGCCACTACGGGATACGGCTACAATGACCTGGGGCGGGATACGCTGGAAGCGGTCTATGCGGATATTTTTCATACGGAAGCAGCCCTGGTCAGGCCGCAGATTACCTGCGGAACGCACGCGCTGTCTTTGGCGCTTGCGGCAAATCTGCGACCGCAGGACGAATTGCTTTCCATTTCCGGCAGACCGTATGATACGCTGGAATCGGTGATTGGGATCCGTCCTGCAAAAGGTTCTCTTGCAGAATACGGCATCACGTACCGGCAGACAGATCTTTTGCCCGACGGGAGCTTTGACCGGGACGCCATCCGGCAGGCGATTGGTGAAAATACAAAAATGATCGCCATTCAGCGTTCCAAAGGCTATCAGACCAGACCGACTCTGTCGGTGGACGCGATCGGAGATATCATTGCTTTCGTTAAATCGATCAAACCGGATCTGATCGTTATGGTGGATAATTGTTATGGCGAGTTTGTGGAAACAAAAGAACCGTCGGATTTCGGCGCGGATATGGTGGTGGGTTCCCTGATCAAAAACCCGGGCGGCGGGCTGGCTCCGATCGGCGGCTATATCGCCGGAACCCGGGAATGTATCGAAAACTGCGCGTATCGGCTGACTTCTCCCGGCTTAGGCAAAGAAGTCGGCGCCACACTGGGCCTGATCCAAAGTTTTTATCAGGGATTGTTTCTGGCGCCCACCGTTGTGGCAGGCGCGCTGAAGACTGCCATTTTCGCCGCCAATATATTTGGGGACCTGGGATATCCCGTTGTCCCCGATCAGACGGAAAGCCGGCACGACATTATCCAGGCGGTTACCATGGGCACGCCGGAAGGAGTGATCGCTTTTTGCAAGGGAATTCAGGCGGCCGCGCCTGTAGACAGCTTCGTAACGCCGGAGCCGTGGGCGATGCCGGGCTATGACAGTGATGTAATCATGGCGGCAGGCGCTTTTGTGCAGGGTTCCTCCATTGAATTGAGCGCAGATGCTCCCATCAGACCGCCTTATGCGGTTTATTTTCAGGGCGGCCTGACCTATTATCATGGGAAGCTGGGTATCCTGAAAGCACTGCAAATGCTGAAAACAGAAGGTATTCTTGCCAATTTGGAAGAGATGACCTCCCTGAATTGTTAGAAAAAAGACACAAAAATTTGCATTTTTTTTGCTATGCAGTTCGTTAAGCATGAAAATAAGCTGTTTTGTAAGGTAAA
>CANQOK010000002.1 GCA_947625465.1 uncultured Lachnospiraceae bacterium | reverse complement strand
GTCGCATCCCAGCCCTGCGCGATCTCTTCATCTGTAATGATTTGGGCATCGCTCTGCTGCAAATCTCGAATTACAATCCCATTTTTATCATAATAAACCATGCCATATCTCCTTAACCAGCGACGTTTCTTCGAGTATATCAAAAAAGCATATTTCTTTCAACCACACAAATGCAATCCCCAACAATGCTATACTTCCCAATCATCCGGCAGATACAGCGGATCCCCGCCATTCCATGGAACGGTCTTTCGTTAAATGTCAAATGGAAATCTAAAATTTTCTTAAAGTTAATTGACATATTTTCGTTGTCTGCGTATAATGATAATAACGATGGGGAGAGTGATCCATCATCGAAAATATTGTCCGCTTACCGCTGGCGGCATATAAATGAACGGCTCGAAAATATTGCTCGCTTACCGGAGGCGTCTAATAAATGTCCGGCTTGAAAATTAAGCCCTATCGAAAGGTAGGGCTATTTTTATCTAATCAGTGGGGGATAATATGATTTATCAAGAAGGATATGTTTACCATATCAAAGATGAATACTTTGAAAAAGTAAAAGATGACAAACTCATGCAAAATAAAGAGAACGGAGCATACCGTCCTACTTTTTACTGTCTGCGAGATGAAAAAACGGGACTTTTTTGGATGGTTCCGCTCAGCAGTCGGGTAAACAAATTTCAAGCTATCTATGACAAGCAGGTAGAAAAATACGGAAAGTGCCTGACTATCGTTATAGGAGAATTTGACGGAAAGAAAGCGGCCTTCCTGTTGCAGAATATGTTTCCGGTAACAGAATACTATCTCGACCATATACATACCCGCAATAGCAATCCCGTTCCTGTAAAACATTCTATTCACCGAACAGTCAGCACAAATATGAAGCAACTCCGATAGCTTCATGCCAGAGGGAAAAAGGTTGTTTTTCCAGATATTTCACGTTTGGAGCAACTTATGCTATCAGAAAGTAGAACAAATACTGAAAACATTGTGTAAATTTATGTTCTTAGTTTGCCGCGAAATTGTATCCAACCTTATCCCTTTGAAACAAAATGTTTTATTGGTTCATTCAGATGATATATTATTGCTCTGGGGTTAATCATTACCTTGTATTTATCCAAAATGCTTTTTCTCCAATTCCACAAAAACTATCTCTGCATCGACTGCCTCTGCTCCATTTGCAATGTCCTGTTCAGATTCGTAAATAGCTTGGTCAATGCGGTTAATCCTTGCGAATTTGTCAGCGTGCAAGTATGGTATAAGTGGCTTCCCAGTTTCGCATAATTTGTACATCTGAAAATCCTGCTTTCTTTAAAACCTCGATTTCATGCTCCACTGTCAGTGGCGTGTCATAGTGATAAAACGCATTTGGTTCAAGTCCCTGCTCGCTTTTCAGCCTTTCTAATTCAGAAAAATAAAAATGCTCTGCTTCTTCCGACTCTGCAAAATAATCTGTCAGAACGAAATATCCGTTACCGGTCAGTGCAGTATTTAACTTCTTATACAGCTTCAGTTTTTGTGCGGCGGTGAAATGATGGAGTGATTCGACTGACACAGCGGCGTCAAAGCAGTTCGCTTCAAAAGGAACATCGAAATAAGAACCACAAATCAGTTTAACTTTACGGTCTGCAAATTTCCGCTTCAGTGCTGCCAGCATATCAGATGACAAATCAATTCCCACCACCGACGCACCACCGTTCAGGCTAAAGTAGTATTCAAGTTCAAGCCCTGTACCACAGCCCAAATCAAGCACCTTTACATCATGTTCCAACGGCAGCAGGGCTGCCGTATAAGGATAAAATTCCTTCGCACCTTCAATTTCCGTCATCATATGCTCGTCATATCCGTTCAGACGGGTGATGAAAAAGGCATCCATCTTCTCAAGTTTCATATTATCCTCACCAAATTCCGATTTATCAGTCAGCTTGTTAACTTAAATAGAGCACATCTATGTTTCGATAAATACAACACAAGATCCCCGCCATTCTATGGAACGGTCTTTCCTTAAATGTTAAATGGAATCTTCCTTTGTCAAGACTTTTCTCTGCCAGCCTCGTTTTCCGCACTTCGGGCATTTCATGTATCTTATCCTGCCGGCGTGGGGCGCAAGATTGGTCTGCCAATAAGTCGGCACATATCGGTGACCGCACTTTTGGCACGCATAATATCCGGCTTTCTGCTCAATGCCTACCGCAAGAAAGGCAGCCGTATCGATTATTGCAACAGCGAATACAATCAGCGCCCCGCCCAGCCATGCAGGCATCTGAATAAATGCCGCCACAAATATCAAAACGATCCCTGCAAGAACCGCTGGAATGGTAACCAGGTATTCCGTCCTCAGCATCTGCCGGTTCTTTTCTTCGATCTCCCGTTTCATTGCCAGAAGATTTTCCTCTGCCTGTTTGTTATAAAATTCTGCCATGATTCTTTCGCCCGACAGGAGTTCGTTGACACTGATTTTCAGAAAACCACACAGTTCCAGCATGATCCCCGAATCGGGCATGGATTTTCCCGTCTCCCATTTTGATACCGCCCGGTCACTGATGCCGAGCTTCTCGGCAAGGGCCGACTGCGTAAAGCCCTGTTCCTTTCTGCATGACGCTATGAATTTTCCGATTTTGATTTGATCCATATCGGGCACCTCCTTTCATAGCTCCAGTATATCTGAAACAGATGTGAAGAAAAACGAACTGACAGTTGATTTTCAATGACTCTACCGCAGGTTGAGGATCATAAATCCCGATTTTTTTAAGTATATCAAAAAATCATACTTCTTTCAACTAACCAAATGTTGAAATGTTAACTTGAGTTGCTAAAGTTCCAACTCAAATTGATAGAAAGCAACTGAAAAAGATGGTATAATTTTAAGCAAAGAAACGGAGGAACCTATAATGAATTTAGGAGAAAGATTATTTGAATTAAGGAAAGCAAAAAATTTAACACAAGATGATGTAGCACAAAAACTAAACATAACAAGGCAAACGGTTTCAAAATGGGAAACAAATCAAAGCACCCCAGACTTTGATAAAATACTTCCATTATGTGAATTATATGAAATTACAACAGACGAATTATTAAAAGGGGAAAAACAGGAAAAACCAGAAGAAAGTAACAATAATGATAAAGATAAAGCAAAAGACGGTAAACTCAGTTATGAAAATATGACTAGAAATCAAATAAAGCAAAAATCCGCCGAAGTAATTTGTAGTTCTGTCTTGATATTTCTTGTCGCAATCGCGTATGCAGGTATTGGTGTTAGCGTAATGATGTGGAATCCTGTAATCGTAGGCTGTACTTTTTTAATATTAATTGGCTGGGGTGTAATCAGAATTGTAAAGCATTATATGTCCATTCCAAAATTTGAGAAAACAAAAGAAGAGAAAAAGCAAGACAAAATAGAGAAACAAATAAAAGATATTATTGCCGGTATCGGAACAGCAATCTATTTTATTGTAAGTTTTTGTACTATGGCCTGGCATGTTACCTGGATCATATTTATTATCATTGGAATGATTGAAGGAATCGTTAACCTTATATTTATGATAAAAGGAGATGAGGAAAATGAAGAATAAAAGAATCATTATTACTTTAATCATTCTGCTTTCTATAATCGTCTTCTTTTTAGTAATATTTCTGGTAATGTGTTTAACCGGAAAAATAAATTTCCCAGGTGGAATATTCGGTTTCAGCACTGTAAAAAGTAATCATATAATTTTTGATAAAACATATAAAATGGAAGATATCAATAACATTGATATAAATCAAGATGCAGGAGATATTATTTTTAAAGAAACATCAGATGACGATATTCAAGTAATTGTCTACGGAGAAAATGAGAATGATGTAGCTGTTAATTTAGATCAAAATAGTTTGTCTATTGATAACACTCGAACAAAAAAATTTGCATTTTTTGATTTTGGCATTACCGCGAAAGATATTATCGTATATATTCCGTCCACATATAGCAAAGAAATAAAAATAAAAAGTGATTATGGAAAATGTGAACTGCCCTACTTAGAAAATGCTTCCGTAGATATCGATTGTGATGCAGGAAATGTTAAACTAGGCTCCATAAAAAACGCAAATATAACGTGTGACTGTGGGAATGTAGAAATAAAAGAAATAATGAATGCATGTGATATAAAAGTAGATTGCGGCAATATTGAAATTGATACAATATCAATAAAGGAAAATTCTGCAATAAAAGCAGATTTAGGAAATATAGATATTAACAATACAAATGATATCTATATCGATGCAGATGTCGATTTAGGAAAAACGAATATAAATAAAAGTAATAGAACCTCAGAAATTACATTAAAAATAAATTGCGATTGTGGAAATGTAACAGTAAATAATTAAGCAGCCTGATGAGCAAAGTTAATCTGTTTAAACCAACTGCCAGTTGGAGAACATAAATTCGAATCAAAATAGTTCATCCAACAACAAATACCACTGCAGTTTCTCTGCGTCCGGCTTAACGCCCAACGCGTCAAATAAGCGCTCTGTGTCTATCTCCCGCTCCTTTGATGCATATTTTCCGCTCATATTGTGCCGCAGGCTCCGGTGACAGAGCGCAATATCCCGCCAGCGGTCGCCGACACCTGCATCACCCAGATCGATGAAGCCGCTGATGCCTGTTTCGGTAAAAAATAGATTTGGCAGACAAAAGTTCACCCGTTCTATTTCTGATTCTGTGCCAGATACACCAGCAAAACCGAAATATCCGCCGGCGTAACGCCGGAAATCCGGCTGGCCTGTCCGATAGACAACGGTTTCATCGCGTTCAGCTTCTGCTGCGCTTCCAAGCGCAGCCCGTGAATTTCCGTATAATCAATATCTACCGGTAATTTTCGTTTTTCCAGACGGGAAAATTCCTCCACCTGTTTTTTCTGCCGCTCAATATATCCCTCATATCGGATCTGGATCTCCACCTGCTCCGTCACATCTTTCGGCAGCGGTTTCCGTTCTGCATCAAACTCCGCCAATGCTTCATATCCCAATTCCGGCCGGCGGATCAGCTCCGCCAGTGTCGCTCCGGTGTGCAGTGGAGCGCTGTTATGGGCAGCCAGAAATTCCTGCACCCGTTTATTCGCGCCAATCGGGGTATTTTTCATACGGCGCACTTCTTCCGCAATCTGTTCGCGCTTTTTCGCAACCGCTTCCGCCTGTTCCTTCGTATTCAGGCCGATCTCTGCCCCGATTTCCGTCAGCCGCAAGTCCGCGTTATCCTGCCGCAGGAGCAGCCGGTATTCTGCCCGGGAAGTCATCATTCGATACGGTTCCTTATTTTCCTTTGTTACCAGATCATCGATCAGCACGCCGATATAGGCCTGGGAACGGTCTAAGATCAACAGTTCCCGTCCCAAAACAGACATTGCCGCATTAATTCCCGCGATCAGACCCTGCGCAGCCGCTTCTTCATACCCGCTGCTTCCGTTAAACTGGCCGCCGCTGAATAATCCTTTTATTTGCTTAAATTCCAGTGTAGGATTCAACTGTCTGGCGTCAATGCAGTCATATTCGATCGCATATGCATTTCTTACGATTTTTACATGTTCCAGGCCCGGAACCGTCCGGTACATGGCATACTGCACGTCCTCCGGCAGAGAACTGGACATGCCGCCCAGATACATTTCATTGGTATAATTGCCTTCCGGCTCTACAAAAACCTGATGCCGCTCTTTATCCGCAAATTTCATGACTTTATCTTCAATGGAAGGACAATATCTGGGCCCTGTTCCTTCAATCATACCGGAAAACAGCGGAGAACGGTCAATGTTATTTCTTATAATATTGTGTGTATTTTCATTTGTATAGGTCAGCCAGCAGGAAATCTGTTCTTTCTGAACACTCTCCGGATCGGTAGAAAACGAAAACGGCACTATGGGCGTATCACCAAACTGTTCTTCCATTTTGCTGAAATCAATACTGCGCTTATCCACCCGAGCCGGCGTTCCGGTCTTAAACCGGTACATTTTTATTCCCAGCTCTTTTAAAGAATCCGTCAGGTGATTTGCCGCTTTTAGTCCGTTAGGCCCGGTATGTTCACTCACGTCCCCGTAAATGCACCTGGCTTTCAGATACGTTCCGGTCGCCAGCACAACCGCTTTACAATGATAAAAGGCGCCGGACAGCGTCGTTACCCCGGTCACTCTGCCTTCTTCCACGATAAGCGTACATACTTCACCCTGCCGGACAGTCAAATGCGCTGTATTTTCCAAAGTTTTCCGCATTGCCCGGGAATATTCCTGCTTGTCCGCCTGCGCGCGCAGAGAATGAACCGCCGGCCCTTTAGAAGCATTCAGCATCTTGGACTGAATAAAGGTTTTATCGATATTCTTTCCCATTTCTCCGCCTAGTGCGTCTATCTCCCGCACCAGATGTCCCTTGGAACTGCCGCCGATATTGGGATTACAGGGCATCAGCGCAATACTGTCTACGCTTACCGTAAACATGATCGTTTCATTTCCCAGCCTTGCGGCAGCAAGCGCGGCCTCACAGCCTGCATGACCTGCACCTACTACAACAATATCATAGGATTCTTCCAATACTGCCAACCTGATTCTCCTTTTCACTTTGTATCTCTGTATGCTTTTTAAAGAAAAATCTATTTTCCCATACAGAATTTACTGAATATCTGTTCCACAACGTCTTCTTCTACCCGCTCGCCCACAATGGTGCCCAGCACCTCATAAGCGCGCATCAGGTCAATGGAAAAGAAATCTTCCGGCATTCCTGCCGCAATGCTGTTTTCTACCTCCGCAAGACTTCCGTCTGCCTCTTCCATCGCCAGCTTATGCCGGATATTGGTGATTCCGTCGGCTTCATTCCAGCGGATCTTTCCGTCGCCAAACAGCGCTTCAATGGCTGTCTCTAACTGTGAAATCCCGGTTTCTTCCTTTGCGGAAACCGTTAAAATCTGTTTATCCGGGATTCGGGCTCTCAGCATTTCTTCCGTCGTCACCGGCTCCAGATCGGATTTATTCAGTAAAACGATCGCCTGTTTCCCTGCGATTGCCTGCATGATCTCCGCGTCATTTTCATCCAGCGGTTCGGAGCTGTCGGCCACATACAGGATCAGGTCGGCCTGTTCGGCCTGTTCCATGGCCTTTTTAATTCCGATCTTCTCTACCACGTCCTCCGTACTCCGGATTCCTGCCGTATCCACCAGACGCAGGCTGACGGTTCCCAGCCGCACCTGTTCTTCCAGCGTATCTCTGGTCGTCCCCGCAATTTCGGTTACAATGGCGCGGTCTTCCTGCATCAGCACATTTAACAGAGAAGACTTTCCGGCGTTTGGCCTGCCTAAAATAACAGTCTTGATCCCTTCCTTCCGGATCCTTCCGTTTTCAAACAGATCCAGGCTTTTTTTCAGGGCCGCCCGAATCGTTTTTACATGCGCCGAAAGCCGCTCGGGATACCCTTCCAAAGAAATATGTTCCGGATCGTCCAAAGCCGCCTCGATAAAAGCGATCTCATCTAAAAGCTGCTCCCGCAGCTGCCGGATCTTAACGGATAACGTTCCCTTTAACTGATTGACGGAACTCTGCAGGGCAAATTCATTCTGCGCATGGATCACATCAATTACCGCTTCCGCCTGGGATAGATCGATCCTTCCGTTTAAAAACGCCCGCTTTGTAAATTCTCCCGGTTCCGCCATTCTGGCTCCGGCGTGGATCACCGCCGCCAGCACCTTTTTCATTACCAGAACGCCTCCGTGGCAGTTGATCTCCACCGTATCCTCTCTGGTATAGGTTGCCGGCGCGCGCATTACCGCCACCAGGACTTCGTCGATTACAGCACCCTGCTCCACAATGGTGCCATAGTGGATCGTATGGCTTTTTGCCTGCTGCAGAGATCTGTTTTCCCGATATGGTTTAAATATCCGGTCTGCAATTAAAATGGAATCGGTTCCGCTGATCCGGATGATCCCGATTCCACTTTGCGTCATTCCGGTCGCGATAGCCGCAATGGTATCTGCCTGTCCCATATTTTTAATCTTCTTTTTCCTTATAGAAATTATTCTTTTTAAAAGAAATTACTACATAACGGTTGGGATCTTCGCCTTTGCTGGCAGTCGTAACATACTTGTCATTCTGCAGCGCTGCATGAATGATTCTTCTCTCATAAGGATTCATAGGCTCCAGCGCTACGGAACGTCTTGTTTTCTTTACCTTAAAGGCAATGTTTCTCGCAAGATTTTCCAGGGTTTCCTTCCTGCGTTCCCGATAATTCTCCGTATCCAGTTTTACCCGGTAAAAGCTCTCAGATTCCTTATTTACGATCAGGCTTACCAGATACTGCAGGGAATCCAGCGTCTGGCCCCGCTTGCCGATCAAAACGCCCATATCGTCTCCGACGATTTCGATATTCAGATTCTTATCTTCTGTTTCAATCTTAACCTTTACATCCAGATTCATTGCAGCGCAAACCTTTACGATAAATTCCTCTGCAACTTCTTCCGGGGATTTCTTAGGTTCTTCCTTTAACCATACCTGAACGACCGCCTGCTTGCTGCCGATTCCCAGAAAGCCCGCGCTTCCTTTTTCAATTACTTCATATTCTACTTTATCACTGGTAACGCCCAACTGTACCAACGCATCTGTCAGCGCGTCTTCCACTGTTTTTCCTTTTACTTCAATCCGTTCCATGATTCCTCCATCACTCTTACTTCTTTTTACCCTTGTTCTGCTGCTTCTCATTATACATCTGCACCATATTCGCTTTTGCGGCCAGACTGCCCGGCTTTGGCGCATTCTTTGCATAATATTCCGTAGATTCCTTTACCTTTTCCGCCCGTTTTTCCGCACTGCTCTTTTCATTGTGCTCAATGTTCTTCACATTCATATGGGCGACATTTGTCACCTTCTGCGGCGGCAAACCGCGCTTCGCGCGCTTTTTGTTCTGTTTCTCGATATTCTTCTCCACCAGCACATTGACATCCAGTTTTGCAAAATACCGGTTCATAACGATCTGCTGAATGATCTGGATCACACTGCCGGCAACCCAGTAAATACCAAGACCTGCGGGCAGAGATAAACACATAACGCCGGATACGATCGGCATAATGTTGTTCATCATCTTCATGGAACCCATACCCGGCATATCTTCGCCGTTTCTGCCTTTTTGCAGCTTCATGGCAAGCTGCATGCTGAACCACTGACCTAATACGGACAAAATCGGGATCAAAAATGCGATTCCGCCGATGATCAGAGGCGTTGAACTTAAATTGATCCCCAGAAATGTATTGACATCTGTCAGATGTGCTGAGTTTTCGGCGATCACGTTGGCAGCGCCCGTAAAATGATTCTGCAGAGCATCCCACTGATCGGCACCGAAGTTCTTCATAACATCGACTACAGAATCCAGCGTAGTACAGCCCGCGAAAGCAGCCTGATCGGCGCCTTCCAGCGTAAACCCGCTGTTTACCAGTGCGGACACCTGTCCTGCCGCGTCACTGACTCCGCCAGTGATCGCATTGATGATCCCGAGATACATCTCCTTGATCTTCGGCACATATGCGGGAATGTTCATCATAACCCGCCACAACGCAAACAGAATCGGCATCTGAATGATCAGCTGCAGACATCCGCCTGTGGGAGAGGTTCCGTACTTCTGATAAACCGCATTGGTCTCCTCCCGCATCTTTGTCATGGAATCGGGATCCCGCTTGTCCCTGTACTTTTTGTTAATTGCCTGCAATTCCGGATTCATAAGCGAAGACAGCTTGGAAAATTTCTGCTGCTTGATATTAAGCGGCAACAACAACATTCTGACAATAATAGTAAAGACGATAATACAGATTCCCACGCTTTCGATACTCATCATGGAGAAGAAATCATAGATCCACTCCAGAATCTTACCCAGCAGCGCGCTGATGGGACCTAAAATAAAACCGTCTTCTTTTGTTAAAAATAAATTTAACACGTTGTTTCCTCCTTACGGAACCGGATCATATCCACCTTTTGAAAATGGATTACACCGTAATATTCGTTTCACTGCTAGAAAAGAACCTTTTAACGATCCATATTTTTCGATTGCCTCGGCGGCATATTGCGAACAGGTCGGCATAAATTTACAGTTACAGGTCCTTTTCAGACCCGACAGATTTCTCTGGTAAAACCGGATGCTTCCCAGTAAAAACCGTTTCATCTCAATATTCCTGTCCTTTCCGAACCATATTGTGTTTTCTGCATAAATGCAGAAACGCACTTTCTATTTCTCTGAAACTTTTTCCTTTCGCGCCAATTCGCGCGATCACTACTATGTCGAACCCACCGTTCAACGACTCCCTGTTTAATCTGTATGCTTCCCGTACCAGCCGTACAAACCGATGTCTTACTACGCTGTTCCCTAATTTTTTACTGGCTGAGATTCCCAGCCTGTTTTCGCAGGTACCGTTCGGCAGCAGATACATAACAAGGTAACGATTCGCCAGAGATCTTCCATGCTGATATACAGCCTGAAATTCCTGCGGCTTCCTCAGATGCATAAACTGGCTCATTCATACCTCCGTTTATGACTTAAATTCCTGTGTCACTGCCTGACACACCTTAATTCTGCCATAAAGAATGAAAAGGCCACATGACTGCGACCTTATTCCTTATGCTGACAGTATCTTTCTTCCTTTTGCTCTTCTGGCCTTTAAAACTTTTCTGCCGTTTGCAGTATGCATTCTTTTTCTAAATCCATGAACTTTGGATCTTGACCGTTTCTTTGGCTGAAATGTCATTTTCATCGTCAAAGCACCTCCTTCTGGTTCATAGTAAAACATCATTCCGATTGTACTAAAAAAGATTTCTTGCGTCAAGTAAAATATATACTTTTTTTATCCGCATTTTCCTCAATTTTTCCACATTATGTGGATAATTTGTGGATAAGTCGCTTATTTTTTTGAAAAATTATCCGTACTTCCTTATTTTTAAAGGGTTTATATGTGGATAACTGTTATCCACCACGCAAATCCTGTCGAATCGGGAAACGGGTTTTTTTTCTTGCAATTCCCTGTTTTTTGCTGTAAAATGTATAGGTGGTTATGTATGTTTTTATATAAAACAAATGAGATCAATAGAACGGAGATTACGATATGCTGCAGGAATTACTCGATAAATGGGATGAGATATTATTCACTTTAAAAAATGAATATGAGATTACAGATGTCTCTTACAGGACCTGGATTGAACCCATCACGGTGTATTCTGTAGAAGACGGGCTGGTTACGCTGGTCGCGAACATTTCCGATATCGGTCTGAACATTATCAATCATAAGTATAAAGAAGCATTTATGGTTGTGATCTCAGAAGCGTTAAACAGTGAATTTGACGTAAATATCCTGCTTCCGGATCAGATCAATGATTTACATAAAAATATTTCCGACAAAAAATTTGACCGGTTAAGGCCGAACACCGAAGATTCCGTTACGATGAACCGGAAACTGGAAGCGAATCTGAATTTAAATTATACCTTTGACGCGTTTGTAGTCGGTTCCAATAACCGATACGCGCATGCCGCCGCGCTGGCTGCCGCGGAATCTCCCGGTACGCTGTATAATCCGCTGTTTATTTACGGCGGCGTGGGACTCGGCAAGACGCATCTGATTCAGTCTATCGCGCATTTTATTATTGAAAACAATAAAAATGCCCGGGTTCTTTATACGACCAGTGAAGATTTTACCAATCAGTTTATCGACGCCATTCGAAACGGCGCCAATACTACCGCGTTCAAGAATAAATACCGGAATATTGATGCACTAATTATAGATGATATCCAGTTCCTGATCAACAAGGAAGGAATTCAGGAGGAATTTTTTAATACCTTCAATGCACTTCGTATGGCGGATAAGCAGATCGTCATATCTTCCGATAAACCGCCGAAGGATATGAACGGACTGGAAGACCGGCTTCGGACCCGGTTTGAAGCAGGCCTTTCCATCGATATCCAGGCGCCGGATTACGAAACCAGAATGGCGATTTTAAAGACGAAAAGCGAAAACTCCGGATTTAACATTTCCAATGATATTCTGGACTATATCGCAACCAATATCAAATCCAATATCCGAACGCTGGAAGGCGCGCTGATCAAACTGCATGCTTTTTCCAAAGTTTCTCACAACAGTTTAACGCTGGAAGACGCCGTCGATATTTTAAAAGATACGATCTATCCGGACGTGGACAAACAGATCACGCCTGCCATTATACTGGAAACCGTTGCGGATCACTTTGCGTTAAGCGTACAGGATCTTACCAGTAAGAAGCGGACTAAGGATATTGCTTTTGCCAGACAGATCTATATGTACCTGGGAAGGCAGATGACCGATGAATCCTTAAATACCATCGGCGCCCTGGTCAATAAAAAAGACCATACTACGATCAGCTATGGAATCGACAAGATCGATAAAGCCATTCGGGAAGATGAATCTGTCCGCAGCACCATCGAGATCATTAAGAAAAAAATCGTTCCGAATTAAACAGATCTTCTGTAAATTGTGGAAACCGTTGATAACTTTTTTCAATTTCCACAGATTTATTCTGAAAGAAATCAGTTGAAACATAAGGGCTGCATGTACTTTTTCGCATTTCCACGCCCTCTAATAATACTACTACATTATTTATTTTATTATTACATAGTTGCCGCTGCGCGGCAGTCAGAGAAAGGAGTTCTACCCAATTATGAAAATCATATGTCAGAAATCAGATTTAGTTTCCGCGATCAATATCGTTATGAAAGCAGTTCCTTCCAAGACGACGATGTCTATTCTGGAATGTGTTCTGATCGACGCATCTTCCAATGAGATCAAGATGACTGCCAACGATATGGAACTGGGGATTGAAACAAAAGTAACCGGAACCATTGTCGAAAAAGGAATTGTAGCGATTGACGCCAGAGTATTTTCCGACATTGTAAGAAAACTTCCGGAAAATGAGATTACGATTGACGTCGCGTCTAATTTTGAGACATTGATTACCTGTGAAAAAGCGAAATTTTCTATTTTGGGAAAATCAGGAGAAGATTTTTCTTATCTGCCGTTTGTGGAAAAAGACCGTTCCGTATACCTTTCTCAGTTTACCCTGCGGGAAATGATCAGGCAGACGATCTTTTCTGTTGCGGATAACGATTCCAACCGCCTGATGACCGGTGAATTATTTGAGATCCATGAGAATGAATTGAAGATCGTAGCCCTGGACGGACATCGGATCGCGATCCGGAAGGTTGAATTAAAGGATTCCTTTGGAGATATTAAGGTGATCGTACCGGGCAAGACGTTGAATGAGATCAGTAAGATTTTGACCGGCGGAATCGAAGATGAAGTACAGATTTCATTTACGAAGAATCATATCGTGTTTGAATTTGACGAAACCATAGTAGTTTCCAGACTGATCGAAGGGGAGTATTTCCGGATCGATCAGATGCTTTCCAGCGATTATAATACCAAAGTTGTGATCAATAAGCGGGAGCTGCTTGACTGTATTGACAGAGCGACGCTGCTGATCAAGGAAGGCGATAAAAAACCGGTTATCTTATATATCAACGATAAGACAATGGAATTGAAGATCCAGTCATTTATCGGTTCTATGGATGAAGAGATCGATATCGAAAAAGAAGGCAAAGACATTGTGATCGGCTTTAATCCGAAGTTTTTGATCGATGCGCTTCGTGTGATCGACGACGAACAGATTTCCATGTATCTGGTGAATCCGAAGGCTCCGTGTTTTATCCGGGATGACGAAGGAAAATACATTTATCTGGTATTGCCGGTACAGATTGTCACCGTTTCATAAATGTAAGGAGATCCGTGAATGGAAACAGTGGTATTGAGAGATGAGTTTATCAAACTGGGGCAGGCGCTGAAGGCCGCCGGTCTTGTGGAATCCGGTTCGGAAGCGAAAGAAGTCATTTTGGACGGACTGGTAACGGTAAACGGAGAAGTCATTTTGCAGCGCGGTAAGAAATTGTATGACGGAGATGTGGTTTCTTATCAGGGCCAGCAGGTTTCTATTGTAAAGTAAGATGATTATTGAAGCGTTAGAATTGGATCATTTCAGGAATTATAAGCAGCTTGCGATTCGCTTTGAGCCCGGAACCACCATTTTTTATGGGGATAACGCGCAGGGAAAAACAAACATTCTGGAAGCCATGTATCTGTGCAGTACGACTCGGTCCCACAGGGGCAGCAAAGATAAAGAAATGATCCAGTTTGAAAATGAGGAATCCCATATTAAACTTCTTCTCCGGAAACGGGAGATTCCGTATCGGATCGATATTCATTTGCGGAAAAACCGTCCGAAAGGAATCGCGATAAACGGAATTCCGATCAAAAAAGCGAGTGAACTGTTCGGAATCGTCAATATGGTGTTTTTTTCGCCGGAAGATCTGGATATCATCAAACGGGGACCGGCGGAACGGCGGCGGTTTATGGATATGGAACTCTGTCAGCTGGACAGAGTGTATGTCAGCAATCTGGTAAATTATAACAAATGTCTGATCCAGAGAAATCAGTTATTGAAGGATATTGATTATAACAGACAGTTAATAGATACGCTGGACATCTGGGATCAGCAGCTGGCGGATTACGGGAAGAAGATCATTGAAAGAAGGAAACAGTTTCTGGAAGAATTGGAAGTATTGCTGATTCCGATTCACCGGAACCTGACAAATGGCACGGAAACCATCCGGATTTCTTATGATGCCAGTATAGAAAGTGAAAAATTGTATCATACTTTAGCGGAAAACAGAGAACGGGATATCCGGCAGAAGATAACTTCCGCGGGGCCGCACAGAGACGATATCTTATTTTCCGTGGAAGGAACGGATATGCGGCGGTTTGGAAGTCAGGGGCAGCAGCGGACGATTGCGCTGTCATTGAAGCTGGCGCAGATTTCTCTTGTCAAACAAATGATTCATGATACGCCGGTTTTATTATTGGATGATGTGATGTCGGAACTGGATGCGGGAAGGCAGAATCATCTGCTGGAAAGTCTGAATCAGGGACAGACATTTATTACCTGTACCGGACTGGAAGAATTGGTGGAAAACAGATTTACGGTAGACAATGTATTTCAGGTTGTTAAGGGCGCCGTATTTGCAGGAAAGGAGCATTCGCATGAGTAATGCAGAGGAAAAAGGATTATATGATGCCGACCAGATCCAGATTTTGGAAGGATTAGAGGCAGTAAGAAGAAGACCGGGTATGTATATCGGCAGCACTTCTGCAAAAGGACTGCATCATTTGGTATATGAAATTGTTGATAATTCCGTGGATGAGGCATTGGCCGGATTCTGTACGACTATTGACGTGCAGATCAATCAAAACGGTTCGGTTACGGTAACGGACGACGGGCGCGGGATTCCGGTGGGAATCAATGAAAAATCCGGCGTCAGCGCGCTGGAACTGGTATTTACCAAGCTGCATGCGGGCGGTAAATTCGGCGGCGGCGGATATAAGGTATCCGGCGGTCTGCACGGCGTCGGCGCGTCGGTTGTAAACGCGTTGTCGACCTGGCTGGAGGTAAAAGTGCGTCGGGAAGGCAAGATTTATTTTCAGCGCTATGAACGGGGACTGATCGCGCAGCCGGTCACAGTGATCGGTTCTTATGAAGGAGATGAGACGGGAACAGAAGTGACGTTTCTGCCGGATCCTGAGATTTTTAAAGAGACGACTGTCTTTGATTTTTCCGTTTTAAAGACCCGTCTGCGGGAAACCGCGTTTTTAACAAAGAATCTAAAGATCGTGCTGCGAGATGTGCGGGAAGAAGAAGTACAGGAGCTTACGTTCCATTATGAAGGCGGCATTAAGGAGTTTGTTACATATCTGAACAAGGGAAAGGTTCCTTTATATGAAGATGTTATTTATTGTGAAGGGATCCGGGACAATGTACAGGTAGAGGTCGCCATGCAGCACAATGACGCCTATAATGAAAATACCTATACGTTTGTCAATAATATCGTAACGCCGGAGGGCGGTACGCATCTGGAAGGCTTTAAGCGCGCACTGACAAAGACGTTTAACGATTACGCCAGAAAAAATAAGCTGTTGAAGGACAGCGAGGAAAACCTGTCCGGAGAAGATATCCGGGAAGGTCTGACCGTGATCGTCAGTATTAAGATCGAAGAGCCGCAGTTTGAAGGACAGACCAAGCAGAAATTGGGCAACAGTGAAGCCAGAGGCGCGGTAGACAGTATTGTCAGCGAACAGCTTACCTATTATCTGGAGCAGAATCCGGCTGTGGCAAAGCTGATCTGTGAAAAAGCGGTGCTGGCGCAGCGGGCAAGAGACGCGGCCAGAAAAGCCAGAGATCTGACCCGAAGAAAAACAGCGCTGGAAGGAAACAGTCTGCCCGGTAAATTGGCGGACTGTTCGGATAAAGATCCGAGAAACTGTGAGATTTATATTGTAGAGGGAGATTCCGCCGGCGGTTCGGCAAAAACCGCCCGTTCCAGGAATACCCAGGCGATCCTGCCGTTAAGAGGAAAGATTTTGAATGTAGAGAAGGCCAGACTGGACCGGATTCTGGGAAATGCGGAGATCCGCGCTATGATCACGGCATTCGGTACCGGGATTCATGAGGATTTCGATATTACCAAACTGCGGTATCACAAGATCATCATTATGACCGATGCCGATGTGGATGGCGCGCATATCGCGACGCTGCTTTTGACATTTTTATACCGGTTCATGCCGGAACTGATCAAGCAGGGCTACGTATATCTGGCGCAGCCGCCGCTTTATCAGATAGTCAGAAATAAAAAGGTTTACTATGCGTATACGGGCGAGGAACTGGATCGAATTTTAACGGAGATCGGCAGAGACAATCAGAATAAGATCCAGCGGTACAAAGGTCTGGGAGAAATGGACGCCGAACAGCTCTGGGATACGACCATGAATCCGGAAACCAGAATTTTGCTGCGGGTTATGATCGATGAAGATACTTCCAATGAGATTGATCTGACATTTACCACACTGATGGGCGATCAGGTCGAACCAAGACGGGAATTTATTGAGAGAAACGCCAAGTATGCGAAGGATTTGGATATTTAACAGAGGTGAGAACGAAGAATGGACGAGACAATTTTTGACAAGATCAATGAAGTCGATCTGAAACAGACAATGGAAGAATCCTATATCCAGTATGCCATGAGCGTGATCGCGGCCAGAGCGCTGCCGGATGTCAGAGACGGGTTAAAGCCGGTACAGCGGCGGGTTCTGTTTTCTATGATCGAACTGAATAACGGACCGGATAAGCCTCATCGAAAATGCGCCCGTATCGTGGGTGATACCATGGGTAAATACCACCCGCACGGTGACAGCTCGATTTACGGCGCGCTGGTGAATCTGGCGCAGGAGTGGTCTACCCGGTATCCTTTGGTAGACGGTCACGGAAATTTCGGCTCTGTGGACGGAGACGGCGCGGCTGCCATGCGTTATACGGAAGCACGATTAAGCAGGATTTCCATGGAAATGCTGGCGGATATTAATAAAGATACCGTAGATTTCGTACCGAACTTTGATGAGACGGAGCGGGAACCGGTGGTACTGCCGTCCCGGTATCCGAATCTGCTTGCTAACGGAACCAACGGGATCGCAGTCGGTATGGCGACCAATATCCCGCCGCACAATCTGCGGGAGATCATTGACGGCGTAGTCAAGATCATTGACAACCGGATCGAGGAAGACCGGGATACTTCCATTGAAGAGGTGATGGATGTCATTAAAGGGCCGGATTTTCCGACCGGCGGTGTGATCTTAGGGAGAAAAGGGATCGAAGAAGCATACCGGACCGGCAGAGGCAAGATCCGGGTACGCGCCATTTCCAATATCGAGACGATGGAAAACGGCAAGAGCCGGATCATTGTAACGGAACTGCCGTATATGGTGAATAAAGCGAAGCTGATCGAGAAGATTGCCGATATGGTAAAAGAAAAGCGGGTCGACGGCATTACGGAGCTGCGGGATGAATCCGATAAACAGGGAATGCGGATCGTCATTGAACTGCGTAAGGACGCCAACGCCAATGTCATTTTAAATCAGCTTTATAAACATACGCAGATGCAGGATACCTTCGGTGTGATCATGCTGGCTCTGGTGAATAACGAGCCGAAGATCCTCACACTGCTTGATATGCTGGTACATTATCTGCGGCATCAGGAGGATGTCGTAACCAGAAGGACAAAATATGAACTGAACAAAGCCGAGGAACGCGCCCATATTTTAGAGGGGCTGCTGATTGCGCTGGATCATATTGACGAAGTGATCCGGATCATCCGGAGTTCTCGTACCACACAGATCGCGAAGGAAAGCCTGATGGAACGGTTTGGACTGTCGGACCCGCAGGCACAGGCCATTGTCGATATGCGTCTGCGTCAGCTGACCGGTCTGGAACGGGAGAAGCTCGAACAGGAATACAAAGAACTGATGGAACGGATCGATTATCTGAAATCCATTCTGGCCGACGAAAAACTGCTGTTAGGCGTTATCAAAGAAGAGATTCTGGTGATCCGGGATAAGTACGGCGACGACCGGCGGACCGAAATCGGCAGAGATGTTTACGATCTTTCTACGGAAGATCTGATCCCTGTGGAAAATACGGTGATCAGTATGACGAATCTGGGGTATATCAAGCGGATGAGCGTGGATAATTTCCGCTCTCAGAACCGGGGCGGCAAGGGCGTCAAAGGAATGCAGACCTTAGAGGAGGATTTCATTAAGGAACTGTTTATGACGACCACCCACCACTATATTCTGTTCTTTACCAACCGGGGACGGGTTTACCGTCTGAAGGGATATGAGATCCCGGAGGCGGGCAGAACGGCCCGCGGAACGGCGATCATCAATCTGCTGCAGCTGCAGCCGGGCGAAAAGATCAGCGCCGCTATGGCAGTGCGGGAATATAAGGACGACGAATACCTGTTTATGACGACCAAAAAGGGAATTGTCAAAAAGACTTCCATTACAGAATATCAGAATATCCGGAAGACCGGGATTCAGGGGATTACTCTGCGGGAAGATGATGAACTGATCGAGGTAAAACGGACAAATAACCAGAAAGATATTTTCCTGGTAACAAAATTCGGTCAGTGCATCCGGTTCCATGAAACAGATGTGCGGCCTACCGGCAGAAGCTCGATGGGCGTGATCGGAATGGATCTGACGGACGGAGACGAGATCGTCGGAATGCAGATGGATACGCAGGGAGAAGCGCTGCTTCTGGTATCCGAAAACGGTATGGGAAAACGGACCAATATTACGGAATTTTCTCCGCAGCATCGGGGCGGCAAAGGCGTAAAGTGTTATCGGATCAATGAAAAAACCGGAAATGTGGTTGGATTTAAGGCAGTCAATGAATATCAGGAGATCCTGCTCATTACCAATGAAGGAATCCTGATCCGGATGCCGGTAGATACCATATCCGTGGTCGGGCGCGCGACCTCCGGTGTAAAACTGATGGCGCTGGATACCGAAAATGACATCCGCGTGGCAAGTATCGCGAAGGTCCGGGATTCGGAAGCGCAGTGAAAGGAAGACAATGAAAGTAAAAAGCGGTTTCCGTAAGATCATGATCAACGGCGGATTTGTGCTGCTGATCGCTACGGTTGCGATTGTGGCTTATTTCCTGGTTTTGGAATATGCCAACGACTGGTTTGACAACAGTATCGAAGAAGTGCGGATCGTCCTCCATGAGGACGGTTCCCTTTCTGTGCCGATGGAAGGGGACATTTCCGGCCTGTATATTTACTGGGAGGCGGACGGCGGCACCGTAAAGCCGCAGACGGCCTCGGAGGACGCATTTTTGCGGCAGCAGGACAGACCGGAAAATCTGTGGCATACCGCTTATACCACGGCGGCCGGGCATGCGGTATGGGCTCCGGAGGATGCGGACGGCAATGTCTATGAAACGGCGACTGTCCGCGCTATTGTCTATATGGCGACAGAGGAAGCCGTCAGCAGAATCGGCGACAGCAGCGTACAGAAGGTTATGACGATCACACTGACAAAAGGAAATGACGGCGTAAAACAGGCGGAAGACCGGCTGTTTACCAATCCGGTGCGCGCAGGCTCCGGTTCCGACTGGAACCAGATCTATGTTGTGGATCAGTCTGCGGAAAATACATATACGCTGGCATACCGGACCGGAAACGCGGTGCCGACCGACGAAAACCTGACCTTATGCTGGAGCGGCAGCCAGGCCGTATTAAAGGAAACCGATCTGATGGCGGGCGGAATCCCGCACTATACGGCGAAAGAAGGGACAGACGCGGCGGCGTTTCTTGCATCGGTCAACCAGATTACCTGTGAGATCACAGAGGAGACGGTGATAGAAGCCTATATTGTAAATATCAATTCCGCCGGGATCGGCAGCCAGAATGTACTGGCAGAAGAGCGGAAGTTTTCGGCAGAGATCACATTGGGAGAAAAAGAATGAGAGAAATTCAGGTATCGGCAGTCACGGAAGCGATTGCCGAACTATGCATAGAAGCAAATTATGAACTGTCTTCGGATATGAAAGCCGTATTTGAACAGGCAAAAGAAACAGAGGAAGGGCCGCTCGGCAGGCAGATCCTGGAACAGCTGGAGGAAAATCTGCAGATAGCCAAAACGGACCGGATCCCGATCTGTCAGGATACCGGAATGGCGGTTGTATTTGTGGAAATCGGGCAGGACGTACATCTGGCCGGCGGCAGCCTGGAAGAAGCCATTCACGCCGGCGTGCGGAAGGGTTATACCGAAGGATATCTGCGGAAATCTGTGGTGAAAGACCCGATTTACCGGGAGAATACGAAGGACAATACGCCGGCGGTCATACATTACAGCATCGTGCCCGGCGACAAGGTAACGGTTACGGTTGCGCCGAAGGGCTTCGGCAGTGAAAATATGAGCCGGATCTTTATGTTAAAACCGGCTGACGGGATCGAAGGCGTGAAGGACGCGGTTATGACTGCGGTACGGGACGCGGGGCCGAACGCCTGTCCGCCGATGGTGGTAGGCGTAGGAATCGGCGGCACCTTTGAGAAATGCGCGTATCTGGCAAAGAAAGCGCTGACGCTTCCGGCGGATTCCCATTCGGAGATCCCCTATGTCAGAGAACTGGAGGCGGAACTGCTTCAGAAGATCAACGGTCTGGGGATCGGGCCCGGCGGGCTGGGCGGTACGAAAACCGCGCTGGCCGTCAATATTTTGACTTATCCAACCCATATTGCGGGGCTGCCGGTCGCAGTCAATATCTGCTGCCATGTAAACCGCCATGCGACGCGAATTTTATGAGAATGGAGGAAGTGTGATCTTTCACGCGAAGGAAGCAGAAAATGGATCGTTATATAGAAGTACCGGTCAAGGATAACCGGATTTTGGAAGAATTGCGGGCGGGCGATTATGTGTACATAACCGGAACCCTGTATACGGCGCGGGACGCGGCGCATAAACGCATGTATGAAGCGCTGGCGGCAGGAGAGCCGCTTCCCATTGATATGAAAAACAATATGATTTACTATATGGGTCCTTCTCCCGCCAGAGAGGGCCGGGTGATCGGTTCAGCAGGGCCGACGACAGCCAGCCGGATGGATAAGTATGCGCCGGCATTTCTGGATCTGGGCCTGAAGGGCATGATCGGAAAAGGAAAACGCAGCCGGGCAGTGATCGACGGCATTGTGAAAAATAAGGCTGTGTATTTTGCGGCGGTAGGCGGCGCGGGCGCGCTGCTGTCGAAACGGATCACAGCGAGCAGAGTCGTGGCCTATGAGGATCTGGGAACAGAAGCGATCCGGGAACTTCGGGTGGAGAATTTTCCTGTGATCGTGGTGATCGATACGAAGGGGAATAATCTGTACGAAACCGCGGCGAAGGCGTATCAGAAAAAAGGATAACAGAACGATGGTAGAAGTCAGAAATTTAAAGATCGGGGAAGGCAGACCCAAAATCTGTGTGCCGGTTACCGGCAGGAATGAAACGGAGATTCGAAAACAGGCCAGACGAATCGCGGTCAGTATCGATGAAAAGACGCGAAAATGTGTCGCGGATTTGATCGAGTGGCGCGCGGATCAATTTGAGCAGGTGTCCGATGTACAGGCGGTTGCGTCTGTATTTGGACGCCTGCGCGCTGTTTTCGGGGAAATTCCCATTTTATTTACCATACGGACCGTTCCGGAGGGCGGAGAGGCGGATATGGACGAAGCGCAGTATGTACAGATCAATCGCTATGTGATCTCCCATCAGCTGGCAGACCTGGTGGATGTTGAATTTTCCAAATCAGATCCCGCGCAAAAAGAACTGCTGCAGGCCGCCCGGGAGCAGGGAATCCGGGTTATCGTTTCCAGCCATGATTTTGAGAAAACCCCGCCGGAGTCGGAAATGCTGGAAACCCTGCGCAGTATGCAGGCGTTTGGCGCGGATATTGCCAAGATCGCGGTTATGCCGCAGAGTGAAACAGATGTAAAACGACTGCTGGACGTTACCTGGGAGGCGTCCCACAGCCTGCCCTGTCCGATCATTACTATGTCGATGGGAAAACCAGGCTGCATCAGCCGCCTGTCAGGACAGTTCTTCGGTTCCGCCGTTACCTTTGGCGCGGTCGGGGAAGGATCGGCGCCCGGACAGGTTCAGGCGGCAGATTTGAAAAAAGTGTTGGAGATTTTACAATAATGTGCTAATATGATACCAAAGGTCAGAGCAAACGACATATGGAGTAACGATGAATAGAAAGAGACTGGACTGTAATATTTTTTTAATCGGTTTTATGGGTGCGGGCAAGAGTACCGTCGCAAGGAAACTGACGGAATATCTGGATGTGGAATATCTGGAAATGGATGCGGAGCTCGTCCGGGAGCAGGGCATGCCGATCGCTGATATTTTCGCGAAATACGGAGAAGCGTATTTTCGGGATGCGGAAAGCCGGATGATCGAAACGCTGCAGGAAAAGACCGGACTGCTGGTATCCTGCGGCGGCGGCGTTGTAGTCAGACCGGAAAACAGCGCGCTTATGAAGAAAAACGGGATTGTGGTTTTGCTGACGGCACGGCCGGAAACCATTTATCAACGGGTACGGAACAGTAAGGACCGTCCGCTTTTGAATGGGAACATGAATGTGGAATACATTGCCGGTCTGATGGAGCAGCGGAGACAGAGGTATCTGGATGCGGCGGATCTGATCGTTGAGACGGACGGAAAGGATGTGGAAACCGTCTGTCAGGAGATCATCCTGCGGTTGGTGGAGTTTAAACGCTGATCGCGGAAGCACCTGTCGCGGAAACGCTCCGGAATGGAGAATGGTATGAAGGAAAAGAAGGGAAAAAAGGCAAAGATCAAAGGAACATTGAAATATTATCTGCGCTGGCCTGTGTTTATGAATCTGTTTTTATGGGCGATCGTGGTATGGCTGCTGTTTGTGGATTTTAAAGTTGCGGCAGCGCTGGGTATTTTTACGCTGTTTTCTACGATTTTTTCCATTGTGGCTTATGTCCTGCAGAATCCGGTCATTTTTAAAGATATGGTGGACTTCGCGTCCGATTACGGCAGGTTGCAGAAGCGCATCCTGCGGGAACTGGAACTGCCTTATGCGGTCATGGACAATGCCGGTAAGCTGATGTGGGTCAATGAAGCGTTTGCCGATGTATTGGGCGACGGCAGCAAACGCAATATGGTCGGAAAAACCATTGCCTCCGTATTTCCGAAGATGCCTGCGGATATGCTGCAGCTTGAAGATACAGCGGAACTGGAGATCACAAAGGAAGAGCGGATCTACCGGGTGCAAATGAAACGTCTGGAGATCGCGGACGCATTCGACGACGCGTCCATGTTTGAAGTAGATGAAGCAACCTATCTGATTGCAGTAACCGTATTTGACGAGACGCAGCTGCGGCAGCTGCAAAAAGAATTTCGGGATGAGAAGATGGTTGCCGGCCTGATCTATATTGATAATTATGATGAAGTGATGGAAAGCGTGGAAGATGTGCGCCGGTCGCTTCTGATCGCGCTGATCGACCGAAAGATCAACAAATATTTTTCCGGGGTGGACGGAATTGTACGCAAGATCGAAAATGATAAATATTTTCTTGCTTTCCGGCATCGGTACCTGAATACGCTGCAGAGCAATAAATTTTCCATTCTGGACGAGGTAAAGAGCGTCAATATCGGAAACTCCATGGCGGTTACGATCAGTATCGGTCTGGGGGTTGGGGAAGGTTCCTACCAGCAGAAGTGCGAGGATTCCCGGACCGCCATCGATCTGGCGCTGGGCCGCGGCGGCGATCAGGCTGTATTAAAGGAAGGCGAAAAGATCTATTATTACGGCGGCAAGACGCGTTCGGTGGAAAAGAGTACGCGGGTAAAAGCCAGAATGAAGGCACACGCGCTGCGGGAGCTGGTGTCCGCAAAACAGCAGGTGCTGCTGATGGGGCATAAGCTGGCGGATGTGGATGCGTTCGGCGCGGCGATCGGTCTGTACTGCGCGATGCGCACCCTGGAAAAAGAAACGCATATCGTTATTAACGATATTACCACCTCGCTGCGGCAGGTATATGAGAATTTTACTCCGGAAGCGGGTTATCCGGCGGATCTGTTCTTAAACAGCCAGCAGGCGATCGAACGGATCAACGAGGATACGGTTGTCATTGTTGTGGATGTGAACCGGCCCAGTTATACAGAATGTCCGGAGCTGCTTAAGATGTCAAAGGCTACGGTAGTGCTGGATCACCACCGGCAGTCGTCGGAAAGCATTGAGCATGCGGTGCTGTCTTATGTGGAGCCTTATGCTTCCTCAGCCTGTGAAATGGTTTCCGAGATCCTGCAGTATTTCGGCGACGATATCCGGGTGAAATATCAGGAAGCGGACGCTATGTACGCCGGCATTATCCTGGATACGACCAACTTTACCATGAAGACCGGTGTAAGGACATTTGAAGCGGCGGCATTTTTGCGGCGGCACGGCGCAGATGTAGTACGCGTCAGAAAGATCTTCCGGGACAGCGAGACGGAATATAAGGCTAAAGCGGAAGCGATCCGGCATGCGGAGATCATACCCGGCGGATTTGCCATTGCGGAGAGTCCGGCGGAGAATCTGGAAAGCCCGACGATCATCGCGGCGCAGGCAGCCAATGAACTGCTGAACATGAAAGACGTCAGGGCGTCCTTTGTGCTGACCTCTTTCCAGAATAAAGTATATATCAGCGCCCGTTCCATCGATGAGGTCAATGTACAGCTGATCATGGAGCGGCTGGGCGGCGGCGGCCATATGAACATAGCAGGCACGCAGATCGAGAATTGTTCCATTTGGAACGCGAAGGCATTGTTAAAAGAGACGATCCGGGGCATGCAGGAGGACGGCGATCTGACATAGCCGGATCTGAACCCGGCAGACATCCGGATAAAAGACAGGAGAATCGGACATGGAAGTTATTTTATTACAGGACGTAAAGTCACTTGGAAAAAAAGGAGAGATCGTTAAGATCAACGACGGCTACGCGCGGAATTATGTGCTGCCGAAAAAACTGGGAATCGAAGCCAACAGCAAAAATCTGAACGACTTAAAACTGCAGAAGGCCAATGCCGACAAAGTCGCGGCACAGAAGCTTGCGGACGCGAAGGCGCTGGCGGAAAAGATCGCGGCAGGCAAGATAACGGTTGCGATCAAGACCGGAGAAGGCGGCCGTACCTTTGGTTCGGTATCCAATAAGGAGATCGGGGCAGCGGTTCAGAAGCAGTTAGGGCTGGAAATCGATAAGAAAAAGATCGTGTTAAATGAAGCAATTAAAAATGTGGGGACTTATACAGTACCGGTTAAGCTCCATAAAGATGTTACCGCAAATCTGACGGTTGTGGTAGAAGCATTATAGAGAACGTAAAAACGGGGAATAAAAGAATGGAGGAAGCAGTTGTAAAACGGATTCTGCCCCACAGTATGGAAGCGGAGCAGTCGGTGATCGGCTCCATGATCATGGATACGGAGGCGGTACTGGCAGCTTCGGAAATTTTGACGGCAGAGGATTTCTATGCCAAACAGCATAAGCTGATGTTCGAGGCGATGGTACAGCTATATGCGGAAGGCAGGGCAGTGGATCTGGTTACCTTAAAAGACCGGCTTGAACAAAACGGCGCGCCGCCGGAGATCTCCAGCGTGGAGGTGATCCGGGAATTGCTGAACAGTGTGCCGACGTCCGTAAATGTGAGGCACTATGCCAATATCGTAAAGGAAAAGGCCGTGCTTCGCAATATCATCCGGGCAAATGAGGAGATCAGCAGCCGCTGTTACGCCGGGCATGAGGATATTGATACAATATTAAATGATACAGAAAAGAAAATATTTGATCTGGTACAGTCCAGAGGTGCTTCGGATTATGTGCCGATCCGGCAGGTCGTACTGAACGTATTGGATAAAATCGAGGCGGCGTCCAAGATATCGGGCGCGGTGACCGGGATCCCGTCCGGCTTTGTTGATCTGGATTATAAAACGGCAGGCTTTCAGCCATCCGACCTGATCCTGCTGGCGGCGCGGCCGGCCATGGGAAAGACCTCCTTTGTGCTGAATCTGGCGGAGTATATTTCACTGAAAAAAGATATTCCCGCTGTGATCTTCAGTCTGGAAATGTCGAAAGAGCAGCTGGTAAACCGTTTGTTTGCGCAGTGGTCCAAGGTAGACGCGCAGAATATCCGGACCGGCAATCTGTCGGATTCCGAATGGGAGCGGCTGATCGAGAGCGCCAGCGTGGTAGGCAACTCCAGGCTGATCATTGACGATACGTCCAGCATCAGTATCGCGGAGATGCGCTCCAAATGCCGGAAATATAAGCTGGAAAACGATATTCAGCTGGTGATCATCGATTATCTGCAGCTTATGACCAGCGGCGGGAAAACAGAAAGCAGGCAGCAGGAGGTTGCGGAGATCTCCCGTGCCTTAAAAGGGCTTGCCAGGGAGTTAAATATTCCGATCATCGCCTGTTCCCAGTTAAGCCGTGCGGTGGAAGCGAGACCGGATAAGCGGCCCATGCTTTCTGACCTGCGGGAGTCCGGAGCTATTGAACAGGACGCGGATATTGTTATGTTCCTGTATCGGGATGAATATTATCACAAGGATTCTGAGGAAAAAGGCATTGCGGAAGTGATTATTGGGAAACAGCGGCACGGGTCCGTCGGCACCGTAAAGCTGGCCTGGCTGCCGAATTATACAAAATTCGCCAATTTGGACCGAGATAATAGCAAAATATAGGTATAAAATCGTTGCAAAACTACCAGATATTGTGTATAATGCATTTTGTGGACAAGTTTGGCACAATAAAATGACTGTATGTACAAAAGATGAGACTGTTGGAAAAGGAACAACAGTCTCTTTTCTTATGGTGTCAGACAGACTTGAGAAAGGAGGTTAAGACGGAATGTCAGACAAACGGTACATTATATCAGACGCATCGAAGCTCGTGGACGTAGAATCCCATGTGCTTCGGTACTGGGAAGAAGAACTGGAGATAAAAATACCCAGAAATGAACTGGGCCATCGATACTATACAGAATTTCATATTAAGTTACTGCAGCGGATCAAGCTGTTAAAGGAGCAGGGATTCGGCTTAAAGGCGATCAAGATGTTAATGCCGGAATTGATGGAGGGTAAGGATGTGACAGAAAAAGCCCAGGAATTGCTGAAAGAGACGTTAGCGGAAGAAGAACAGGCAGGAGATAAGGATATGCTGGCGGTTTCGGAAAAAAATACGGCGGTACAGACGGAAACACTGACAAAAATGGAGCAGTTTCAGACAATCCTGGGAGAGATCATCGGACAGGCTCTGCGGGACAACAACGAAGAACTGTCAAAAAGCGTCAGCCATCAGGTCAGCGATCATGTCATTAAGGAAATGGATTATCTGATGCGCATGAAAGAGGAACAGGAAGAGGCGCGGTATAAGAAACTGGATGAAACGATCCGCAGTTATCAGAAGGGAAGAACGGAAGCCGCGGCCGCGAAAGCGGAGCGCAGACACAGCCTGTTTAAAAAAAGAAAATAAAAAAATAAAAAGCAGCGGCAAAAACGGGTTCCCGTCTTGCTGCTGCTTTATGTATGTGCTTATTATTCTCCTGCGATTGCACCGGTCGGGCAAGCATCTTCGCAGGCACCGCAATCGATGCAGGCATCCGCATCAACCTGATATTGTGTATCACCGGCGGAAATCGCCTCAACGGGACAGGTAGCCTCGCAAGCGCCGCAGCTTACACAGGCATCGGAAATTACATGTGCCATAATACAGCCTCCTTCTTAAGTTTAGATTTGCTCTTATTTTAATACAGAATTTATAAGAATACAAGTGGAAAAATTTCTAAAATTTATGATACAGAATGTGAAATTTGTGTTATACTGGATTTATTAAGTGTAAGGAGATCAATCGGACGTATGGATAAATTCAATTTTGATAAAAAATATCTGAAAATTTCCCTGTATGTGGTGCTGACAGTCTTTCTGATCCGGATCGTAGACAGCATTCTCGGCGTAATCCCGGATCTGTCGATCGGAGCGGTTTCTCTGGCCGGGACGCTGTTTTCTTTGCTGTTCCCGATCATTCTGGGCTTTATCATCGCATATCTGCTGATCGGACCGGTTCGGGCGCTGGAGCGGTTCTTCCGGGAAAAATGTCATATAAAACGGCAGGGAGTGTGCCGCGCGCTGGGGATCATCATTACATATCTGGTGCTGCTGGGCGTTATCTTCGGAATGGTCTTTGGAATATTGAGCATGGTAAGCGGCCAGATTTCCAAAAATTCCAGTATCTTTGGTCTGATTTCAGACTATATTAAGACGATCGGCAGCGGCGCGGATCTGACCGCGCAGGTTGAAAGTATGAATATTCCGTTTGCCGATGTGCTGGGGCCCCGGATCACGGAACTGGCGGAATGGCTGCAGGGCTTCATTCAGGACCTGGTAGGGGATTTCGCGAACTGGATCTTAAGTCTGGGCTCCAATATGCTTTCCATTTTGATCTCTCTGATTTTAAGTATTTACGTGATCTCCAGCCAGGAATTTTTCCTTTCGATCTGGCGGCGGGCTTATTATTTTGTATTTCGGGACCGGCCGATCGGATTGTCGATCAAACGGGGACTGCGGATCATCAACTATACGTTTTCCAATTATATCCGCGGACAGCTGATCGAGGCGTGCTGCGTGGCGGTGCTCTGTTCTCTGGTTCTGGTGCTTTTTGATGTGGATTATGCGTTAGTGATCGGTGTTATTACGGGAATCCTGAACCTGATCCCTTATGTGGGCTCTACCATCGGCGTGATCCTGGGCGGTTTAATGGGTCTGCTGACGCATGACGGTTGGACGGCGCTGTGGGTTGTACTATGCCTGTTCGCGGTTCAGCAGCTGGACGCCAATGTGCTGTGTCCGCGAATTGTAGGCAATACGGTAGGCGTGCATCCTGCCATTATCCTGATCGCGATTACCATCGGCGGCTCCCAGTGGGGTCTGTTGGGTATGATCCTCGCGGTACCGGTGACCGCGTCTCTGATCACGCTGCTCAAGCTGTGGTATCAGCGGAATTATGAAACCTCTTATCAGAAGTTTGAAAAAGTGGAGGAGGACCTTTTGTTTCCAGATGAAGAGGAAGCGCGGCCTAAAGAAGAAAATTTCTGGAAGCGCTTTAAAAATACGGCGAAATCCGTGGCGGCCAATATGGCGACCGAATCCGAATCAGAGTTCGCGGCGGATTCTAAGCCGGATAGTGAGAAGGAAGCGGATTTCAAGTCGAAAACAACGGAATAATGTTCATTCGTCCCAAAAAACAGGCCGTTCGTCCCAAATTTGTGTCGAGCGGCTTGTTTTACGTTCAGAATCTGCTACAATAAAATTGTAATTTGTATCGCCGAGGCGTGAGTAGAAATAAGAAGAAAGAGAGGGCAGGCGGATGAAACTGGAGATCGCAGATCTGGCAAAAACGTATAATGGAAAAGATTATGTACTGAAGGATTTTAATTATACCTTTGAATCCGGTAAATTTTACGCGGTAATGGGACCTTCCGGAGTGGGAAAGTCCACGCTGCTGCATATTTTGGGGTTATTGGATGAAAAAACCTCGGGGGAGATCCGGCTGGACGGTGTGCCGCTTGCCCTGCAGGGGGAGGAAGAACGGGCGGACATGCGGCTGATGACGTTTGGATTCGTCTTTCAGGAATTTTTCCTGAATCCGAAACTGACCGTATTGGAAAATGTGATGGTGCCTATGCACATCCATCCGGAATACAGCGGGAAAGCGAACCGGGAAAAGAAACGGCAGCGCGCCAGAGAGCTGCTGCGGCAATTTCATATAGAAGAATACGAAGACCGGTATCCCAGTGAGCTGTCCGGCGGAGAACAGCAGCGGGTAGGAATTGCCCGGGCACTGGCAAACAATCCGGAGATCATTCTGGCGGATGAACCGACCGGCAACCTGGATGAGAAGAATGAGGAAAATATATTTGAAACATTAAAGACGCTGGCAGAGAGTGGAAAGATGGTCATTGTCATTTCACACAATGACGCGGTTAAGGATTATGCGGATGCGGTTCTGATGCTGAAAAAGGCGTAGGGAGGAGCAGAATCGCGTCCGCAGAAGGGGAGTATACGCGATGAATGAATTTGAAGACCTGATGGAACTGCAGAAAAATAAGCACAGGAAGAGTAATCGGATCCTTATTTTTCTGGCCGTGATCTTTCTTGTGATCGCGGGAAGCGTGGCGGTGTATACCGGCCTTGCGCGGGAATCCAGGGAATGGGAAAACGAGAAGATCCTGTCGGTGTATAACCGGCGATTTTCAGAGCTTGCCGAACCGGAAACCGGTGAATGGGAGTACGTCTGGATCGACACGATTTCTTATTCTGCCGAGCGGAAAAGTATGTCGTTTTCCGATCCGGAGCTGATCCGGATATTCAGGGAAGAAATGGACCGGGTTTCAATGACGGACGTGGCGTCCGCAGAACCGGAACAAGTTCAAAAGGAACAAACGCAGACAAAAGAGCTTTGGCGGATTACCGTTAACGGCCGCAGCTTTCAGGGGAAAGATAACGGTAAGATTTATATGGGAGAAGACAGCCAGGGGCTTGTCCGATACCTGCAGGCAGATGTGAAGACGATCCGGTCGATCCTGCTGGATTTTCTGGAAGCGCACCAGAAATCTATGACCATGGACGAGGTCCGGTCTTTGTTTGGGAAAACAGATCTGGTCTGGCGGGATTTTGAATGTTATGAGGAATTCTCTTCTCTGGCAGCGGAGGGAACCGCACAGGGCAGTTACAGCGTGGATCTGGGAAACGGATGGTCGCTCTCGGTTTCCGATCAGAAAAGAGAAAATGGATGGGAGCGGTTCTATAAACCGCTTTACAGACCGGAACATATTTTACTGAAAAAAAACGAATCCATGATCCAAAAGGATATCCGGGATCCCAAGATTGAAGAATTTTGGGAGAAAAACGGGCATGGAGCATAGCGGAAAGCAGAAAGTCAGAAAATGCGGCTTGCATTTTCTGATTTTTTTGTATAGAATGAGGAAGGCGTTTCAATACGCGACAATATCATATGGAAGGAGACAAAAGGATGAGAAAAAGCATTTTGTCTAAGGTGAAGGCAGCTGCCCTGCTGCTGGTACTGACTGTTGTACTCTGCGGATGCGGAGACGGCAAGGAAGGAACAGAAGCGAATACGGCGGGCCCGACGACCGCTTCCGATGATACACAGGGAGAACCGAAATACGGTGGAAATATCGTAGTCGGGATCCAACAAGACCTGGACAGTCTTGACCCCCATTTAGCAGTCGGGGCAGGAACAATGGAAGTCCTGTTTAACATGTTTGAGGGCCTGGTAAAGCCCAATCGTGAAGGAGATCTGGTTCCTGCCGTTGCCGAAAGCTATGATGTATCAGAGGATAGCACGGTGTACACATTTAAACTGCGCAGTGGAGTGACATTCCACAATGGCGCGCCGGTAACAGCAGAGGACGTGAAATATTCCGTGGAACGCTGCGCGGGAATCCTTTCCGAAGACGGGAAACCGTTACAGGATGGGTTGGAAGCAGTGAAGGAAGTTAATATTAAGGACGCGTCTACTGTAGAGGTTGTATTATCGGAGGGCGATTCAGAGTTTATCAGTTGTCTGACAGTCGCCATTTTACCGAAGGATTATAAGGAACAGGCAGCCAAACCGGTAGGAACGGGTCCTTTTTGTTTTGTTTCTTATACGGCCGGGCAGAATATTGTCATGAAGAAAAATGAGAATTACTGGCAGAAAGGCGTACCTTATCTGGATCAGGTGGAATTTCGGGTTGTTGCGAATACCGATTCCGTCCTGATGGACATGAAAGCAGGCGCGATCGATCTCTACCCGTATCTGACCGACGCGCAGGCCCGGGAACTGGATAATATGGATATCCTTTACGGGACCAGCAATCTGGTACAGGCACTGTATTTAAACAACGCAAAGGAGCCGTTTAACAAAAAGGAAGTGCGGCAGGCGCTGTGTTACGCCATTGACCGCCAGATGATCCTGGATATGGTAGCGGGCGGCAAGGGAACTCTGATCGGCAGCAACCTGTATCCCGGCTTGAAGAGCTATTTTAACGCGGATATCGTCAATACCTACCCGCATGATACCGAAAAGGCGAAGGAACTGCTGGCGCAGGCGGGATATCCGAACGGATTTGAATTTACGGTACGGGTGCCGTCCAATTATCAGTTCCACATGGATACGGCACAGGTGATCGTAGAGCAGTTAAAGGAAATCGGCGTTACCATGAAGATCGACGCCATTGACTGGAATACCTGGGTAAGCGATGTGTATGCGGGCCGAAACTTTGAAGCCACCGTGATCGGCGTGGATTCTACGCTGGCGCCCAAGGATCTGATGCTGCGTTACCAGTCCGAATACGGCAAGAATATGTGTAATTACAAGAGCGACGAATACGACGAGGTACTGGCAAAAGCCATTGCCACCATCAAACAGGACGAAAAAGAAACCCTGTATAAGCAGGCGCAGAAAATCCTGGCAGACGACGCCGCTTCCGTATTCCTGCAGGATCCGGCTAAACTGGTTGCCGTCGGGAAAAATGTGAAAGGATATGAATTTTATCCTCTGTTCGTACAGGATATGTCGACGGTCTATTTAAATTAAATATGTAAAATCAGATCATATGCTAATTCGAAAAATTCTGAAGCAAGTGACTTACAAGCCATGGAGATGAGACGCTCAAATCGTGGAAGCCTTTGCTGAACACGATTTTGGTTTGGAAGCGGCTCATCGGAATGGTTGGCTTGACGGAGCTTGCAGAGGAATTTTTTGAATCGGCAAAATGAGAGTTGATTTTAGATAACTACATGTACAGAAAGGAGACACCAGCCATGCGTTTTATTGGGAAAAAAATCATAACGGTTATTTTAACGCTGCTGCTGGTCTCCTTTGTGACTTTTTTTGCGTTTGAGGTTATCCCCGGAGATCCGGCGACGAATCTGCTGGGGACGGACGCGGCGCCGGAACAGATTGCGTCGCTGCGGACACAGCTGGGGCTTGACCGGCCGGCAATGGAGCGGTATGTGGACTGGCTGGGCGGATTGCTTCGGGGTGATCTGGGGATATCCTATCAGTATTATCAGCACAATATGACCGTAGGGGATCTGCTTCAGGAACGGGTGCCGGTGACGGTTACGCTGGGACTGCTGGCATTTGCCATGATCCTTATAACTTCGATCCCGATTGGGATTCTGGGCGCCCGTTTCGGCAAAAAGAACGGGACCGGTTTGTTTGATACCGGAAATCAGGCGGTTATGGCAATCCCTTCTTTTGTGATCGGTATTTTGTTTGTGTATCTGTTCGGAATCGTCCTCGAATGGTTCACGCCCGGAAACTATGTCTCCTATAAGGAGAATTTCAGCGGATTTCTGGCGTATTTGATCACGCCGGCGGCAGCGATCGCGATTCCCAAAGCGGCGATGGTCGTCAAATTTTTAAAAAGTGAAATCAGCGGGCAGATGCATCTGGATTATGTGCGGACCGCCAGAGGAAAGGGTGCGGGCGAGAACCGGATCCTGTTTCGTCATGTACTGAAAAACGCGCTGATGCCGGTCAGCACAATCTTGGGCGTGATCGTAGCGGAGATCCTGGCGGGCAGTCTGGTGGTGGAGCAGGTATTTAATCTGCCGGGTATGGGCCGCGCATTGATCACGGCAATCGGCGCCAGGGATTATCCGGTGGTGCAGGCAATCGTTATGTATATTGCCGTACTGGTCATCGGCATCAATCTGCTGGTGGATATTTTGTACCGGTTTATCGATCCGAGAAGCCGGGAAGCAGTATAATGGAGAAATCTGCGGCCGGTGCGCGCTAAGAAAAAGAGGAGAAATGCGAATGTCGAAAGCGAGCAGGAAAAATCGAATCGAACGGACACAGGCGCATGGGTTCAGCTTCTGGCTGGGCGTATGTCTGATCGGCGTGCTGGCGCTGCTGGCATGCGTCAGTTTTTTCCGAACGCCGTATGATCCCAACGCCATGTCCGCGGCGGAACGGTTTTCCACGCCTTCTTTGGCGCACTGGATGGGAACCGATAATTTCGGCCGGGATATTTTCAGCCGGGTACTGATAGGCATGCGGACGACCTTTGTGATCTCCGCGTCCACGATTCTGATCGGAACCGTGATCGGAACGGCAGTTGGCGCGCTGACCGGATATTTCGGCGGCTGGATCGATGAGATCCTGATGCGGATCAATGACTCGCTGACCGTATTTCCCAGTATTCTGCTGGCACTGGTGATCGTCAGTCTGCTGGGGACCGGAACAGCACAGCTGATCCTGGCGCTGGGCATCGTATTTATCCCCAGTTATGCCAGAGTAGTGCGCAGCGCGTTTATCGGACTGCGCCATCAGGCTTTTGTGAAAAGCGCCAGACTGATGGGAGCGTCTCACGCACGGATCATCCTGGTACATATTTTGCCCAATGTGCGGGGAACCTTATTGTCCGCGATTGTGGTCGGCTTTAACAACGCGGTGTTGGCGGAATCCAGTATGAGTTATCTGGGACTGGGCGTACAGCCCCCGGACGCCAGTTTAGGACGGATGCTGGCGGAGTCTCAGGGATATCTGATGAGCGCGCCGTGGTACTGTCTGTTTCCGGCGCTGACGGTAGTTCTTATGGTAATGAGCGTGGTTATGGTGAGTACCAAAGGCGGCAGCCGGTTACGGGGCGGATACCGGCCGCAGCCGGACGGTCAGATGGCAGAAACAGAAATTCTGAAGGCGGCGGAGGCAGCGGAAGAACGGATTCTGAAGGCTGCTGAATCTGCGGCGGGAAGAGCCGAAGGCGAAGAAACCGCGCCGCTGCTTCGTGTGGAAAATCTTCAGGCAGCGTTTGGAGCGCAGAAGGTGGTAGACGGCGTTTCTTTCACGCTGCATGCGGGGCAGCAGTTAGGCATTGTGGGAGAGTCCGGCTCCGGGAAATCCATGACAGCGCTGAGTATTATGGGCTTGCTGCCAAAAGAGGCGGCATACAGCGGTCATGTCTGGTATCGGACGGAAAACGGGCCGGCCGATCTGTTTGTCTTGTCCGCGAACCAGAGAAAGCAGTATCAGGGGCAGCAGATCGCCATGGTTTATCAGGAGCCCATGACTTCATTAAATCCGGTAAAACGGATCGGAACGCAGGTAGAAGAAGTACTGCGGCTCCACACCGGACTGAGCCGGCGGGAACGGCGCCGGCGGGTACTGGAAGCTCTGTCTATGGCAGAACTGCCGGAACCGGAGCAGATCTGCGGCAAATACCCGCATGAACTTTCGGGCGGTATGCGGCAGCGGGTTATGATTGCGATGGCGATGATCTGTAAACCGGCTGTCCTGATCGCGGATGAACCGACCACGGCGCTGGACGCCAGAGTACAGGAGCAGATCCTGACGTTGCTGCAGCGGCTCTGCAGCCAGCAGAAAACGGCGCTGATCCTGATTTCTCATGATCTGGAAGTGGTAAATCGCATCTGCGACTCGATTCTGGTTCTGCATAACGGCAGGATCGTAGAACGGGGTTCTGCGGAAGCCATCTTCCAAAATCCGAAAGAAGCGTATACCAGACAGCTGCTGGCGGCGACCAGACTTCCGGTAAAGCAGCCGGTACGGGCCGAGGGAGAGCCGATTTTGGAAGTAAAACACTGCGCTCTGTATTACGGCAGAAACCGGAGAAAACAGTATGTGCAGAAGGATCTGAATTTTTCCGTACGCAAAGGCGAGATCCTGGGCGTCGCAGGCCCGAGCGGATGCGGGAAAACAACGCTGTCTATGGCGGTGCTGGGACTGCATAAGGGCTATGAAGGGAGCATTTCCTGTAAAGCAAAACAGCCGCAGATGGTATTTCAGGATCCGTACAGTTCCCTGAATCCGGTAATGACTGTCGGCAGGATTTTAGAGGAGCCGCTTCGGATCGCATATCAGAAGGGAACCTGGTGGCCGGGCCCGGGCCAAAAAAAGCGGGAAGCTATGGCGCAGCGCACAGCGCAAATGCTGAAACAGGTGGGACTTGCGCCGGAAATTGCCTGGCGTTCCCCGAGCGCGCTGAGTGGCGGACAGCGGCAGCGGGTGAGCATTGCGGCGGCGCTCATGTTAAATCCGGAATTTGTGATCGCGGACGAACCGGTGTCCGCACTGGACGCGACAGTGGGCGCGCAGGTACTGGAATTATTGCTGAAGCTGCAGAAAGAAAGGAAGCTGGCGATTTTATTTATTTCTCATGACCGGAAGGTGATCGAGGCAGTCAGCGACCGGATTCTGGAATTATAGAGGGAACGAACGGGAGAGGCATATGACTGAAAACTGGAGAGAATTTTTGGATCAATATCAGTATCTGATCTGGGACTTTGACGGCACTATGGTGGATTCCATGTGGATGTGGGCGGAACTGGACCGCGAACTTCTGTTGGCGCGGGGCATCAGCATCAATCCTGCCATCAGCCAGCGGATCAAGACCATGAGTCTGGAGGAGTCGGCGCAGTTTTTCCTGGATGAATTTCAGCTGCGGGACAGCCTGCAGGCTATGGTTCTGGAGATCATGCACCGGGCCAGAGAAAAATACGAGACAAAAATTCCGCTGAAGCCGGGGGTAAAACAATTACTGACGGACTGTTTCGCGCGGGGGAAACAGATGTGCATCGCTACTGCTTCTGACCGGAATAATGTGAAAGCCGTCTGTGAGAAAAACGGCATTGCCGCATACATATCGTTTCTGTACACCGCCAATGAAGTGCCGGAGGGGAAATCCGGACCGGGCATTTATTTAAAATGTGCGGAACGCTTCGGCGCGAAACCGGAAGCGGTGCTGGTGATCGAAGACGCGCTTCATGCGGCAAAAAGCGCCAAATACGCGGGGTTCCCGGTACTTGGCGTTTATGACGCGTATTCTGCCGCGGAATGGCAGCAGCTGAAAGCAGTATGCGATATGGCGTGTGAAAGGCTGTAGCGGTACCGCGTTATCGCAGCGCTTCGATAGGCGTGATCTTTTTTACTTCCCGCACTGCCAGTTCTCCGGCAAGCATGGGAACAAGAAAGTCGGCGGCTAGAATGAAAAACAGAAAGACAGGATTAATTTGTGGCAAAATGATCCGGTACATTACATTTAATTGCGTCAATACCCAGATTCCATAGCCTGTTGCAATTATAAGTGTAAGACCGCCTGCAATCAGGAGTACCCGCAGGGACAAAATTGCTGACTCCATCCGCAGCATGGCGCATAATTGCCGATCCTGATAGCCGACCGCCTTTAGCAGTCCGAATTCCTGTCTTCTTGCGTTTACAGACTTTGAACGGGATAAGAGCATTCCGAAACAAGCCCAGACCATCGCTGACATTGCGAGAATTGTGGAGACGATTAAAAGCGCATTCGCGAAGGTAATGGCATCCTCTTTTAATCCGTGATTTGTTTGTATACTGCCCGCCGGATCCGTAATCTGTGCTTCTGCTGCCAGCCTGTCATACCAGGTACGGATTTTACTTTTATAAAAGTCAAGATCTTCATAATTCTGTACAACAACGCTGTACCGATATCCCAGATTCCCCCGTGCAGCGGCAGATCGGGCTGTACTGGCTGAAAGATATATGGTTCCGATATCCTGTTCCGCTGCATTGTCGTATACGCCTCGGATAACGAAAGTTGTTTGTTGGCCGCACAGATCGCATTGCAGCGTTTTTCCGATGAACTGTTCACCTGCAATATATTCCTGAGAAGCACCGTTTATATGCCCCAAACGAAACATATATTTGGGAATCAAGATTTCATTTTCTGCAAGATGATCGTCCGGTTCTGCCTGGGGGCAGGAGTCCATGGCTGACTTTTGTATGGCATGAAAGGACATTTGTTTCGTTATTTCTCCGGTTGAGGTCAGTTTTAGCGGAAACCCATCCGGGATATCCTGCAGTTCTAAAATTCCATTTGTGTCAAATTCCACTGCTTCGATGTCCGGATTTTGTCCGAATTCTTTTTCCAGCAAGTCATACCATGCGAAATCTTCCAAACCTTCTACGGTAATCGTTCTCTGTGCATAGGTCAGAACTGTCTTATCAATACTTTTGTGGATAATGGCGGAAGCAATATTAGTGATCAGCAATATAAAAATAGAAATGATAAACACTACAGTTGGCAGAATGCTCTGTTTGTTATTTTTTCTATCGTAATCCCGGTACAGATTCCAGATTATCGTCACGGCTTTTTCACCCTCCTGCTTCCTGCGCTTTTAAAAATGCGTCGATCCTGTCGTTCAGGCACTGATCTGTCTGACAAAAGCTGTATTTCCAGCTTCCGTTTTTTTCCTGATAACTCACAGCTATGGTATTTTTGTCATAAAAATATTCGTACTGCAATTCTACATCATATTTCTCATCTTCTCCTGCAATATGAAATGTGAGCGTATACTCTGTATAGGAATTCACATCAGAAAGATTGTTAAGCTGTGCTTTCCGAAATGTTTCCCAGTCGGTTCCGTCTCCCTCCTCCGGTTTGTTAATCCGGATATTGCCAATTTGTTCGAGCAGTGCGGAAATCTGTGCCGGATCATCCAGTATTATATTTTGCCTTTGTATGGGAAGAGCGGAATCTTCCGGTTTATGTTTCCGAAGGATTTCGATTTTTTCAATCCTACAGCCGCTGTCCCGGTATAAATATTTGGATAATTCCTGGTTATAAGGAAAATCCAAACGGCCGGTGAGCCAAACCGCAATTATTGTAATTCCAATTATAAACGCGGATATACAGATCCAGAATCTGCGCCGATTTCTTTTTTTCATGAAAACCTCCATTCCCGTATCTTTATTATAATAAATCAGCCTGCTAAAACAAGCAGGCTGACAAAGATTTGGGACGAACGGTGTATTTTTTGGGACGAATGAATGAGGAAACTTCCGGAAATACATATTTAGGCCGTTTCGGGACTAGGTTCAGTTTGAGGATTGGTATTTTTCTTTAAGGTGAAAAACCGTCTTTTGAATCATTGAAATACCCGATACAAATGTGTGATAATCTCGTATAAAAAAATCTTCGTAGGGTACACTGTCAGTATGGAGGTGCGCTATGAAGATTTCTTTTTTTGATTCCAAAGTATATGATCAGGAATGGTTTGAGCCGAAAGCGGAGCAGTATGGATATGAAATGAAGTTTTATAAGACAAGACTGCGTCCGGATACGGTAAGGCTGGCAAAGGACAGCGATCTGGTTTGCGTATTTGTCAATGATGAAGTGAATCGGACCGTTATCGACAGGCTGGCGGAATATGGAGTGAAAGGAATCTTGCTGCGCTGCGCGGGATATAATAATGTAGATCTGGAAGCTGCGAAGGGGCGGATTCCGGTACTGCGTGTGCCCAGTTATTCCCCGGAGGCAGTTGCGGAATTCGCCATGGCGCAGCTTCTTTGTATTTCCCGGAAACTTCACCGGGCGTACAGCCGGACCCGGGATTTCAATATGAGCATTCAGGGACTGATGGGACGGAACTTTCATCATAAGACCATGGGGATCGTGGGAACCGGCAAGATCGGACAGGCAATGATCCGCATTTGCAAGGGATTTGATATGAAAATCCTGGCGTACGATCTCTATCCCAATGAAGACCTGCCTGTGGAATATGTGGATCTGGAAACCCTGTTTAAAAATTCCGATTTTATTTCCCTGCACTGTCCGCTGACGACAGAAACCAAATATCTGATCAATTCCCACAGCCTGGAAATGATGAAGCAGGGCGTTTATCTGGTGAATACGTCCCGCGGCGAACTGATCAGGACCACGGATCTGATCGACATGCTGCTGATCCCCAGGCGGATCGGCGGAGTGGCGTTAGACGTATATGAAGAGGAGGAAGGCGTTTTCTATGAAGACCGGTCCAACGATATTATCACAGATCCGAATCTTGCAAGACTGATGACGTTCCCCAACGTACTGGTAACTTCGCATCAGGGCTATTTTACGGAAGAAGCCATGGACGCCATTACGCAGGTTACACTGGAAAATGCCCGTGCCGTTGAGCAGGGGGCAGAATTGAAAAATGAAGTGGTTGCATGACTCTAGTCGTTGATCCTGTCACGGTTTTTTTGCGTTTTCCATATTGCCATTGGGTGATCAGCGATACGGTTTAAAATTTCAGTATCGTCAAAAAGCAGTTCGGGGAGATAATAGCCAGCATTGAACTTCTGAAGAAAAGCAAGCTCATTTTTTTCAATGCGCAGATTGCTTTGTAAAAATTCGTTCACAGTGGTTTTGGCGTTTTCCAGTATAAAGGGTTCCCGGTTACGGATTACAGGTCTTAAGTCGGTTACAATTTTATGCGGCGTAATGCTGTCGATTGCAGAAAAGTCAAAGGAAAGCGGCGGGAGCCCGGTTGATACTGCCAGATAGAAGATAACACATTTTCTGTAAAGCTCCATCTGGCTTTCATCAAAGAGTCCGTAGCGAACCATATAATTCAGATCAAATAAATCCCTTGCCGCTGCCCGTGTGATAAGCGCTACGGTTTTCGCAGCGTAAATTTCTATGGGAGAAATTGTATTTACCTCAAAATTCCCGTTAAAAATTTCCGATTGCAGTTTCATTTTGACGGTAGGCAGAATGTGAGAGCGCAGAGAGTAATTGATTTCAATTTTAATATTGTCTTTCATGCCTGCTGCGTTGATATAGTCATACATAAAGGAATCTAAGCTGTGTGGCATTTTGGACTTAGGACTGAGGGTATAACCTTCGGCGGTCATATATTTAATAAGCAGATTGGAAATTTCTTTCCGGGCTGTCAGCATTTCGCTTTTTGAAAGGTTCTGGCAGAAATCCAAATCGATATCAACCGACAGTCTCGGCAGGTTAAAGAAGAGCAGGTTAATTGCTGTTCCGCCTTTTAATGCAAGCCGATCCCGGATAAACTTCGATTCATCAAAAAACTGCAAAATATCCCGCAGACGGCATACCTTTTCCAGCGTGTCCCGTACAACCGAGAGTTCTTTGGCTTTTGCGGCCAGCTGCGCTTTGTTATACATCGGCATTTTCATCACCTCCGCCTATTATGTTTTGCCAAAAATTCTTCGGTATCGTCAAGTGCCAGTAATTATTAAAATCCATATGATTTCTGCTGATCCCTTTCATTAAGTATCGGGAACTGTTTTCTGATTTCAGTTTACATTCTTTAAAAAATTCATCACTGATATTAAATTCTGCCTGAAAGTGTTCCAGTATAAATCCGGTTTTTTGATACAGAAAGCATTTGTTATATTCCGAAAGATAGGCAAGCAGCTTTTGTTCATTTAATATCGGAATCGCGGAGATGCACTGTATCAGTTCTTCAATCCCCATATCTTTTTCAAAATCGTTTATTGCGTCAAGAACTGTCCGTTCTATATCAGTCACCCGTTCACCGGACGGGTATGTAACTACGCCACAGCTTATAGAGGGCTGAAAACGGGTATATTGGAATCCGTTAAATGAAAACGGGTTAAATTTGTTATTGGAAGTTACAGTCATATTGTAGGAAACCTGATTTGCGTATCCGTAAAATTCAAAGGCTGAGTGATGAGAAACTACGGCCGAGTCTGTTATTTTGGAAGCAATTAAAAATTTGTTTGCAACAGGTTCGCGGTCGAGGAGGTTAACGGCGGCATACAGGCCGCGTTTTATTTTTACTACATAACCCTTTTTTGTGTACTGCTGCAGCAGGGATTTTGTTGTTGCTGCAAGGCCCACCACTTTAACGGCGTCTTCAAAGCTGAAACAGCCGAGTTTTATAAAATCCTCATAAAATTTCATGTTGTATCTCCATTCATATTTGTTTATATTATGCACCTGAAAGGGCTAAAAGTCAATACTAATGAGAATGAATTAAACAATGCAAAAGCCCGCGCTGTCGAGCAGGGGGCAGAATTGAAAAATGAAGTGGTTGCATAAAAGAAACCCCGCGGCGGCGTTTTTAGTCTAAACGCTGCTGCGGAGTTTTTGCTTAGTGAATAAAATTGGTAGAAATCCGCTGCTCCGGTGCAGGCAGCTCGATCCCGGCAGCCCTGCCGGCTTCAATACATTTTAACATCCATGCCATGTTGCTGCCAAGTGTCCGCATGATCTGCAGGCCTTCCCGATCCTGCCGGACCTCGTCGGGATTCTGCCCGTGTACCATGTTCCAATACTGGGAAGAGACGATCGGCATTTCACTGATCGTAAAATACTTGTTGATCTGATCGAACGCGGCAGAAGCGCCGCCCCGCCGGCAGCTGAACACGGCAGCAGCCGGTTTGCCCCGGAACTGCGCGCTCTTGCCGAAGAAAACCCGGTCCATAAAGGATGTCAGCGTTCCTGACGCAGCCGCGTAATGTACGGGACTCCCGAAAATAAATCCATCCGCTTCCGGCGCTTTCTCCAGAAACGTATTCACACAGTCGTTCATAAAGCACCGGCCTGTTTTATAGCAGACGCCGCAGCCGATACAGCCGCCGACCGGCTTAACGCCCAGCCAGAAAATCTCCGTTTCAATTCCGTTTTTCTCCAGCGCCGAAGCCGCTTCACACAGCGCCGTGTAAGTACAGCCCTTCTCATGCGGGCCTCCGTTTACCAAAATAACTTTCATTTCTAACCTCCTCTTATTTTGCAGAATATGACTGCACTACTCTTCAATGATATGCATTTCCAAAAAATCAAATGCTATGGTTTCGATAAAACTGTCCTGCCGGAACCGGGTCCGGTTGTGGCGCTTGAATTCCGTGATATTCCGGTCGAGCCAGATGGGCTGACTCAGATCCAGCTTGCAGCAGGCCTGTTCCAGCGCGTAAAATATTTTCTTTGTCCGGGTCATGTCCGCCTGATCCACGGTAATGGTGATATCCTGCAAAAGCCGGGTATCTTTCATGAGTTTAAACCAGATCCGCATGCGTCCGCCTCCTTATTTGTATTTTATCCTAGCATAAGAAAGCCTGTTTGCCAATAAAAATTTATATCTTGGTGAAATTTTTGTGGCAGGCATTGTAATTTTAACCAAAAAAGGGTACAATTGGGGCAGCGTACATTTGTATGCAAAAAAGAAAGGAAATCAGTGATATGAATACCAGTGGAAAACAGGACGCCCGACAAAACATGGATCCGGAAAGCAAGGTTCTTCGTATGTTTCTCTGGGGAGCGGCGCTGGCGGTCCTGCAGATCCCGTATCTTTCCATTATTACGATGCTGGCCGGAAGGATCATGCTGCTGATCGGAGCGAATCAGCTGGCGGCGGTCAATGAACCGGTGAAACAGATGCGGTGCATCTTAATCCCAGATCTGATCCTGTATGTAGGAAATTACGCGGTGATTCTCGTGATGAACCTTTTAGAAGCGGATACAGCGCTGACGAATTATGTCAGCATTTTACTGGAGACCTGTGAATATATCTGCTTTGTGGGAATGGGCGTTTACCTGGGCTACGGCCTTGTGAAGCTGCTTGCCGACCATGGAAAGAGCGGGAAGAATACGCTGTACCTGCCTTCTTTTGTGTACGGCTGCACACTGCCGATTTACTACGCGCTGCAGTTTATCGGGTACGGAGATTCCGCAGTTATCATGTCGATCGCCGTTTTGATCTGGTTTGCGGCGGTGATCTGGTTCCTGGTATCTCTGTATAATCTGGTTAAGTCGGTCGAGGAAGCGAGAAACAAAAAAGATACGGTTTTAAAACGCTATCAGAAGAGCTTAAAAAAATAAAGAGAAGAGGAAAACTTATGAAGAAGTGGCTGAATCATGTATTTATCGATGGATTAGGCGGCATGGCGCTGGGATTATTCTCCACGCTGATCATCGGAACGATCATCCAGCAGATCGGGGAACTGATCCCCGGCCAGATCGGATCTTATATTTATCTGATCGGAAAAGCGGCGGCCAGTGTGACCGGCGCAGGAATCGGCGTAGGCGTTGCCGTGAAGTTTAAACAGGGACCGCTGGTAACTGTGTCGGCGGCGGTAGCCGGCATGGTAGGCGCGTTCGCGTCCAGGCTGCTGGCGGGGGGCGTTCTGGTAACAGGGACGCTGGCGACGGCAGCAGGCGAGACGGCGCTCAGTGAAGCCATTATCTACAGCGGACCGGGCGAGCCGCTGGGCGCTTTTGTGGCGGCTTTTGTGGCGATTGAACTGGGGCAGCTGATCGCAGGAAAGACACAGCTGGATATCGTGCTGACCCCGTTGATTTCCATCGGAAGCGGCAGCGCGGTCGGTCTGTTGTTGGGACCGCCGATTTCCAGCGCTATGAAATATCTGGGGGAACTGGTTAACGTCAATGTGGATAAACAGCCGATCATCGGCGGTATCATTGTAGCGGTGCTGATGGGCATGATCTTAACGCTGCCGATCAGCTCGGCGGCCATTGGCGTGTCGATGGGATTGAGCGGACTGGCGGCAGGCGCCGCGACGATCGGATGCTGCTGTCAGATGGTAGGCTTCGCGGTTGCCAGCTTTCGGGAAAACCGGTTCGGCGGTCTGGTTGCGCAGGGAATCGGAACTTCCATGCTGCAGGTGCCGAACATATTCCGGAGGCCTTTGATCTGGATTCCGCCGATCTTATCCAGCGCGATCCTGGCGCCGGTATCTACGGTATTTTTGAAAATGACCAGTAATCCGGTCGGGTCCGGTATGGGAAGCGCCGGTTTTGTGGGGCAGATCATGACCTATCAGACTATGACGGCGGCAGGCGGATCACCGGCAGTTGTTCTGCTGGAAATCCTGATCATGCAGTTTATCTTACCGGGCGTGATCACCCTGGCGATCGCGGAAGCAATGCGGAAAATGAATCTGATCTTAAGCGGAGATATGACCCTGCGTTTGTAGGATTATACGGAATGGAGGCAGTGTATGAAGGAAGATAACAATGAATTAACAGAAGATATCGCGAAGGAAACCGCTGCGGAAGAAGTGCCCGTAGTGGAATACATTACAGATGAGGAGCAGGAAGCAGAACCGGCGCAAACGGAACCGGCAGAGGAAGCGCCGGTGGCGGAAGAACCGGCACAGAAAGCATCAGCGGCGGAAGGATCAGCACAGAAAGCACCGACGGCGCAGGAAGCGTCCGCAGGCGGCCGGACCGCGGAGAACGGACAGACGATCCTATCCGGCGGGAAGGCGGATCTGGAACGGATGCGGGACGCCCTTGTGCTGCTGGATACCAGAAGCAAAGAAGCGGCGGAGGCGGCGGGGAAACACGCCAAAGCCGAACGGGAAACCGCCGCGATGGAAAAGAAGATGCAGGATACGATCGCCGCAGTTTTAAAAAAGCGGCGGGACGAACTGGCGAATACCTTTGACGACGCGCTGGGGAAGGATCAGGCGAGACTCCGCACGATCCGGGGGAACCGGGAAAAGGCAAAGACCAAAGGGATGAAAGCCCGGATGAATTCGGAAACCAGCGATCTGATCCAGGAAAATAAACGGATTGGGGAAAGCATCAATTCGCTGTTTAAGCAAAAAGGGATTCCTACTTTCTGCAACAGTAAAGCGTATTATCTGATGTATTATCCGAAAGGACTGCGCGCCAAAGGTCTGTTTTTGATCATATGGCTGATCGGTCTGATCGGGATTCCCTGGCTGATCACCTGGCTTACCGGCTGGCCCGCCTGGGGAAAGGCGCTGCTGTGGGTCGGACTGGCAGTCCTTGAGATCGCGCTCTATGTGGCAGTCTGGGAATGGACCAGAGGGAAAAATAACGGAATCCTGACGGAAATGCGGGCACAGCGGAATACGATCGATCAGAATAACAGGCGGATCCGGGAGATTAAGAACGCCATTCGCAGGGATCCGGACGAAAGTCACTACAATCTGGGGAATTTTGACGCGGAGATCGCGGCTTTGGAAGAAAGTATCCAGCAGGTTGTCAAAAAGCGGGAATCGGCGCTGGAAGAGTTTGAAACGACCAGCCGTCCGGTGATCGTAAAGGAGATCCAGGATCAGTATACGCCTAAGATCGAAGCGCTGCGCGGACAGGAAGCGGAGCTCGGAAAACAGAAGACGGAGCAGGAAAACATTGTCAAACATATGCGGGCAGAGCTGATGTCCCGGTATGGAAATTATATGGGAAACGAGTTTATGGATGTGGCGAAAACAGAAGCGCTGATCGCCATTATGGACAGCGGACGCGCCAATACGGTCAGCGAGGCGCGCAGTGTTTATCTGCAAAAATAACGGAAGAGTTTGTGTAGGCTAACTTAAAAATAAAGAACGGCTGCAGGAGAAAATGATATCTGCAGTCGTTTTTTTTAATTCTCCAGGCGATTTGTCCATTTCCGGATCGCCTGAAAGCTCTCTTCCGATAAAATATGCTCCATGCGGCAGGCGTCGGCGGCCGCCGTTTTCTCGTCTACATGCAGCGCGACCAAAAACCGAGTCAGAACCTCATGCCGTTCATAAACTTTAGCGGCAGTTTCCAGCCCGCTGTTCGTCAGCGTGATCCTGCCGGAATGGTCCATGGTAATATAGCCGCGCTCCCGCAGCTTCTTCATGGCAACGCTGACGCTGGCTTTGGAATAGCCGAAATGGTTGGCAATGTCGATGGAACGCACATCGCCGGTGGTCTTGATGATCAGATAGATCGCCTCTAAGTAATCTTCCGGAGATTCCTGTGTTTTCATGCCGTAAACCCTCTCTAATAATCCAATTCGATTCCGATTCCTGTAAGTTATCTCTATGCAGTTATCATACCATAACTGCTCATTTTCTTCAAGAAAATAATATTTTTGCGGATAATTTTTTTAAAATATGGCTTGACAAGTTTTAAGAGTTAGCATATACTAACTATGCGAAAGGAAAAATAAAGCAGGATTCTCAGACAAAAGGAGGGATTAAAATGCCTTTAACCATGATGAAAAACGGCGAAGAAAGCAGTATCAAAAAAGTGGGAGGCAAGGAGGATGTTCGCAGATATCTGGAGTCACTCGGATTCGTAAACGGCTCGATTGTAAAAATGGTGTCGGTTATGAACGGGAATGTGATCGTGAACATTAAGGAATCCCGAATTGCCATCTCAAAGGAAATGGCAAACAAAATAATGGTATAACCTGGGATCGGAAAGGAAACGGCTATGGGAACTTTAAAAGAAACGCCATGCGGCAAAACCGTCCGCGTCGCAAAAATTACAGGCGAAGGCGCTGTAAAACGAAGGATCATGGATATGGGCATTACGAAAGGCACAGAGATCTATGTGCGTAAGGTTGCCCCGCTGGGCGATCCGATCGAGGTTACGGTGCGTGGGTATGAATTATCGCTTCGGAAAGCGGACGCGGAAATGATAACGGTAGAGTAGAAAGGAAACAGGAACATGTCAGTAAGAATCGCATTAGCAGGAAACCCAAACTGCGGGAAAACAACATTATTTAACGCGCTGACCGGTTCTAACCAGTTTGTGGGAAACTGGCCCGGCGTTACAGTAGAAAAAAAGGAAGGAAAATGGAAGGGAGATAAATCGGTTACGATTGTCGATCTGCCGGGTATTTATTCGCTGTCTCCCTATACGCTGGAAGAAGTGGTAGCCAGGAATTATCTGGTTGCCGAAAAACCGGACGCGATCTTAAATATCGTAGACGGGATGAATCTGGAACGGAATCTGTATTTATCTACACAGCTGCTGGAACTGGGTATCCCGGTGGTAATGGCGGTAAATATGATGGATCTGGTGAATAAAAACGGAGATAAGATCAATGTTTCCAAACTGTCCAAAGCGCTGGGCTGTGAAGTGGTTGAGATTTCTGCGTTAAAGGGAACCGGCATCGAAGCGGCAGCAAAGAAAGCGGTCGCATGCGCGAACGCGAAGCAGGCGGGACAGCGGGTACATAAATTTTCAGAAGCAGTCGAAGCCTATCTGGAGGAGATCGAAGGACGGATCGAGAATGTTCCGGAGGAGCAGCGCCGCTTCATGGCGATCAAGCTGTTTGAGCGGGATAACCGGATCGGAGAGCTGATTGAAAATCCGCCTTCTGCAGAGGATATTTCCGCGAGGGCGGAGAAGGAAATGGATGATGATACCGAAAGCATTATCACCAATGAGCGCTATCAATATATTGCCTCTATCATTTCGGATTGTTATAAAAAAGCGGGTCGGGAAAAAATGTCCGTTTCGGACCGGATCGACCGGATCGTGACCAATCGGATCCTGGCGCTGCCGATCTTTGCGGTGGTTATGATCATTGTTTACTATATTTCCGTTACAACGGTAGGAACCTGGGCGACCGACTGGGCGAATGACGGCGTCTTCGGCGACGGCTGGCATCTGTTTGGGATCGGCTCCGGCGATTATGAGGAAGCAAATGACGCATACGCGGAAGAAAATATTTTTACGGCGGAAGTAGCCGCTATGGTTGATCAGGCGGCGGCAGCAGGCGTAACCGGTTCGGATGAACTTCAGGGCGCGATCGCGGACGGAGATTTCGGCGCGTTTGATGAGGCCTATGGTTCCTACGGCGACGCGCTGGCGGAAGCGGGATTTGATCTGGCGGAGGTATTGCCGTTAGATGAAGAAGGCGCTTATGCGGACGCGCCGGATCCGGCGGATTACGGCGTATGGGTGCCGGGCGTTCCGGTTCTGATCGGAAATCTGTTAGAGAAGATCCATTGTGCCGAATGGCTGTCCGGCCTGATCTTAGACGGGATCGTTGCCGGCGTGGGCGCTGTACTGGGCTTTGTGCCGCAGATGCTGGTACTGTTCATTTTCCTGGCGTTCCTGGAATCCTGCGGCTATATGGCGAGGATCGCGTTTATTATGGATCGTATCTTCAGGAAGTTCGGTCTGTCCGGAAAGTCCTTTATCCCGATGCTTATCGGTACCGGCTGCGGGGTGCCGGGCGTTATGGCTTCCCGTACCATTGAAAATGACAGAGATCGGAAAATGACGATCATGACGACTACTTTTATTCCCTGCGGCGCGAAGCTGCCGATCATTGCACTGATCACGGCGGCGCTGTTTGGCGGCGCATGGTGGGTAGCGCCCAGCGCTTATTTCCTGGGGGTAGCGGCAATCGTTGTTTCCGGCATCATTTTGAAAAAAACAAAGATGTTTGCCGGGGATCCCGCGCCGTTTGTAATGGAACTGCCTGCTTATCACTGGCCTACGCCGGGAAATATTTTGAGAAGCATGTGGGAAAGAGGCTGGTCCTTTATCAAGAAGGCCGGAACCATCATCTTATTATCCTCCATCGTGATCTGGGCCGGCTCTGTGTTCGGAGATATCGGAAGCGGATTTGGATTTAACCCGGATATGGATCTGGCGGACAGTATCTTAGGCAAGGTCGGAAACGCCATTAAATGGATCTTTGCGCCGCTTGGCTTCGGCGAGTCTACGGCAACGGTAGCAACCGTCATGGGACTGGTCGCAAAGGAAGAGGTAGTCGGCGTATTCGGCGTACTGGATTTCCAGGCGATGACAAGACTGGCAGGGTACTCCTTCCTGATCTTTAACCTGTTGTGCGCTCCCTGCTTCGCGGCTATGGGCGCGATCAAGCGGGAGATGAATAATATCAAATGGTTCTGGTTCGCAATCGGTTATCAGTGTGTATTTGCTTACATTATCGCGCTGATCGTATATCAGATCGGCAGCGTATTTACGACAGGTGCCTTTGGAATCGGAACCGTGGCGGCAGTTTTATTGCTGGCGGGCCTGATTTATCTGCTGGTAAGACCGTATAAGGAAAGCAATGTATTGAAAACGAAGGTTGTTTTGGAAAAATAGGAAAGGAAGTTTCAGAAATGGGGACTGTGGTTGCAGCTTTGATCATATTGGCGCTGGTGATCCTGGTGATCTGGAGTATGTGCCGGGATAAAAAGCAGGGGAAAAGCCCGATCTGCGGCGGGAACTGCGCCGCCTGCCACGGCTGTCATATGTCTGCCAACCGTACTAAAACTGAGGTGGGCGGAAAACAATAAAACATAAATACGAAGCGTTCCATGACCATATCCTGCGGCAGAGGGGATCTCTGAAACGGGCGGGAAAGCGGTTATGGAACGCTTTTTTCTTTACAGGAAGTCGGGCAGATATTTTTCTATGATCGAAAAAGGCGCGGGCCCGATATCCAGAATGGCTTTATGGAATTTTTTCAGGGAAAAGGCGTCTCCCTGCTGCTCAGCCACAGCATCCCGCAGTTTCATAAACTGCATACAGCCGACGCTGTAGCTTAAATAATTGGAAGGCTCCGCTACCATGGTGTCAAAAATTTTCTTTATGGTATCCTGGTCGGTTATACCGTAGGCGGACAGAAAGGCAGCTGTATCCTTTTGCGTCCAGCCCTCATAATTTACGCCGATATCCACCAGGGAATACAGACCGAGGGAATAGGTGGTGTCTAACTGAAAGATTCTTGCTGCTGTCGGATCAGCGCCGCTGTATTCATAGGAAAGACATTCTACATAGGTCGCCCAGCCTTCTACATAACCGGGATAGTTTAAAAGATTGCGGACCAGAGCGGGGTTGGTCTGGCTGAAGTATGTAATCTGATACAGGTGTCCGGGATATCCTTCGTGCGCCAGGGTCGCGTAAAGTGTCTGGTTTGTCTGGGCTGAATTGCCCGGATTGATGTAAATGACATTATCTTCGGGCGCGTCAATCGGCGGGGTTAAATAAAAGGCCGGACTCATGTGCTCTTTCAGTGCTTCAGAAACATACTTAACTTCATAATGCGTCTCAGGACCTTCCGGAAAATCTGCCTGAATCTTTTCCTGTAAATCCGTAAGGCAGGCGTCGGGCTCTGTAATGGGCAGGCTGAGATTGTCGATATCTTTGAGGATTTCAGGATTTTTGGAAGAAATGGTAATGATCTCCCGCAGATTTGCTGTTACCATATCTTCAAGTTCTTTCTGCAGTTCCGAAACCGACAGATTGCATCCGGTAGCGCAATTTACCAGATATTGATAATAGTCTTTTCCGGCAGGCAGAGCGGCCAGCCCGGTCGTCTGATTTTTTCCGGTTCCTTTTAATTGGGTGAGCCCGTCGATTAGATTCTGATAGGCCGGAAGTACGGATTGCAGAACCGCTTCTTTGTTTTGCTTGGTATAGGCTGCTTTTTTTTCGGCATCCAGCCAGTCAATCTCTTCCATCCGTCCCGAAAAGGAGGTGAGCAGCAGATTGTCGTTCGGGTTTTGGATAAAGGAGTTACATTGACTGATGATGGCGTCTGCCGTCGTATCGGACATAAACAGGCCGGCCTCCGATTTCATCTTCTCCAGCCGGAGGATCTCGGCAAAATAATCGGAAACCGTAGGCAGCATGGTGAGATAGTCAGTGATGTCGGCCTCCTCATAAAACCGGTATTCCGCCAGCAGGAACGGAAGCTGCGCATTGATTCCCGTAGTAGGCCCCAACAGGGGAGTATAGAGCATATTGTCGGAGGCGGCAAGCTCCTGCTTCAGATCGTAAACCAGCATATCATAGACCAGCTGCTCCTGTTTTGTCAGAGAAGCGTAGTCGAAAGAGCAGACTTTGGCAAGATAATCCACATAAGTCTGCCGGATCGTCTCAAAATCGGTAATGGAGTTTTTAAACAATGCGGCGCTGCCGCGGCTGATCCCATAATTCTCCGGGTGCGCCAGCGTATAGTGCATATTCAGGGTGGAACCGGAAATTTCTTTCCGGAACATGGCGTCCGTAAATTCCGAAAAAGTCTTATATTCCGCATAGGTATTTTTTACCGGAAGCTCCTGCAGATTGTCGAAAGGCGCCGTCGTCGTATCCGGCACAAGGTTCTGCGGCGGCAGTTCCGTGCCTGTGCTTCCGCCGCAGCCGGTCAGAAGCAGGCATACGCTCAGAATGATGCAAACTATTTTTCCCCATAGGTTCCGTTTCTTCTTCATCTTATTATTCTTACTCCTATCTGAAAATCCAATCCTGCTATAGTGTATGTACAAAATAAGCGTTTATGCGAAAACAAGGCCGCCGTACCTGTATTATATCTTCCGCCTTTTATGAAATCAATGCAAAAATTGAAATTATAAGTTGTGAAACAGGGTTTATAATGGTATACTAAAGGACAGGATTTTAAATGAACCAGAGGATCGCCATGAATGAGTCTGCAACGCAGTTAAAAAGAAAGCTGAATCAATATCCTGCAGTTACGATCGTTCTGATCGGGCTCAATGTGCTTGTTTTTTTGATCTCCGATCTGTTTGCGCCGGAAACGGGCGGCGACAGGTTATATACATACGGAGTGGCAGAGTGGCAGGCCGTTTTTGAGCAGGGTGCGTATTATCGGCTCTTTACCTGTATGTTTTTGCATTTCGGGATTGAGCATCTGATCAACAATATGCTGATGCTGGGAGCGCTGGGATTTTATTTCGAGCATGGGATCGGCAGCATCCGGTTTTTGATCATTTATCTGGGAAGCGGACTTGCGGCTTCTCTCGGAAGCTGTCTCTGGTATCGGCAGATGGGAGAATCCGTCTCCAGCGCGGGCGCGTCCGGCGCTATTTTCGGAATCCTGGGCGCGATGATCGTTGTGCTGCTGATCAATCGGGAACGGATCCGGGACGGTTTTATCCAGCGGGTGCTCTTTATTGCCGTTTTGATGATCGCGGACGGATTTTACACGAAAAACGTGGACTATACGGCGCATATAGCCGGCCTGATCGGCGGCTGCGTCATTACGGTTCTGTTGCTGCTGCCGAGAATATGGAAGAGAAAAGATTGAATGGAGGTTATTATGAAAGATTCTAATTGTATTTTTTGTAAGATCGCGAATGGGGAGATTCCGTCTGTGACATTGTACGAGGACGCTGAATTCCGGGTGATCTTTGACATTGGCCCGGCTACGAAGGGTCATGCGCTGCTGCTGCCGAAGGAACACTATGCCAATTTGTTTGAACTGGATGATGCTGTTGCGGCAAAGGTGCTGCTGCTGGCGAAGAAGGTTGCAGCCGCGCTGAAAGAGGCGACCGGTTGTGACGGGTTTAATCTGATCCAGAATAATGGGACGGATGCGGGCCAGACGGTCTTCCATTTTCATCTGCACATGATCCCGCGGTATCATAACGACCATGCCATCGGATTCTGGAAGGAAGGCAAGGCGGATACGGAATATCTGCAGGAGCTGGCGGAAAAGGTGCAGAAACTGCTGTAAAAGGGTTTTGTCAAAGCCCGTTAAACGGTAGTTCTGCATCCTCGGACGGATCAGGCTGTTACTTCAGCCCGGATACGGTCTCCGGAGACAGCCCGATCTTTTCCGCGATCACTTCGATGGGCAGCAGTCCGATCAGTGCCTTGGCAGTTTCTAATTTTGTACGGTTTGCGCCAATCTCAATGCCGCGCTCCGTGCCGATTTCAATGCCGCGCTCTGTGCCAAGACTAACGCCGCGCTGTAAGATTGCTTCACTCCAATTACACATCTCTTTCATCTCCTTTTCTATTCTCGGTTTCATGGAAATCCCAAATTCTGTTTCTAAAATTTCTCTCTTTTTTTCAAATGTCAGCTCTGTCGTAAACAGTGTCCAGAGCAGACGGAGAAGGGGCGGCGTCTCTGACTCCGCCGGACACTTCCCCGGCAGCCCGATCACAATGATTCGCATTAGGTCGCATTTCTCAATACCTGCAGACTGTCCATATATGGCGGAGCCTTCTAATTCATACTGGCTGATCGTGTTGGCAAGCCGCTTAGGCGCATCCAGGATCAGCCATATGGAACAGACCTTTTTCAGGGAATCGTAGTCGGAACCGGTAAAGTCCCTGTCCTTCTGAAAAGAGATCATACGGGAGTCATAGTAGGAGCCCCGGTATACGATCCGGTAGCCGGGAGAGGGATCCTTCTGTGCCTCCACATCCACATACATCTTCTGATATGTTCCGATCAAACGGGTAGGAGCGAGGACGGAAGAGAAGACATCAAAGGTAACAGTCCCTTCTCCGGCAATCGTGTTCTCCGTATTATTTCCGATGATCATGGAACCTGTCATGCCAGGATCAAGAGGGATGCCGGATACGGCCGGCGTATCAATGAGCGGGACCACGTCATCAGGCTCCATGTCTTCAAATTCCGGCACTGCGCCGGTCAGGATATGTGCCAGTACGCGCTTCTCGGATAAGATCTGTTTTACATGTTCATCATAAGATGCCATATCGCCGGCGGCCTGCAGATTGCGGTATAAACTTTCTGATTGGTACATGTAGCCTCCTATCTTTATTATATATATTTATAAAATAAAGTCAACGGTAAAATATAATAATTATAGCAGCATTTTTAAAGCATACCATGCATCATCTATAAAATAAAACGAGACCATGAAATAAAGTTAAGAAACCAAATACTAACTAAATGTGATATACATTATAAAACATCTCATTTTAAAAGTCAAGAGTAAATTTGCGAATGGCTGGCAGAATAAAAAACATAATAAATGCCCCCGGCCGGGCACAGATCGGCCGGCACGAGGGCAGGAAAAACAAATTGATTGATCAAATTTTTAAACCGTCTTTTTTGTCAGCCGGTTCATCAGGTTGATGATCAGGGGCGCGCCGGCAGTAATATACAGGATCAGCACGAACTGTTCCAGCGTTTTGCCGAGTCCGCCTGCAATCACATCGCCGATCAGCGGCGTGGCGAAATTTTTCAGAAGCTCATAGATGCCGATGCAGACGGCATAACGGATCACGCGGAGATACCAGGCGCCGTGTACGTCAAAACGGATCCATCTCCGTTCCAGAAACCAGCCGATGATAAATCCCAGTCCCATGCCGGCGTTTTTAAATGCGTCTGCCGACATTTTCGCGGGATCGACAATGACTTTTCCCGCAGCGTCATAATCAACCGGGTAGGATTTTAAAGAAGCATAAACTACCAATAGAATGCATATGGCGATTCCCGCAAGCAGCACGATCCAGTCCTTTTCCGGATGTCTGTCTACCCAGTTTAATAACGCGCGGAACGCAAACAGCAGCGCAACGGCAAGCACAAGGGAGACAATAACGTCCTGCGGCGTATGTACGCCCAGATAATTCCGGGAAAACGCAACCAACAGGATCAGAGCGATCATGCCGATGCGAAATGCCTTGTGGTATTTCCGGTTGAGTGCCAGACCGCCGAAAACACTGGTTGCGTTGGCGGAGTGACCGCTGGGAAAGGAATAGCCGGTAGCGTCTTCCAGCGCCGCCTCTACAGGCGTAACCCGCGGATCCCGGATCCAGGGGCGGTAAACGCAGGCAGTGATCTTAATAAACGCGTTAATGACGCGGTTATAATAAAAAGTCAGCATCAGGAAAATGCCTTCCCGTTTGTTGACGCACCAGTAAATAAGCGCGACCAGAAGCGTGGCGATCGAGGCTTCCCCCAGTTTGGTGATCAGTTCAAATGCGCCGTCCAGAAATCCGCCGGTTGCTTCCCGGAGATTCTGGAGAAAAAGCAGGTAATCAATATCCATTTGTAATTTCCTTTCTGAATCCATAATTTTATTACATATTTTACCTATATCATATTCATTCTGAAAAATCCAGTGTCATCTGCGACAACTTTATGACGTAAACGACAGAAATTGATCGCAAATAACCAATGGAAGACTTTGAATTTGGCGGAGATTTGGGCTATTATAATATAGAAAAAATATAAGGAGGAGGATTTGAGATGGAAGATTTCTTAGATGGAGTGAATATTGATTTTAACAGCCCACTGGGAATTGCCATTCTGGTTGTGGCGGTTCTGATCTGTATTGTGGGTGTGATCGCGCTTGTTATCAGCATTGTACTGGCGATCCGCTACCGGAAATATAACAAGACGGAAAACAGCGTCGGACTGACAGGCGAGGAAACAGCAAGAAAGATCCTGGATCTGAATGGGCTGGAACACATCAAGGTTAAGACGGTGGGCTCTCTGATCTTTGGAAACAGCTACAGCCATTATTTTAAAAAAGTCAGGCTGAGAAGAAGGACAAAAGGAAAGACCAGTGTTGCGGCGCTGGCTATGGGAGCGCAGAAGTCGGCGCTGGCGGTGCTTGACAAAGAGGGAGATCCGGATATGAAGAAACGGGTGCGGCTGGTGCCGCTGATCACGTTCGGACCATTTATGTGTATCCCGTTGATCCTGGTTGGCGCTGTGCTGGATGTGCTGCTGTTCCATACGAACGGCGTGATCTTTATCGCACTGGCAGCCTTTGGCGTCCTCTTCTATCTGTTTTCTCTGTTTTTATCGCTTTCCACTCTGAAGACGGAGAAGAAGGCGCAAAAACGTGCTTATGAGATCCTGCGGGAGAATCAGATGGCGACCGAGGAGGAGATCCGGAGTATACAGGAGTTATTTAAATTGTATAATCTTCAGTACATAAATGATATCGTTTTGTCCGTACTGGAACTGGTCTACTATGTTCTGCAGATCGTGGCGGCGGTTTCGGATGGGTCGAGTATCTCGAAAGACTAGACATCTTATGAGAATGGAGGCAAATATGAGCAGAAAAATCTGGAGTTTTATTTTAACGGTAATTTTAACCTGCACCATGACACTTCCGGCGTTTGCGGAGGATCAGCCGGCGGCAGGAAGTACGGCGGATACGGTTACGATCTATACGACCAATGATATCCACGGTATAGTAGCAAATAGTGATACAGCGATCGGGCTTGCGCAGGCGGCCGGGATCGCGGCGTCCACGGAAAACGCGCTGCTGGTAGATGCGGGAGACGCAACGCAGGGCGCGTCCTTTGCGACGATCACACAGGGCGCGGATGTGATCCGGATGATGAATGCGGCCGGTTATGATGTAATGGCAGCCGGCAACCACGAATTTGACTATGGCGCCGAGCAGCTTTTGGCAAATGCAGAGCTGGCGGAGTTCCCGATCCTGAGCGCTAATGTGAAGCAGAACGGCGAGGCGATGTTATATCCGTATACGATTGTAAAAGCAGGCGGACATCGGATCGGATTTATCGGACTGACTACGGCGGATACGGCTACTTCTACCAATCCGGCGAAGCTGACAGGCGTTACGTTTGAGGGTGAGATCGATGCCGCGAAGGCACAGATTGAGGCGATCAAGGATCAGACCGATGCGATTGTTCTGGTTTGTCATATGGGGGATAATGCTGCCGCAGTCCAGGTTACCAGTGAAGATTTGCTGGCAGGCCTTACGCCGGCAGAACTGGCAGAGGTAACGGCAGTGATCGACGGACACAGCCACTCTGATGAAAACAAAACGTATGCAGATACGGGAATCCCGGTTATTCAGACCAAAACAGGGTTTACAAAACTGGGAAAGATCGTGCTTACCTTTGACGGAGATCAGGTTACGGCAGCCGGTGAAGTATTGGATTATGACGCTGCGATGGCAGTCAGCCTGACGAAAGAAGGAGAGGCAGCGAAGGAAAAGGTTGAAAAACTTCTCGAGGAGATTACGGCAGAACAGGAGGAAGTTTTGGGCAAGAAGCTCTGTGAGAATTTATCTCCGGTATGGGGAGGAAATATTTATTGGGATTATTCAGAATCCCGGATCGTGGAAACGGCATATGGCGATTTTGTAACAGACGCGTTTGCTTCTTATGCAGCGGAATTTGCGAAGCAGCAGAAACTCGATTGGCCGGTTGTGGCTGTAGAAAATGGTGGAGGCATCAGCGCGCCGATGCCCGCGGGTACGGTAACCCGAGGAGATATCCTGAATGCGTTTAACCACGGAAATATGGTAGACGTTTTGCAGGTTACGCCGGCACAGCTGTATACCGCACTGGAGGTAGGTTTGACGGCGACCGGTCAGGGAGAAGACGGACTGCTGCTGAGGGAAAGAGTCAGCGGAAGCTTTTTGCAGGTCAGCGGGTTTACCTATGCCTATGATCCTGCCGGTGAAACAGGCAGCAAGGTAACAGCGGTGACACTGCCGGACGGAACCGAGTTAAAGAGAACCGACACAACGACGAAGCTGCTGCTTGCCACTAATAGTTATGTTGCTGGTTTCGACGGAATTGCGGAAGGGGAAAAACTGGGTGAGCTGGGCGGTGAGGACCAGATCGTGGAGGAATATCTGTTGAGCCAGACAGAGAACGGAACAAAACCGTTATCTGTGCCGGTTACAGCAGACCGGATTCTGATTGCGAACGACCAGTCTCCGGAGACATATTCCGTAGTCATTCCGGTTAAAGATGCGGAAGGCAAGACTACTGCAGTCGGAAAAACGGTTCATATCCTTTCTGAAGAAGGAGAGATTGAAACGGTCATAGAGGAAGACGGGGTGCATCTTACTCTGCAAAAAGGACCGCATACGATATATTTGGAAGAATGCGCGGATAGAGTGCCGGTTTATGTCAATAATTATTCCGGTTCCGGCACGGTAACGACCGCAGATGGATACTATCATCTGTATTTTGTGGTAGACGAGACGTTATTGGGTACGAAAAATGTTAGCGAAACGACAATGGCAGATGCGGCAGACAGTGCGATGGACGAGATTGAAAAGATGGAAGGTCTGACCGAAGAGGAGAAGACGGCTTATCAGGAAAGCGTTTCGATCTTGCTAAGCGAAGTGCTGTTTACACTGCGGGAGGCGACGACAGAAGAAGAGATCAATACGATTATGAAGGATTTCGAGACAGCGCTGCAGAGTCTCTTAGCAAATATTCCGGAAAAGGAACCTGAGACTCCGGGAGAGGAAACGACCAAACCGGCGGAAACCAAGGATCCGGAGAAAGAAACGGAACAACCGACTTCTGACCAGCAGGCTTCCGAAGAACCGACAACCGGCGGAAAGACGCCGGGAGCAGGCAGCCCGACCACCGGTGATCAGAATAATCTGGGATGGCTGCTGCTCCTGTTAGCAGTTTCCGGGGCCGCAGTTGTTCCTCTGGCAGCAAAGAAAAAAGCAGAATAGTAGGTAAAACAGAGAGCAAACAAAAATGCAAAAAAGCGGTCATATCAGGAAAACTCCCGATATGACCGCTTTATAAATATGTCAATTTGCAAGCAGTGTCAAGCCTTCTGCGCTGCGGCCTCCTCGATCAGTCCGATTATGATCTCAATCGCATTGGTAGTCGGCGATTGGGAGATCGCTTCCAGATAGCGATCCCGATTGGCAAGCACTTCGGTAACGGCAGCTTCCAGCGTTTCAGTGGAAAGCTGTTCTTCCTCGATTACATAGCTGAAGCCCTGCTTTTCAAAGGAGCGGGCATTCAGGATCTGGTCGCCGCGGCTTGCTTTGGCGGACAGCGGGATCAGAATGCTGGGTTTTTTAAGCGCCAGGATTTCAGAGATCGCGTTGGCGCCGGCGCGGGAGATCACCAGATCGCTCATTGCAAACAGATCTTTCATTTCTCCGCTGATATATTCAAACTGGCGATAACCTTCCACATTTGTCAGAGATTCATCCAGCTTGCCCTTGCCGCACAGGTGTACGATCTGAAACTCCTTCAGCAGATCGGGCAGCGCGCTTCGCACCGCGTTATTTACGACTACGGAGCCCAGACTGCCGCCTACGACCATGATCACCGGCTTGTTGGCGGTGAAGCTGCACAGCTGCAGACCGGTCAGTTTACTGCCGGTGAACAGTTCGCTTCGGATGGGAGTCCCGGTTAAAACGGATTTCCCGCCTTTGATGTATTCTGCCGTCTCCGGAAAATTGTGGCAGACTTTTGTGGCCTTTGGGATCGCCAGTTTATTGGCAAGGCCGGGCGTCATATCCGATTCGTGAATGATAACCGGAATATCCAGCTTGGCAGCCGCCATTACAACGGGTACGGAAACAAAGCCGCCTTTAGAAAAGACTACATCCGGCGCATACGCCCGGATCAGCTTCCTGGATTCGGAGAAGCCCTTGATCACCCGAAACGGATCCGTCAGGTTTTTTACGGACAGATAACGGCGCAGCTTACCGGAGGAAATCCCGTCATAGGGGATTCCGATGTCGGTGATCAGCTGTTTTTCAATGCCGTCATACGAGCCGATATAGCGGATCTCGTACCCCAGTTCCTTTAATCTGGGGATCAGGGCGATATTGGGGGTAACGTGACCGGCAGTACCGCCGCCGGTCAATAATATTTTCTTCATAAAACAGAGTATCCTTTCTCTTGCTCGGTATTTACTGGGAAACGGAGGCCGTTTCATTGGCGGCCTTGCTCATCTGATCCAGTTCCGCCTGCGTGATCTTTTCTCCGTTCATCATTTTATTCATCAGCGCGGAGGCGTTCTGTACATCGGCCTGATTTAAATATACGATATCCACCGGGAAAGAAGAAATGGAATATACATATTCTTTGCCGGCTGTTCCGCTCACGTTATAGGACAGGATCTCCCAGTTGATATTGCCGGACAGCTGCATTTTCACCAGATCGGAAATATCATCTCTGGAAAAACTGGTTAAAAACGCGTTGGGCACACTGTCCATTAACGCCGCGTAATTTGTCAGGATAGACGGAGACAAAGCCCTGTCTAAGATTGCCCTTAACACCTGCGCCTGGTTCTTATTTCGCTGTAAGTCGCCGGTAGGGAAAGCCTTCCGCTCACGGGCATAATGAAGCGCCCGGGTACCGTCCATATGCTGCGGCCCCGCTTCATAATAATATCCGTCGTGGGAGGTAAAGGTAAACGGAGAGTCGATCTCGATCCCGCCCAATGCGTCTACAATTTCCTTAAATCCCGTAAAGTTTACCCGGATATAATGCGCAATGTCTATGCCATACAGTCTATCCAGGGACTGGATGGAACTGTCTACTCCGAAATTGCTGACATGCGTCAGTTTATCCATCATGCCTGCCGGGACTTCCCCGTTTGCGTCGATCAGTTCAATATATGCGTCACGCGGCGTGGTTACCAGTAAAATCTGCCCGTTTTTCGGATTGACTACGGCGCAGATATTCACGTCGCTTCTGCCGGTACCGGTGACGGCGCCGTTCTGATCATTGCCGCACAAATAGATGATAAACGGTTCTTTGGTAACTTCAACCGTTGTTCCGGAAGTATTCAGTTTGCTTTTATACTGATAAGATTTCAGAATTCGGGTGTCTTTGGAAAAGGCGGGGTAATCGTCCTCAATGGTGCTGCGGTAAGCCTCATTGAGCAGGATTACTTTGGTCTTCCCTTCATATAAAGCCTGTGCCAGCGTATGAAAATCGGCGTACTCCGTAGTAGCTACGGTCTTGTCCAGGTCTTTTTTCAGATCCTCCAGCGCTTTGTTGGTGTTGGTACGGTCGATCACCTGGGAAATTCCGAAATTGTAATCCGCGGCGTCGGATAATTCCTGCGCAGGGTCATCTTTTAAGACGACCACGGAAATGGTATCGGTTTTTGTATCGCCGCCGGTGATCTGCGCCATCATATCGTAGGTCAGGAACAGATAATAAGAAGCGGCTCCGATCAGGAGGATAAGAACGCCGGATAAGATCTTGCCAAATATCCGGATCTTGCGTTTGCCGAGCTGTGTGATAAAAACGTAAACTGCCAGAAAGACAAGGATTCCGATCAGTGTATAAGTATAAAGCGGCTCCAGCAGATCCAGCGTCAGCAGGATCCAGCTGAGAAAAATGGTTGCCAGCAGCTGCAGCAGCGCCATGATATAGCCGATCTTACGGCTTCTGATTACTTTCCGCTTCGCCTGCTGGCGAGCTTCCTGTACAACGGAGTCAGCAGCCCTTCTTCCGCCGGCTCTCCGCTGTGGATTTCGTGTTTCTCCCATAATTATTATATCCCTTTCGTTTATGTGTTCTTTATTGTATCATAAACTTTCAAAAAAACAAGTCCGCTTTGAAAAATACACAAATACTTGTTTTTTTCATGGGCTTGTGTGATAATAAAATTGATATAGAGGTACAGAAAATGATCGGATATGGAGGAACGGGCGTGAAGCAAAAGACAGTAACCTTTGGGGAGATTATGATGCGTCTGACGCCGGAGCGGTATCTCAGGTTTACGCAGGCGGACCGGCTGGAAGCGGTATTTGGCGGCGGAGAAGCCAATGTAGCGGTTTCGCTGGCGCAGTTCGGCATGGAAGCGGTATTTGTAACAAAGCTGCCCGGGCATGAACTGGGGCAGGCGGCGGTGAACTATCTGCGCGGACAGGGCGTGGATACCCGTTATATCCTGCGTAGCGATGGACGTTTGGGATTATATTATCTGGAACGGGGAGCGGCGCAGCGCCCCGACAAAGTGATCTATGATCGGAAGGATTCCGCGTTTGCCCTGTCAGAATGGGAAGAATATGACTGGGAAGCGATTCTGGAAGGAGCCGGCTGGCTGCATGTGACGGGCATTACGCCGGCGCTCAGCCCACAGACGGAGAGAATGACGGAATCACTGCTGAAGCTGGCAAAGGAAAAAGGGATAACGGTCTCCTTTGACCCGAATTACAGGCAGAAACTATGGAGTCTTGAGAAGGCGAAGGAAGTGACAGAACGGCTGCTTCCTTATGTAGATGTATGTCTGACCGGGCTGCAGGGGAATGCAGTTTTGGGGATTCCGGATGCGGCGCCGGAAGAGATGGCTTCTCTAACTGCAGGGGCGCAGAGCGAAGCGGTACGGGTGGCGGCGGAAGAAACGGCAGAACGGCTGGTTTCCAGATATGGGTTTTCCCATGTGGCGCTGACAATGCGGCAGTCCCGTTCCGCCAGTGATAACGGCTGGTCGGCTATGTTATATCAGGATGGCCGGGCGTATTATTCCAGACAGTATGAGATGCATCTTGTGGACCGGGTCGGCGGCGGGGACGCGTTTGCGGCGGGATTGATCTATGGGCTGCAAAGTGGATTTGACGGACAGCATACGATAGAATTTGCGGCTGCGGCAGGCTGCCTGAAACATACAGTTGAGGGGGACGCAAACCAGGTAACGGCAGAGGAAATAGAAGCACTGGTAGCAGGCGCCGGCGACGGCAGGGTACAGCGCTGACGGCGGTTCGCGCCAGATGGAAGGTATGGTGAAAAAGCAGATGAAGTGGAATATCAATGAGATCGCGAAACAGTTTCGGGTGATCCCGGTTCTGGTAATTGAAAATGAGGCGGAGGCAAAGAGGCAGCTGCAGGCCCTGTCAGACGGCGGACTGATGACGGCAGAGATTACATATCGAACCGCATATGCGGCGGAGGCGATCCGATATGCGGCGGCACAGTTTCCGGAATTCTGTATTGGCGCCGGTTCCGTGACCTGTGTACAGCAGGCGGAGGAAGCTGTAGAAGCGGGCGCCGTATTTATCGTGTCACCCGGACTTTCCGAAGAAGTGGCGGCGTTTTGCAGAGAAAAAGAAGTGCCTTATCTTCCGGGCTGTGTGACGCCTGCTGAGATCATGCGGGCGATGGCGCTGGGGATTACGACAGTCAAATTTTTTCCGGCCGGCGTATATGGCGGTCTGCGGGCGATCAAGGCGCTGGCGGCGCCGTTTCCGGCACTGCGCTTTATTCCTACCGGCGGCGTGAATACGGAAAATCTGGCAGAGTATCTGGCTTTCCCGAAGATTGCTGCGGTGGGCGGCAGCTGGATGATGCAGGGAGATACGAAAGCGGAATGTGAAAAAATACGGGAGATAATCCGGACAGAACAAAATCGTTCGGGAACCCCGCAGCAGAACTAGAAAGGAAGGTTGTTAACATGGATGAAATCAGACAGTTGTTTTCCCTGGAGGGAAAGGTCGCGCTGGTGACCGGCGGCGCATACGGAATCGGCTTTGCCATTGCGGAGGCTTTGGCAGAAGCAGGCGCGGCCATTGCATTTAATTGCAGAAGTCAGGCGCATATGGATACCGCGCTCAAAAATTATGAAGAAAAGGGAATCCGGGCAAAAGGCTATCTGTGCGACGTGACGGACGAGACTCAGGTGCAGAACATGATAGCGGATATCGCGAAGGAACTGGGAGAGGTCGATATTCTGGTCAACAATGCCGGGATCATCAAACGGATTCCCATGACGGAGATGGAAGTGGAAGCATTCCGGGAGGTGGTCGATATCGATCTGGTTGCTCCCTACATAGTTTCCAAAGCCGTTCTGCCTGGCATGATCGCCAAAGGAAAAGGGAAGATCATCAATGTCTGCTCCATGATGAGCGAACTGGGCAGAGAGACGGTGTCTGCCTATGCGGCAGCGAAAGGCGGACTGAAAATGCTGACGAAGAACATCGCGTCGGAATACGGGCAGTATAATATTCAGTGCAACGGCCTGGGGCCGGGGTATATTGCCACGCCGCAGACGGCGCCGCTGCGCGAGCCGCAGGCGGATGGCAGCAGACATCCGTTTGACGCGTTTATCGTTTCCAAGACGCCGCAGGCGCGCTGGGGAACGCCGGAGGATCTGAAAGGACCGGCGCTGTTTTTGGCCTCTGACGCTTCGGATTTTATCAACGGTCATATCCTGTATGTAGACGGCGGAATCCTGGCGTATATCGGAAAACAGCCGTAACAGGGGAATCAGCGCTAAATTATCATCACTAATATATAAGAAAGAATGGAGAGAAATCATGAGAATTGCATTGATAAATGAAAACAGCCAGGCTGCCAAAAACGCAGTCATCGAAAACGCATTGAAAACAGTTGTGGAGCCTATGGGTTTTGAAGTAAAGAATTACGGGATGTATACGGCAGAGGATGCGTGTCAGCTTACCTATGTGCAGGTCGGAATCCTGGCGGCGGTGCTGCTGAATTCCGGCGCCGCGGATTATGTGATCACGGGATGCGGAACGGGAGAAGGCGCCATGCTTGCCTGCAATTCTTTCCCGGGCGTGATCTGCGGTCATGTGGAAGACGCGCTGGATGCTTATACCTTCGCGCAGATCAATGACGGAAACGCGATTGCCATCCCGTTCGCGAAAGGCTTTGGCTGGGGCGGAGATTTGAATCTCCAGTATATTTTTGAAAAATTATTCTGTGAGGAGAGCGGACAGGGGTATCCCAGAGAGCGGGCCGTTCCGGAGAAACGCAATAAGAAGATCCTGGATGAAGTAAAAGCCGTAACCTATCGGGATCTGAATCAGATCTTAAAAGAACTGGATCGGGATCTGGTAAAGGGAGCTTTCGGCGGCGCGCATTTTGCCGAGTATTTCTTTGCGGACTGTAAGGATGGGAAACTGGCAGAAACCGTAAGAGAGATTTTGTCGTAAACGACAAAAATCATGCATCAGAAGATCGGAATCATAACGGCGGCAGATCGCCAGGAACAGGAGGCTGTAATCCGGGGCTGCAGAATAGTATATTCTCCGTCATCAGGCGTAAAGAGAATGCTGTCCTCGGTCACAAAGGTATCCCCCAACCCCGCTGTCCTGGGTGAAAGGAGGCTTTGCAACAAAGTTATTCCAGATCCAGCAGCTCCTGGTAAAATGCGGTATAATCCGTCCGCCCGTCTTTGATAAACTGAATGGCGCTGGACGGATGACTGTTTAAGATCCCGGTCAGCAGATAGGGAATATCATAGCCCCAGACATTTCCTTCTGCTTTCAGCTGCGGGATATAGGCTGCCACAAATTTCATCATGGGGATCAGGTTGTATTTGGGATTGCGCAAAAAGCCCAGCAGAGACTCGATAAAACAGTTGCCGGCGCCGCGTCCCATGCCGCTTACGGTTCCGTCTACCATACTTGCGCCCAGAGACAGCGCTTCAATCGTATTGGCGAAAGCAAGCTGCTGGTTGTTATGCGCGTGTATGCCGATCTTCTTTCCGCTTTTTGCCGCCGCGTTCAGGTACAGATCGGTCAGACTGCGGATCTGTTCCGGATAAAACGCGCCGAAACTGTCTACCAGATAGATCACGTCCGCGCCGCTTTCCGTCAGCAGATTCAGGCCGTCATTTAAGTTCTTGTCGTTTACTTTGGATACGGCCATGATATTCACGGTAACTTCGTAGCCTTTGCTCTTGGCGTCTTCGATCATGGCGATGGCGGTGGGGATCTGATGAATATAAGTGGCAACGCGCACCATATCGATGACGCTGTCTTTCCGTTCCAGAATATCCCGCTTATAATCAGTCCGGCCTACATCCGCCATAACGGAGATCTTTAAGTCTGATTCATTATTCCCGACAATGGAACGGATGGCTTCCTCATCACAGAACTTCCATTTTCCAAACGCATTGACATCAAAAATATCCTTGGATGCCTTATAACCGAATTCCATATAGTCAACGCCGGACCTGATATTGGTACGGTATAAATCTGTTACAAACTCGTCTGTAAACGCGAAATTATTGACCAGACCGCCGTCCCGCAGGGTGCAGTCCATCAATTTGATATCCGGTCTGAAGGAGACCAGGGTTCCGTTCTTATTCTCTTCCATATGTAGTAACCTCTCATTCTGCCGATCTCGGCGATTTTTGACTTTAAATCGTAAAAGCGCTTATAGCATAGCAGATTCTTCCGCATTTGTCAATCTGAACATTCACTTTTAACATTTTCTTTAAAAACAAGAGTAGAAATCTGAAAATACTTATGCTAGAATACAAATATCTACATTATTAGGAGGATTTTATGAAAAATTGGAAAGGTTTGTTGGGAGCGCTGCTGCTGACCGTGACGGTTGCGGTGACGGGCTGCGGGGAATCCGCTGATTCCGGAGAAACGACGCCGGCTCCGCAGGAAACAACGGAAGGATTTGCGGTTGTGACCGGCGATCTGACAGAATATCAGCAGAAGGTTCTGACCGCGCTGCTGGGCGAGAATGAGAGCGCGGATCGGATCTGCTACAATCTGGGGATCAGGACGAAGCTGGAAGGAGCGATTACGCCGAAATATGAGATTCTTGAAAATACGGCGATTGACAACAAAGGGGTTCTGACGGGGAAGAATACGGAAGCGACGACCGTACAGGTGAATGTATCAGGTCCGGGAAAAGGATTTGCATTCCAGTTTACGGTACCGGCATGGGAGGAAGTGCTGTCGCTGCGGATGGAAGACGCGGCAGGCAGTCTGATCCATTATCCGGATAATGTGCGCGGACATCTGACGCTGCCGGAAACTGCAGGACCGGACGGCGACATTCAGGTGACCTGGAAGTCCAGTGATCCGAGTGTGATTGCGGATCAGCCGAACGGGGAAATCCCGGCCGGGTTTGTGACAAGAGGCGATCAGGACATGCAGGTGACGCTGACGGCCACGCTGACGCTGGGAGACGATTCCGTGACAAAAGAGATCCCGGTAACGGTAAAAGCGAAGCCGGAGAAGAAAGAATATACCGGTTATGTCTATACGTATTTCCGCGGCAATATCTACGGAAACGGAGAAAGCCAGCATATCCATGCGGCGACCAGCAAGGACGGATATCACTGGACGGCGTTAAACGACAATGAACCGCTGTTAAAGGCGGAACTGGGAACCGGCGGCGTACGGGATTCTTTCCTGCTGCGCAGCTATGAGGGCGACCATTTCTATCTGATCGGTACGGATCTGGACGCGAACGGCGGCGACTGGGCGGAATACGGCGGGAACGGAAGCAAGTTTATCCGTGTCTGGGAATCGGACGACCTGGTGAACTGGTCCGAGGAGCGCCTGATCGAGATCGCGCCGCAGAACGCGGCCTGTATGTGGGCGCCGGAGGCGTTTTATGACAAGACCACCGGAGAATATGTGGTATACTGGGCGACCGGTTTAAAGGGCGGCAACGGCAAGAAGATCTATTATGCGAAGACCAGAGACTTCTTTACCTTTACGAAGCCTGAGATTTATAAGGATGTGGAAAACGGGATTACGTTCATTGATACGACCATGACCGAGTACGAGGGAACCTATTACCGGTTTACCAAGAATGAAAACGAGATTTCCATTCTGATGGAGACCAGCGATAAAGTGCTGGGAGATTTTAAACTGGTGAAAACCCGGATCGCGAATGAACTGGGCGTGGAAGGTCCTGCCATTTATAAGATTAACGGCGAAGAAAAATGGGTATTATATATGGACGGATATGCCGGCCCTAACGCGGGCGTGGGATACTTCCCGCTGATCGCGGAAAGTCTGGAAGATCTAAAAACCGCGAACTTCCGCCGGCTGTCCGCAAGTGAGTTCCAGATGCCGGCAGGCGCAAAGCACGGCTCTTTTGTGCCGATCACGGATGAAGAGTACAACGCGCTTCAGGAAAAATGGGGCGGCTGACAGACAGAGAAAGACAGATAAGGGATAAGGTATCATGCAGAAGATCGGGCTGATCGGCAAAATAAAAAAACTGATATCGTTTTGCTGGCATAACGAACAATTGATGTATATTTTCATCGGCGGCTGCACAACGCTTGTCAATGTGATCAGTTATTGGATCCTCAGTCTGGTTACGGACTGGGGCTCCATACCGCGGAATATCGTTTCCGTTTCTCTGGCGATTTTGTTTGCGTTTTTTACCAATAAGCTGCTGGTGTTTCGGTCAAAATCCGAGACCTTCGGGCAATGGGCGGCGGAATTTGTGAAATTCGTGGGAGCCAGGTTATCTACGATGGTTGTGGAAGTAGGCGGCGTCTGGCTGTTGTATGACGTGATCGGGATTCCGGATATGGTCTCCAAGATCGCGACGCAATTTGTCGTTCTGGTGGTAAATTATTTTATCAGTAAGTTTTTTGTGTTCAGGAAGGGAACGGAACATGCGTCAGGATTATAATGAACAATACAAAAGAATCGTATTATTTTTGTTTTCCGGAATGATCGTATTTCTGGAAGCGCTGATCTTCTGGTTTACATGGAGCCGGTATTACAATCAGGTGATCGAACGGCAATTTGTATTCCGGGGCCATATCGTGATCCTGGCGGTTTATGTGATCCTGATCTTTCTGCTGTCGAAGGTTTACGGAGCGTTTAAGATCGGCTCTCACCGCACCACGGACGTAATCTTTTCTCAGATCCTGACGATCGTACTGGTGAATCTGATCACATATTTACAGATCATGCTGCTGTCTCTGGGCTGGGTTACGCCATGGCCCATGATAGGCGCAACCATAGTGGACGCTTCCGTCGTCATACTCTGGGCGACGGCGTGCAGGTGGATCTACCGGAAACTGTACCCGCCGCAGCGAACGCTGCTTGTGTACTGTGACCGCGATCCGGACGGTCTGGTAAAGAAAATGAACCGGAGAAAAGACCGGTATAATATCTGCGGAATGATCCATATCAACGCCGGACTGGCGCTGATCGAACAGGAGATCGAGACCGGCGGGTACGGAACTGTGCTGCTCTGTGATATCCCGGGGGATATCCGGAATGATATTCTCAAATACTGTTTTAAAAAATCCCTGCGCGCCTATGTAACGCCGAAGCTGTCGGATGTGATCCTGCGGGGCGGCGACAATATGCATCTGTTTGATACTCCGCTCGTACTGTGCAGGAATAAGGGACTGTCGTTTGAACAGCGGGTTATGAAACGGTTTTTTGATATTGTGCTGTCCCTGATCGCGCTGGTTCTGTTTTCTCCGGTTTTTCTGATCATTGCGCTGTGCATTAAATTATATGATGGCGGGCCGGTTTTGTATAAACAGGACAGGCTTACGTTAAACGGGAAAGTGTTCCAGGTATATAAGTTCCGCAGCATGCGGATGGACTCGGAAGAAAACGGCGCGCGTCTTGCCATGAAGCATGACGACCGGGTGACGCCGATCGGAAGAGTGCTCCGGAATATCCATGTGGACGAGCTGCCGCAGCTGCTCAACATCTTAAAGGGGGAGATGACATGGATCGGGCCCAGGCCGGAACGGCCGGAGATTGCGGAGGAATATTCCAAGGTCATACCGGAATTTTCCTTCAGACTGAAGGTCAAAGCTGGCTTGACCGGGTATGCGCAGATTTACGGAAAATATAATACGACTCCGTATGACAAACTGAAACTGGATCTGTACTATATCGAGCAGAGGAGCATGCTGATGGATCTGCGGATCCTGCTGATGACGGTTAAAATCCTGTTCCAGAAAGAGAATACGGAAGGCGTTGAAGAGACACAGATTACCGCGTTAAATACGCCGAAGGATGAATGAGCCTTCGGCGTTTATAATAAGGAGCGGTATGCAGTTTGAGCTGGGTTTGGAATAAAAGGCGCCGGTCAGATCTGCCGCTCTGCCGGAACCGTCTCTTCCGCGCTGTCCGTGGTTTTGGATACGATATAGCGTGGACGCAGTTTCACTTCCTCATAAATCTTGGCAATATAGTAGCCGATAATACCCAGACTGCACATCAGGACACTGCCGATCAGCAGCAGCAGAAGGATAACCGTGGTAAAGCCTTCCAGCGAGTAGCCCAGGAAATATTTTACCAGCGAGTAGATGCCAAAGATCACGGAAAAAACAAACATGATCACGCCAAATGCGGTTACGATCTGCATGGGAGCCGTTGAAAAAGAGGTAATATTGGTAATCGCGTATTTACAGAGAGATCTGAAGGACCATTTGGAACTTCCGGCCTCCCGTTCCTGTACGTCAAATTCCACATATCCCGTTTTGAACCCTACCCAGGAGGAAAGCGCCCGGAAAAAGATATGGCGCTCCGGCAGCGCGATAATGGCGTCTACCGCCTTCCGGTCCAATAATTTAAAGTCGGAGGCCCGAGTCATATCCACGCCGGTGGAACTGCTCATCATACCGTAAAATGCCTTGACGAACAGTTTATGGAAAAAGCCTTCTTTCCCCCGGGAGGATTTGATCCCTTCGATCACTTCATAGCCCTGCGTCCACAGCTTGTACATTTCGATCAGTGTTTCGGGCGGATGCTGCAGGTCACAGTCCATAACGGCGCAGCAATCGCCGTGGGCGTATTCCAGTCCTGCGAAAACAGCGCCCTCCTTTCCGAAATTTCTGGAAAAACAGATGCCGTGGATCCTGGGATCCTGCGCGTGAGCCAGTTCAATCTCCGCCCAGGTGTTATCCCTGGAACCGTCGTTTATAAAAATCAGTTCATATGCGATCCCGTTCTTTGTCAGCAGTTCGGAAATGACCTGCGCGGTCTTATGGATCAGTTCCCCTTCGTTATAGGCGGGAATGACAACAGACAGTAACATTGGATGCTCCTCCGTATTTACATAGGAATGGTAACTATTATATACAGGATTTTTGTTTTTTTCAAGCAGGACTTGTGTTTTTTTCAAGAAATCCGTTGCCCTTTTTTGGAAAGTGCATTATACTGTACTACATGTCGTACCGGAATGTACGCTGATGGAAAGGATACAGGAGAAAATAAAATGGGAATCAGTGTTGTTTTGCTGGCATATCAGGAGGAAGAAAATCTGAAAATGCTGCTTCCTCAGATCATTGAGAATGTGAAAAAAACGGGAGAACCCTATGAAATTCTGGTCGTAGATACCGAACAGCCCACGGATCACACGCAGGATGTCTGTAAGTTTTACGGCGCCCGATATATCAATCAGAAATATCCGGCGTTTGGCGGAGCGTTCCGCACGGGAATCCGGTGCGCGAAGATGGACAAGTTCCTGATCATGGACAGCGACGGCTCGCATCCGCCGGCTAAAATACCCGAGATCTATGAGAAGTTTGTAAACGGCGGGTATGATGTGGTGATCGGTTCCCGTTATGTGGAGGGCGGCGTGACCAATGACAGTAAGTCGTCGGTTATCATGTCCGCGATCTTAAATACCATGTTCCGGATCTGTCTCGGCCTGAAAGCGAAGGATCTGTCTACGGATTACCGGATGTACCATACGGCAGACTTAAAAAAGGTAAAGCTGACCTGTAAGAATTATGACGTGCTGGAGGAAGTGCTGCTGAAGCTGAAGATGAATAAGCCGAAAGGACAGTTCCGTATCGGAGAAGTGCCGATCACATTTCAAAAGCGGGTATACGGGGAATCCAAGCGCCGGCTGCTGCCGTTTATCTGGAGTTACATCAAGACGCTGGTACGGCTGACCGGTATGCGGATCTTCGGAAACAGAGCGAACGGAAGTGGAAAGAACGATGGCAGATAAAAAAGAATTTTTCAAAAATCTGATCTTATACGGTATTTTTGGTGTCGGCGGCGCCGTGATCGATTACGGCGTATTCAGTCTGCTGGTCAGCGTGGGAATCCCGATCTTATCAAAGGCGGAGATCGCCACGGTAATTTCCGGTATCTGCGGATTCGCGTTTACTTTTACGACCAATACATTTTTAAATTTTAAGAAGTCGGATAATCTGTGGCGGCGCTTTGTATCCTACGGCGCGATCTGTGTGCTGGGGATGCTGCTGTCGGCGGGCGCGCTGTCCGTTTTTGAGAAGTATATGAATGTATATCTGCTGAAAGCGATCGTATTGGTTGTGGTTTCGGCGATTCAGTTTGTGCTGAATAAATTGATTACCTATAGAAAATAATGGAGGACGTATGAAAAGAACAGCATTGATCATGGCAGGGGGAAAAGGGGAGCGGTTCTGGCCCAGAAGCAGACAGCGTCTGCCCAAGCAGTTTTTGAGCCTGACCGACGACGGCAGGACAATGATCCAGCTTACGGTGGAACGGATTCTGCCGATCGTGGAACTGCAGGATATCTATATTGCCACTAATGCGGCGTATAAACCGCTGGTGCAGGCACAGCTGCCTGGTCTTCCGGAAGAAAATATCCTGTGCGAACCGGTGGGGCGCAATACGGCGCCCTGTGTAGGACTGGGTGCGGTACATATGCGAAAGAAATACGGCGACGCAGTTATGCTGGTGCTGCCTTCAGACCATTTGATCCGTTATACGGACATCTTTGCGGATGTGCTGGAAGCCGCCTGCGGCAAAGCCGAAGTGGGAGAGAATCTGGTGACGATCGGGATCACGCCCAATTATCCGGAGACAGGCTACGGCTACATTCGGTATACGAAAACGACCGAAGCGGGAACAGATGAAGCGGGAGCAGCCGAACCGCCGGTCTATCCGGTGGAACAGTTTGTGGAGAAGCCGGATCTGGAGCGGGCAAAATCCTATGTGGCTGCCGGTACCTATCTGTGGAACAGCGGGATGTTTGCCTGGAAGATATCTACGCTGCTTGCCAATATGAAACGGTTTATGCCGGATACCTACCGGCGGCTGGAAGTGATTGAGGCAGCCGTGGGGACCGACGCCTGGGAATCCGTATTGACGGAACAGTTTACCGCGATGGAATCGGAATCCGTGGACTACGGCATCATGGAAAAGGCGGAGCGGATCTACATTCTGCCCGGAGATTTCGGCTGGGACGATGTGGGTTCCTGGCTGGCGGTCGGCAGGATCCGGCAGGCAGACGCGGCAGGCAATACCGTGACGGGCAATGTATTGGCCGTGGACTGTCAGAACTGTGTCCTGGAGGGCGGCGAAAAACTGATCGCCGCAGTGGGGATGCAGGATACCGTTATTGTGGATACAGAGGACGCCCTGCTGGTCTGCAGGAAAGAAGCGGCGGGAAAGATCAAAGAAGTACTGCAGAAACTGAAAGAGGAGCAGAAAGAAGAATATCTATAGGAGGAAACGATGATGAAAAAGGCACTGATTACAGGAATTACAGGACAGGACGGTTCTTATCTGGCAGAGCTGCTGCTGGAAAAGGGATATGAAGTATATGGGATCTGGCGGAGAAAAAGTACGGTAGATTACGGCAATATTGCCCATATTAAGGATCAGGTGCATCTGATCTATGCGGACATGACGGACCCGATTTCCCTGATCAAGGCAATGCGGATCTCTCAGGCCGATGAAGTCTATAACCTGGCGGCCCAGTCCTTTGTGGCGACCTCCTGGGATACCCCGATCGGGACCGCGGATATAGACGCTTTGGGCGTTACCAATATGCTGGAGGCGATCCGGACCGTAAAGCCGGAAGCCAGATTTTATCAGGCGTCCACCAGCGAGATGTTTGGTCTGGTACAGGAGATGCCGCAGCGGGAGACGACTCCGTTTTATCCCCGCTCTCCTTATGGCGTCGCCAAACTGTACGGGCACTGGATTACGAAGAATTACCGGGAAAGCTATGACATGTATGCCTGCTCCGGGATCTTGTTCAATCATGAATCCGAGCGGCGCGGCAAAGAGTTTGTGACACGGAAGATCACAGACGCCGCTGCCAGGATCAAGTTCGGTCTTCAGGAATGTGTGGAGCTGGGCAATCTGGATTCCAAACGTGACTGGGGACATTCCAAAGATTATGTAAAAGGGATGTGGCTGATGCTGCAGCAGAATGCGCCGGACGACTATGTGATCGCAACCGGAGAGACCAGAACGGTCCGGGAGTTTGTGGAGATCGCGTTTGCCTGTGCGGGAATGGAAATTGCATGGCAGGGCAGCGGCGTCAATGAGATCGGGATTGACAAGGCAACCGGCAAAACAGTGGTTCGGGTGAATCCGCAGTTTTTCCGTCCGGCAGAGGTAGATGTGCTGCTTGGCGACCCGGCAAAGGCGGAGAAGAAGCTGGGCTGGGTTCGTGAGATTTCCTTTAAGGAACTGGTAGAGCGCATGGCAGAAAATGACCTGGCGCTGGTAGAAAAGGAGTTAGTGTGAAAAAGGCTTTGATTATTGGCGGAGCCGGATTTGTAGGACACTATCTGGCAGACCATCTGTACCGGCAGTACGGATGGTCTGTCTGTTGTACAAAACTGGCTTTGGAACAAATGCAAATGAATCACGGGCAGATCGTGAATCTGGATATTCTGGACCGAGCGGCGACCGAGCGGCTGATCGCGGGTTTCTGTCCGGATTATATTTTTCATCTGGCGGCGCAGAGTTCCGTCGCGCTGTCCTGGAAACGGCCGGATCTGACCGTGGACGTCAACATAAAGGGAGCGGTTTATGTGCTGGAGGCTGTTCGGAGAGTTGCGGAGCGGACCGGGCACAAACCGCGGGTTCTGTTGGTAGGCTCAGGCGAGGAATATGGCTATATCGAAGAGACGGAGCTTCCGATTCGGGAGGAGAATCCGATCCGGCCCGGGAACATCTATGCGGCGACGAAGGCATGCCAGAATCTGCTGGGACAGATTTACGCCAGAGCTTACGGACTGGATGTGATGATGATACGGGCGTTTAACATCATCGGACCGGGGCAGACGACGCAGTTTGTGGTTTCTGATTTCTGTAAACAGGCTGCGGATATCGAAGCCGGAAAGCAGCCGCCGGTATTGTCGGTGGGAAACCTTTCCGCGCGCCGGGATTTCACGGATGTGCGGGATGTGGTGCGGGCCTATGGGATGCTGGCGCAGACCGGAAAAAGCGGCGTTACTTATAATGTAGGAAGCGGCAGAGATATCGCGATTTCGCTGGTATTGGCGGAAATCCTGCGGCAGGCAAAGTGTGAGATCCGGGTGGAGACGGATCCGGACCGGATGCGGCCGTCGGATGTGCCGGTGATCGCGGCGGATATCAGCCGTCTGCTTGAAGCGACAGACTGGAAGCCGGAGATCCCATTGGAACAGACCATCGGAGATGTATTGGATTACTGGCGGAATCAGAATCAGGAAAATGCGGAATAATGGAGAGGAAAATGAACAGAGCACAAGAAGAATATGAACGGTGGCTGGAACAGGCCGCAGATGAGCAGATGCAGCAGGAATTAAAAGAGATCGCGGGCGATCAGGATGAGATCAGCGACCGGTTTTACCGGGACCTGGAATTTGGAACCGGCGGACTGCGCGGTGTGATCGGGGCAGGCACGAACCGGATGAATCTGTATACGGTCGGGAAGGCGAGTCAGGGGCTGGCGAATTATCTAAACGCGAAGTTTGAGACGCCTTCGGTTGCCATTGCCTATGACAGCCGGATCCTGTCGGATGTATTCGCGAAGCGGGCTGCCGGCGTATTCGCAGCTAACGGCATTGCCGTACATATTTATAAAGAACTGATGCCTACGCCGGCGTTATCCTTTGCGGTACGGTATCTGAACTGCAGTGCGGGCGTTGTGGTAACGGCCAGTCATAACCCTTCAAAATATAACGGGTACAAGGTATACGGAGCGGACGGCTGCCAGATTACCCTGGAAGCGGCGAAAGCAGTGCTGGAACAGATCGAACAGGCAGATCTGTTTGCGGATGTAAAAGCGGTTCCGTTTGAACAGGGAATTGCGGACGGCAGGATTTCTGTTATTGGCGAGGAAGTGTTTGAGGCTTATATGGCAGCGGTATCCGGACAGGCGCTGTGTAAGGGAATCGATAAGAATGTATCGATCGTCTATACGCCGTTAAACGGTTCCGGCAGAAGATGTGTGACGACCTGTCTGGCCAGAAACGGGTTTACCAATATCGTGATCCCGAAGGAACAGGAAATGCCGGACGGTAATTTCCCGACCTGTCCTTATCCGAATCCGGAGATCCGGGAGGCGCTGGAAGTCGGTCTTAGAAAGGCGGAAGAAGTACAGAGTGATCTGCTGCTGGCAACGGATCCGGACTGTGACCGGGTGGGCGCGGCAGTAAGGACGCCGGAGGGCTATACGCTGATCACGGGAAATCAGATGGGCGTGCTGCTCTTTGACTTTGTGTGCAGAATGCGGACCCAAAACGGCACGATGCCAAAACAGCCGGTAGCGGTCAGCACCATTGTTTCTACCGGCATGATCAACCCCATCGCGAAAAAATACGGGGTTGAACTGCGGCGCGTGCTCACCGGATTTAAATTTATCGGGGAACAGATCGGATTTTTAGAGCAGAATCAGGAAGCGGACCGCTATATCTTTGGATTTGAGGAAAGTTACGGCTATTTAAGCGGCAGCTTTGTACGGGATAAAGACGGCGTGAACGCCTCCCTGCTGATCTGCGAAATGTTTGCTTATTATAAAGGGCAGGGGAAATCCCTGATCGACATGTTGGAGGATCTGTACGCGGAATACGGCGTGTATCTGGAAACGCAGCAGTCGGCAGCGTTTGAAGGGGAAAGCGGCTTTGCCCGGATGCAGGAGATCATGGACGGACTGCGGGAGCATACGCCGGCCGCTATCGCGGGGAAACCGGTCATTTCCACAGCGGATTACCTGCAGGCAAAAAAACGGATGGCGGACGGAAGTGTGGAAACGCTGAAATTACCGAAATCCAATGTAATCGCGCTGGAACTGGAGGGAGACGCAACGGTGATCGTGCGTCCGTCCGGTACGGAACCGAAATTAAAGATTTATTATACGCTTCGGGCCGATACCAAAGCGGACGGAGAAGCGAAGATTGCGGCACTGAAAGAATTTTTTACCCGGATCGTAAAATAAAAGCGGGCGGGGAAACGATAAGCGCATAAGGTATGGAGGACTTTGATGGGGCGGCAGATAGGGGCAGAGAAACAACATACAGGACTGAAAAAAACCGGAAAATTCTGGCTGTGTTACACAGCCCTTTTTCTGGTTATTTTTTTTATCGCGTTTCTTCCGTTTCTCATGAACGGCAAATCGTTTATCTGGGATACGGACGGAATTAAACAGCATTACGCAGTGCTGGAATATCTGGGAAATTATTATCGGGAATTTTTTCGGAATCTTTTTTCCGGCCATTTTTCGATTCCCTTCTATGATTTTTCCATTGATATGGGAGAGGATATCCTCTCCACGCTGAATTTTTACGGCCTGGGCGATCCGCTGCTGCTGTTGTCGGCACTGGTGCCGCCTGCGCGGACGGAACTATTTTACCATGTGCTGGTCGTCCTGCGCATTTATCTGGCCGGCTTGTCATTTGCGGGATATGCGAAGCACCGGAATCTGGACGGCAGGGCGATCCTGGTGGGTGCGCTGTGCTACGCGTTTTCCGGATATGTCTTGTATACGGCGGTGCGGCATCCGTTTTTTATCGCGCCTATGATGTATCTGCCGCTTATTTTGATCGGAGCGGACAGACTGATCGAAAAAAAGAAGCCGTGGCTGATGATCGGCATGATCGGACTGACTGCGCTGAACGGTTTTTATTTTCTCTATATGATCACCTGTTTTCTGGCGGTCTATATCGTGATCTGTACGCTGGCAAGCTATCCTAAAAACCGGGTACGGGAACTGATCGGTTCCGTTTTGAGAAATATGGGCGCGTATGCAGTGGGGATTTTGTGTGCCGGCGTGATCTTTCTGCCGGCGCTGGGCGGTTATTTTTCCAGTATGCGGGACACCGCGCAGATCAGTATGAAAAACCCGGTTCTTTATGAAGCGGGGACCTATCTGGAAATGCTGGTTTCCATGGCGGTGCCGAAGGATACCTGGGATTATCCGGGAATGACGGCGATCGGGCTGATTTCTGTCGTTTCGCTTTTCACCGGATTGGGAAGAAAACAGAAGAAACTGCGCTGGGGAATGGGGATTGCCGTTCTGTTTATGCTCATTCCGGCAGGCGGCTATATTTTAAACGGCTTCTCCTATCAGTCGGGCAGATGGATGTTTTTATTTACCTTTGTCCTGGCGCTGGTCATTACGGTTATGCTGCCGGAATTGCTGCAGCGGGGGAATCTGCTGCTTACCGCGTGGAAACAGAGTGCGGTTTTGGCCAAAACCGCGCTGATGGCCGTTGGCGGCCTGCTTCTGTCTGCGTATGGATTTGTGATCTGGAAAGGGAACTGGTGGGCGGTATCCGGACTGGTCTTTCTGGGCGTTATCTTGTCGGCGCTCTGGCTGCCGCTCAAAGAAAAACATCGGTACGGCCTGCTGCTGGGCGCGGTCTGTCTGCAGCTGATGGCAGGCGGTTTCTGCGTGTATCAGATGGAAGGGTATGTAAAAGAATTTCAGCCTGCCGGCACAGCGCATACTTTTCTCAGTGAGACGCCTATGTCTCTGCTGCCGGACGGAAATAAAAATGATTTTTACCGGACGGATGCGGCGTGGAAACCTACGGAAAATGCGGCGATGGTAACGGGACAGTACGGGATCGCCGGATATTTCAGTATCGCGAATTCCAATCTGGTTTCCTATATGCAGGAGATGCAGGTGGCGGATGTTTACGATATCCCGTTTAAGATCAACGGAATGGATAACCGGACTGCAATGATGGAACTGGCGAACGTCAAATATTTTGCAGCTTCGGAAGCGGAATCGCAGGCGGTTCCCTATGGGTATGAAAAGACGGAAGAAAAGCTCCTGGGGGATGTGCGCTGCGGAATTTATGAGAATAAACTGGCACTGCCGTTTGGCTATACGTATGACAGTTATATAACAAAAGAAAACTATGAACGGCTGACGGACCTGGGAAAACAGGAGGCAGCCCTGCAGTGCGCGCTGCTGGAAGACGGAGACGGCGGGGAAAACGGGAGCGAAGCGCTTGCCCGGGCTACGGAACAGCTGAAGGAAGCCGAACCGCTGCTGACGGCGCAAAAAGTTGAAGCTGCGGTCACGGACTGCGAAAATCTGACCTATGAGAACGGAACGATCACGGTTAAAAAGAAAGAAGGGTATCTGGTGCTTACCTTTGCAAGTCCGGCGGACTGTGAGGTTTATCTGGAGATGAACGCCTTAAAGATACCGGACAGATCGGCAGTCCGGAGCTGCTATATAACAGTATACGGGGGCGGACTGGAGACGGAGACCGCCGTAGTGTCAAAAACCTGGAACTGGTATAACGGCAGGGAAAATTACCTGTTTAATCTGGGTTACCACAAAGACAGCCTGACTACCTGTAAGATCGTATTCAGCAGGGCGGGAACTTATGAGATCGGAAATCTGGCTGTTTATGCGCAGCCCATGAAAAATTACGAAAAGCAGACAAAGGCCTTATCGCAGGAGGCGCTGACAGATTATGAGATCGGAACCAATCAGATCACCGGTACGGTCACGGTCAGCGAACCAAAGCTGCTGTGTTTAAGCATTCCTTATGCGGACGGCTGGAGCGCGTTTGTAGACGGAAAGGAGGCAGACCGGCTGCGGGTAAACGGTATTTACACCGGATTGCTGCTGGAGCCGGGAACCCATGAAATCCTCCTGACCTATCGGACGCCATGGCTGTTCGCGGGGATCTTCGCGTCGTTATTGGGATTTTTTATTGTAATTCAGATACAGATATGGTATAAAATGCAAAAGAAAGATTTCAGATCAAAGGTGAAAGAACAGATCGGAGAGATCGAAAATGAGCGGATTAAAAAATAGAGGCCGTAAAACTGCATATGGGATCAAAGAGATGTTTTTTCCGGCGGAAAACAAAAAAGGGCCGGCAGTCCGGGACTGGTGTCTGTTGGGACTGGTCCTGCTGCCCGTATTTTTGTTCTTCTGTTTTTATCACGATTTTTCCCTGACGATGCGGCAGTCTCTGGTATTTAACGACTGCTTTTTCCGCGGGGAAGCGCATCGGTTTTACTCGGTTGTAAACGATATGGCAGAAAACGGAGCATTTGCTGGCTGGCCGGACACGCTGCAGGCAGGCGCCAATTATTCCGCCCTCAACTATATGACGCTGGGGTTTGTGAATCTGCCGCTTTACGCGGCGGACCGGCTGTTCTCCCTGAATCTGCCGCTGCTGCCCTATCAGTTTGTGGTGAAAGCGCTGTATCTGATCCTGCTGCTTGCCATGGTGCGGATCATGCAGGATATCGCGCGCAGACTGGGCTATCCGGAGGAGAAGGCAAAATGGATCGGATTTCTGTTTGCGTCTTCTTCCCTGTTTATTTTTCTGTCGCTGATCATTATGCATCTGGATATTTTTCCGCTGTTTTTTGCTTTGCTGGGGATCCGGGCGCTTTTAGCCGGGAATGTGCGGCGGGAATTGATTTATTTTTCTGTCGCCGTGCTGTATAAACCGTATATTCTGCTGGGGATTCTGCCGATTCTGCTGCTGCAGGAAAAACGGCTCCTGTATCTGCTGCGGAACGGGATCCTGGTTATGGCAGGGACGCTGCTGCAGGCAGGAATCTATCATTTTGATCCCGGTTATGGAGAGGTCAAAGCCTTCATGGAGGATCTGTACGGATTCGTAGACCGCTTTTTTGCATCCGGTTACGGGTATTCGCTGAATCTGCAGGAAGGAACGGCAGGATTTTTTATCATTGGATTTGTGGTTGTCTGTGTGGCGGCCTATGCCGTGCGGACGCCGGAGGCCCCTGCGCCGTCGGGAGAAGAGGAGAACGCGGGATATGGGGAAAAAGACCGCCGGAATCTGTATTTTATCCTGCCGATGCTGGTTTTCGGGCTGTTTATGCTGTTTGTTTCATGGCATCCGAATTGGCTGCTGTTAGCCGTGCCGTTTTTCACAATGGCGCTGGCTGGGGCCAGACGGTTCCGGACCGCCTGTCTGCTGGATACCTGTATTTCTCTGTTTGTTATTTTGCTGGCGGGACTGGGCTGGCCGCGCGCCTATGACCAGAATATGGCAGAGGGCGGATTTTTGTCAAAAGTATTTCAGATGAAGAATCAGGGCGGCTCGATTTCCGGTATCTTAAAGGGGATCGGGATCAATCCGGATCTTTATATGTCTTTGTTCGCGGGCGTCGTGACGGCAGCCATGCTGTTTGTGCTGTGGGAATATAAAAACCGGAACCGAAAGGAAGCGCCGGAAGAATGGCTTGGCGGATATATCTGGCTGCGGACAGCGCCAGTGGGGATTTTTATTGTATTTTCCCTGGCGGCGCTGTTTGTGAAGGCATAAACGGTTGGAAACGGAGAAAAAGATGAATTTACAAAGGAAAACAATTTATGACCGCAGCTTCTGGCTGATCGGAATGGCGCTGGGGATCCTGTTTTTTATCGGGATCTACGGGGTGCGGGTGTTGGACGTGACATACGAGGACTGGCTGTTTACCGGAGATGATCTGCAGCAGCATTATATCGCGTCGCTATATTACCGTGCCACTCCCTGGACCTTTCCCATTGGGATGACAGAAGGACTGACCTATCAGTATCCGATCAGTATTTTATATATTGATGCGATCCCGCTGTTTGCGGTCTTCAGTAAGCTGCTGATGCCGGTTCTGCCGGAGACGTTTCAGTATTTCGGATGGTTCGGGCTTGTCTGTTATGCGTTAAACGGCGCGATGGGGGCCGTGATTGCGGGACGGTTTACCAGAAAACCCGTACAGGTCGGGCTGGGAAGTATTTTCTTTATCCTGCTTTCTCCGGTGCTGCAGCGTCTGTTCGGATATATGGATTATATGGGAAACAGCCGACATACGGCGCTGGCGGCGCATTTCCTGATTTTGGCGGCATTTGCGGTCTGGCTGTATCAGGATAAGTTCCGGAAGCCGGGGAAAAGCGCGGCAGTCTGGGCACTGTTGGGCGGGCTTTGTATCTGGATCCAGAGTTATTTTGTCTTTATGGTGGGCGGCATTATGCTGTGCCTGCTGTTAGAGTCCGTCCTGCGGGATAAGAATTGGAAATACGCGGGGATCACATTCGGCGCGTTTTGTGCCAGCGTGCTTGCCAATATGTTTGTGCTGGGCGGATTTGCCGGAGGGGTAAGCGGCAACGCCAAGGGCTTTGGCCAGTATTCCGCAAATGTGAATTCCCTGATCAATTCCTATGGATTTTCAAAAATCCTGCCGGCGTTAAAGACAAATTCCTTTTATCAGTATGAAGGGATCGCCTATTTGGGATTCGGCATGCTGATCCTGGTGCTTCTGGTTCTGATCTATGGGATCTGGCGGATCGCGGTACATAAGCGGGAAGGAACGTTAAAACAGTGGATCGGGGGGAAGTTATGGGGAAGCAATAAGCCGCGGACGATCAGTATCGCGGTCTGTTTTGTGGTATTCTTTCTTCTGGCGTTAAGTACGAAAATGACGATAGGCAGTCATGTATTTCTCAATATTCCGCTGTGGAAGCCGATTCGGGATCTGATGGGCGTATTCCGTTCCGGCGGCCGGTTTATGTGGTGCTGCATGGATATGGTCATGATCGCGGCGCTGTGGATCGTGATAAAGCGGTTCCCGAAAAAATGGGTACCGGGGATTCTGGCAGTGACGGCGGCGCTGCAGATCTGGGATTTCAGCGGCGTAATGTCAGATCTGCATCAGACCTACAGCACGCCGGCGGAGCGGAAAGTACAGTGCCTGGACGCTGCGGTCTTAGAAGCACTGCCGGACACTTACAGCCGGATGCTGGTAGTGGATCCGGAAACCTGCCGGACGGAGTACTATGTGGAACTGGGCGCGTTTGCGTGGGAACGGAACATGACAATGAATTATTTTTATCTGTCCCGCCAGTATCCCAGGGCAGCGGAAGAATCCTATGCGGAATACGAGCAGGCGGCAAAGACCGGAAGCTGGCAGAAGGATGTGCTGTATGTGATTGATAAGGATGCAGTGGAGCCTGCGGTAGAAGGACATTTACATTTATATCATTGCGGATATCTGGTCTTCGGTACGGCGGAAGAGGTGCCGGGACTGGAATGGGCAGCCATTCCGAAGGAATCCCTGTACAGGGAGGATGGAACGCCGGATTGGGAATGGCTGCAGGATAAACTGGAAGCAGATAATGATTATATGTCGAAGAAGCGGATCAAAAAGGAGTAATCGCGAAACGAAAGCGGGGTCGGGACATGGAGAAACAGACAAAAGAAAAAGACGAACGGAAGCAGTATCCGGTAAAGTTCGCTGCCGGACTGATCGGCGGTCTGTGTCTTGTAGGGCTCGGCGCCGTATGCGGGGTTCTGATGGCCCGGTATCTGGAACAGACGGCCGCGGCGGACCGCAGTACAGGGGAAGAAATATTAGCGCTGGTCATTGTACTGGCAGCGATGTATGGGAGTATACTGATCCATATTGTCTGTCATGAATTCGGACATTTTCTGTTCGGACGGCTGACCGGATACCGGTTTTCTTCCTTTCGGATCGGCAGTCTGATATGGATCAAAGAAAACGGAAAGCTGCGGTTTCGCAGACTGCATATTGCGGGAACCGGCGGGCAATGCCTGATGACGCCGCCGGAAATGCAGGACGGGAAATTTCCGGTGGTTTTATATAATCTGGGCGGCTCCATCATGAATCTGCTGCTGGCGGTGATCAGTCTGATCCTGTGGTTCGTCTTCCGGGATCTTCCGATGGCGTCGCTTGTTTTTCTGATCTTAGCTGTGATCGGGGTTGTGTGTGCGCTTTTAAACGGCTTGCCGGTGCGGATGGGCGCTGTGGATAATGACGGCTGCAATGCGGTTTCTCTCAATAAGAATCCGGAAGCGATGCGCGCATTCTGGCTGCAGATGAAGATCAATGAACTTCTGGCAAAAAGCATCCGGGTGAAGGATATGCCGCCGGAATGGTTTGCCGTGCCGTCGGAGGAAGGAATGAAAAATCCTCTGATTGCGGCGATCGGCGTGTTTTCCTGTAACCGGCTGATGGAGGAGCGTCAGCTTACGGCGGCTCAGGAACAGATGGAGAAGCTGCTTGCCATGGACAGCGGCATTGTCGGGATCCACCGCAGCCTGATGATCTGCGACTTGATCTGCTGTGAACTGCTGGGAGAGAACCGTCAGGAAAAGCTGGAAGGCTGGCTTACGGCGGCGCAGAAGAAATTTATGAAAGCCATGAAAAAATTTCCGAGTGTCCTGCGCACCCGATATATGATCGCGCTTTTACTGGAAAAAGACGCCGGGAAGGCAGAGCAGGTGAAAGCGCAGTTTGAGAAAGCGGCGCGCCGGTATCCGTATCCCAGCGAGATCGAAGGAGAACGGAAGCTGATGCAGATGGCGGAAGCGATGGGAATCATTTAGAAGAAATGCTTGACATAGTACCGCCTCCTTGTATATACTATGTATATACAAGGAGGCGGTACTATGTATGCACAGGTAAAAGCATGGGGAAACAGTCAGGGAATCCGTTTATCAAAAGAAGTATTGGAATCGGCAGGCATTCAGAAAAATGATTTTCTGGAAATAGAGTTTAGCGATGGCAGTATTATTCTTAAAAAAATAAAACAGCCGCACCGTACCTTAGAAGAGCGCGCGAAGGAGTATGGAGGGAAGTTGGGACCGTATGAGGAATTTGACTGGGGAGAGCCGATGGGGCGTGAAAGGTGGTAATGTATGACGGCAGAACAGGGAGACATTATTTCAATCGAAGGGAAAAAAGGATACTATCTGGTTGTAAGTAAAAACTTTTTTAATCAGACCGAACAGGCAGTTTTATGTCCGATCGTTCAGGATACATTTTTAGATCCGCTGCATATTCGGGTGAATACGGATGTGATATCAGGGATCGTTATGTGCGAGCAGTTGAGACTGGCGGATCTGCGATATAGAGGATTTAAAAAGATTGACCGGATTTCCTATTCGGATATTATGAATCTGACAGATGCGATACAGGGGATTTTTGATTATTAAAAAGACTTTATATTCCCCGTAAAAACCAGTTGACATTGCGCGGATTTTAAGCTAGTATGATAGACGTACTTCATATGTACGCACCCGTATCCGAATTGGCATAGGAGAATGACTAAGGATCATTTGCTGAATAAAAAGGCGTGTGGGTTCAAGTCCCACCGGGTGCATTGGATCGTGCAAAGCAGGGCAGATCATGTCAGGCTTTGCACGCTTTTATTTTAGCGCGGAATCCGAAAGCAATAATTGATTTATTCGGGGTTGTGTGATAAGATAATCTTGGATTATTGCCTTAAAAAGGAAATTTGGCCGATCTCACAGCGCATGGATATACGGATTTTAATCGGAGAACCTGGAGGAAATTGTGGAGAAAAAGACTTTGGGAATCCTGGGCGGAATGGGCCCGGAAGCCACACAGGTATTTTATAAAAAGATCATAGACTGTACGCAGGTGGACAACGACAGGGAGCATTTGGATATTTTTATCTATAATCATGCCTCGATCCCGGATCGGACCGAGTGTATTTTGTGCGGACGGGAAGAGGAACTCTGGAGCATTATTGAAGAGGATATTTTAAAGTTAAAGTCTTTGGGATGTGAATATCTGGCAATTCCGTGTAATACCTGCCATTATTTTTCCCGGAAACTGGATATACTGACAGATGGAAAATTTATCAATATGATCGGGGAAACAGCCGCCTACATTTATAACAGAGGGCTCAAAAAAGTAGGGATCATGGCGACAGACGGAACGGTGCAGGGGGATCTGTACCGAAAAATGCTGGCGCAATACGGGATTGAGGCCGTATATCCGTCGCCTGAACGGCAGGCAGATGTCATGTCGCTGATCTACGATCAGATCAAGCGCGGGGAAAAGGGGGACAAGCATCAGTTTATGCGGGTTGTGCAGGAGTTAAAGGATGCGGGATGTCAGTCGGTCGTTCTGGCCTGTACGGAACTGTCCGTGTTCAATCTGAACTACAGCCTGAGCAGCCATTATTATGTAGACGCGCTGGATATCCTGACAAGAGTCTGTATCGAAAAGTGCGGCGGAAAATATTGTGATTGAGAAAGGATTAGTATGAACCGATATGTAAGTGGATTTTGCCAATACCGTTTATTGCTGTGGGAATTGGTAAAAAAAGGCATCAAGTTAAAATACAGAAGATCTTATCTGGGGATCATCTGGACGCTGTTGGAGCCGCTGCTGCAGACGGCGGTATTGACAATTGTATTTGGAACTCTGCTGGGAACCAGAACAAAAAATTTTGCGGTATACATTCTGGCAGGACGGCTGCTGTACAGTTTTTTCTCAGGAGCAACAAATGGCGCTATGCGTGCCATTCGGGCCAACAGCGCCATGATCAAAAAAGTATATGTGCCGAAATATTTATATCCGTTGTCAGCGGTATTATTTAATTATATTATTTTCCTGATTTCACTGATTGTACTTGTTATAGTATGCCTGTTTTTTAAGGTGTACCCTACATGGAATTTGCTATATGCATTTCTTCCTTTGTTTTTGATCCTTCCGTTTTCATTGGGTGTTGGAATGATACTGGGAACAGTCTCTGTATTCTTTCGGGATATGGAATATTTATGGGGTGTAGCTTTGATGCTGATTATGTATACCAGTGCTATTTTCTATGATCCCACAAATATTTTGAAGTCAGAGTATGCGCTGGTTCTGAAGCTGAACCCTCTCTTTTGCCTGATCTCAAATTTCAGAGCTGCAGTTTTTAATGATCCGATTAACTGGAAAATGATGGCTTATGCGGCTGCTGCCAGTGTTGTGGTAATGATTTTGGGATTTTATATGTTTTATAAGAAACAGGATAAATTTATTCTGCATATTTAATGAAAAGAACGGAGATTTATATGGGTGAAAATAAGCTTGCGTTAGAAGTAAATGATGTGAGCATCAAATTTAATTTAAGTAAAGAAAAATTAGACAGCTTGAAGGAATATATGATCAAGTTTCTGAAGCGTCAGATCAAGTATGATGAATTCTGGGCTTTGAAGAATGTTTCATTTACCCTGAATAAAGGGGACCGGCTGGGAATATTGGGCCTGAATGGAGCAGGGAAAAGTACGCTGCTTAAGGTCATTGCGGGAGTCTATAAGCCTACGACAGGAACCGTAAAAAAACACGGGAAGATCGCTCCCATGCTGGAACTGGGTGCGGGATTTGATCCGCAGTACACTGGAAGGGAGAATATTTTTCTGTACGGAGCCGTACTGGGATTTTCCAAAGAATTTTTGAAGTCTAAGTATGACGAGATCGTGGCGTTTTCAGAATTGGAAAAATTTATTGATGTGCCGCTTAAAAATTATTCCTCCGGTATGCGCGCCAGACTGGGATTTGCGATTGCCACCATTGTAGAGCCGGAGATTTTGATCCTGGACGAGGTCTTATCTGTGGGAGATGCAAAGTTTAAGAAGAAGAGTGAAGCGCGGATCATGAGTATGTTCGATAAAGGGGTAACGGTTTTGTTTGTATCACATTCGCTGGAACAGGTGAAGCGGTTATGCAATAAGGCTATTATTTTGGAACAGGGGCAGATCGTGGCTTCCGGGGATGTGGAAGAAGTTGCGGAGATTTACGAACAGAAGACAAAATAGCGGAATTTGGAGGCGCGGATGGGCAAGCCATTGTTCAGCATTATCATTCCGGTTTATAATGCGCAGAATTATATTAGAAAAGCGGTTGAAAGCGTGCGGAACCAGACCTTTGGAGAATGGGAGCTTCTGCTTGTCTCCGACTGCCCGGAAGACGCCAGCAATCTGATCTGCAGGGAGTACAGCAGCCGGGACGAGCGGATCCGGCTGATCAAACTGGACGAAAACAGAGGCGCCGGATACGCCCGTAATATGGGGATCGCGGCAGCAGAGGGAACCTATATCACGTTTATGGACGCGGATGATTATATAGCGGATACCATGCTGGAAGTCGTGTATCGGGTGCTTCGGAGTCATCCGGCGAAGCTAACGGTGCTGGGGATCCTGAAAGAATATTTTGACCAGGAAGGGAAAATTTCGGCAACGGAACGCTTCCTGCCCGTGAAAAAAGGGGAGCCGGAGGCGCTGACCTTTGATGAAGGCAGTCATGGAGAAAGTCTGACGGTATTGTTCCTGAGAGGACAAAAAGAGGTGCGTGACCGGATCATCAGTCTGGAACAAAACACATTGTACGGATATGTATGCAATAAATTCTATGAAGCCGCTTATTTAAAACATCTGAAGCTGGAAATGGCGGATATGCCGTTATTGGAAGACGCCAGGTTTAATATCCAATATGTGACAGACATTGATTCCATGAACCTGGTAAATATCGCGCCCTATCATTACTGCAAACGGAACAGCGGGCGGCTGAAAGAAAAAAATCTGGTGAATTATTATGAGATTCACCGGGCGCATATTGACATGCTGTTCAGCCAGCAGATCGGATGGGATCATGCGGACGCCAAAACCAGAAAGATCCTGGGCGGTATCTTTGCGAAATATATTTTTGCAGCCATGGAACGGAACTGCGGCCGGGAAAACGGGTTGGATCATGCGCAGAGAAAGCAGTGGATGAAAGCGGTTTTTTCCGATTATCTGTTTGCGGAGCTGATCCCGTTTGGCCGCGGAAACGGAATGCGGGATAGTCTGATGCTGTTTATACTGAAAACAAAATCGGTCCCGCTGAATCTGGCAGCCGGCAGGATACGGTATCTGTTTCGGAAAAAGCTGCCGGGACTCTTTATAAAGGAAAAACAAAAAAACTGACACAGGCTGTTATGCCTGTGCCAGATATGCTTCCAGTGCCCGGGCAAGCTGGTCGGGGCAGGAAGTGCCTTTGCCTCCGCAGTCAATTCCCTTCAGGCGGCTGATGGCTTCATGGATATTCATTCCCTTTGCCAGAGCGGCAACTCCCTGTGTATTGCCGTTACAGCCTCCGACGAACTGAACTTCTTTAATCGTGTCGCCCTCTACATCCAATCGGATCGATCGGGAACAAACACCCCTTGGGGTATACAGATAAGTCATAATGAACTCCTTTCTGTGAGAGGTCTGAAATATTTCATAGCTTGTTCGTAGTATAAAATAAAAGAAAAGAAATGTAAAGGAGAATCGTCAATGTTAGGATTCATTGGTGCAATGGAAATAGAAGTAGAGTTGTTAAAGGCGCAGATGGACCAGATCACCATCGTAAAAAAAGCCGGGATGGAATTTTATCAGGGGATTTTGTGCGGACAGCCTGCAGTAGTGGTAAGGAGCGGAATCGGAAAAGTAAATGCGGCATTGTGTACGCAGATTCTGGCGGACGCCTTTGCTGTGGACGCGATCATCAATACCGGGATAGCGGGTTCGCTGCAGGCCGAGATCAATATCGGCGATATTGTATTGTCTACGGAGGCGCTGCAGCATGATATGGATGCCACTGGTTTTGGATATCCGATCAGCGTGATCCCGCAGATGCCGCGGTCCGTTTTTGAAGCAGATGAGAAATTGCGTGAACTGGCTAAGAATTGTTGTAAAGCGGTGAATCCTGAAATTCAGGTCTTTGAAGGAAGAGTGGTGTCCGGCGACCAGTTTATTTCGGATCGGGCCAAAAAACAGTGGATCGCGGATCAATTTAAAGGATACTGTACGGAGATGGAAGGCGCGGCAGTTGCGCAGGGGGCATGGCTAAACGGAATTCCGTTTCTGATCGTCCGCGCTATTTCGGATAAAGCAGACGACAGCGCCGCTATGGACTATCAGGAATTTGAAAAGCAGGCAATCCGGCATTTGGTGCGTCTGGCGGAAGAAATCTGCAGAAATTACCGCTGAAAATGAATCGGATTGTCAAAAACGGCTGAAACTTGCGGTGGAATCTGTCTCGGATTCTCTGAAATCTGTGCTATGATGATAGAAACGCTGATGGTACGAAGCGAATCTATGAAAAAAGGAAGGGATTTCTATGTTGGCAGGTTTCAGTGAATGGATCAGTCGGACGTGGGCGACGGAGATTGCGGTACTGACATTATTTACAGCCGCAGCCGCAATTCGCTGCGGACTGGGACTTTATTACGGAAGAAAATCCACGCAGGCCGCGGATATCGGGAATACAAAGGACAAGCTCTTAAAACAGATCGCGTTAAAATATGAAGGTACATATCGGCTGAACGGAGGCGTTGCGAATACAGCCGCTATGATTGAAAAGTTTTTATATCGGGACCGCAGGCTGGGGCTGGGTTTGATGACCTGGCAGCATATTACGACAATCTGCAAGCTGTCGATCGTAGTTTTGTGCGCGCTGCGCTGTATCCTGCAGTACGAGGCGGGAGAACAGTGGGAAGGGATGATCCTGACGGCAGCGTTCGGCACATATGTTCTCCTGATGCTGGAATTGCTGGAACGGCTTGTCGATGTGGACGGCAGACGGGAGCAGATGATCTGTATGGCGGAAGATTATCTGGATAACGTATTGGCGGAAAAACTGGTGATCTCGGAGATCAGCAGCCGGCGGGATGCTATGGAGCAGGCACGGGTTCAGCAAAAAAGAGAACAGTACGACAATATTTTTGCGCAAAACACCGGGAAGGCCGGAGCGGGAAAGCCCGGAAGAAAAATCAGCATGCAGGAAGCGGATGTGATCACCGATGTACTGGAGGAATACCTGTAGAAAATGCTTGCGTTACAGAATTGAAAAGACTATAATGGATAAAAAGAACAAAAAAGGAGATTTTTGTTATGGCAAAGGTAACATTTGATTATTCAAAGGCAGCCGGTTTTATCAGCGAACATGAAGTATCCTATATGAGTGAGCTGGTAGCGGCAGCAAAGGACAAGCTGGTAAGCAAGACAGGCGCAGGCAATGATTTCCTGGGTTGGATCGATCTGCCGGTGGATTATGACAAGGAAGAGTTCGCGCGGATTCAGGCAGCAGCTAAGAAGATTCAGAGTGATTCGGATGTGCTGCTGGTAATCGGGATCGGCGGTTCTTATCTGGGCGCAAGAGCAGCCATTGATTTCTGCGGTCACAGCTTTTATAATAATCTGACCAAAGAACAGCGGAAAGCACCGGAGATTTACTATTGCGGCAACAGCATCAGCGGCACATATCTGCGTCATCTGATGGATGTGGTAGAGGGCAAGGATTTTTCTATCAATATTATCTCCAAGTCCGGTACGACCACGGAACCTGCTATTGCGTTCCGTGTATTTAAGAAACTGCTGGAGAAGAAGTACGGCAAGGCAGAGGCGGCGAAGAGAATCTATGCGACCACTGATAAGGCAAAGGGAGCCCTGAAGAATCTGGCTACCGAAGAGGGCTATGAGACCTTTGTGGTACCGGATGACGTAGGCGGCCGGTTCTCTGTATTGACTGCTGTCGGCTTACTGCCTATTGCAGCCAGCGGCGCGGATATTGCGGCATTGATGGCAGGCGCTGCCAGCGGACGGGAAAAAGCCCTGAACGCGCCGTTTGCAGAAAATGATGCGCTGCAGTACGCTGCGGTCCGCAATATCTTGCTGAGAAAAGGAAAGAGTGTAGAGATCCTGGCAAATTACGAGCCCAGTCTGCACTATGTATCTGAGTGGTGGAAACAGTTATACGGCGAGAGCGAAGGCAAGGACGGCAAGGGCCTGTTCCCGGCATCCGTAGACCTGACCACTGACCTGCACTCCATGGGTCAGTTCATTCAGGACGGCGCCAGAATTATGTTTGAAACGATCCTGAATATTGAGACGCCGAAGGCAACCGTAGAGATTGAGGAAGAACCGGTAGATCTGGACGGCCTCAATTATCTGACCGGCAAAAATATGGACTTCATCAACAAGAGCGCCATGAACGGAACCCTGCTGGCGCATACGGACGGCAATGTACCCAATCTGGTGGTAAATGTGCCGGAGCAGAATGAATTCTACCTGGGCGAGCTGTTCTATTTCTATGAATTTGCATGCGGGATCAGCGGCTATCTGTTAGGTGTGAATCCGTTTAACCAGCCGGGCGTTGAGAGCTACAAGAAGAATATGTTTGCGCTGCTTGGCAAACCCGGATATGAGAAAGAACGCGAAGCGTTGTTGAAGAGATTATAAGATTATCGCGTATTATATTAAAGTTATTAAAAAAGCTCGAATCCACGGCATCTGTACGCCGGCGGATTCGGGCTTTTTTAGGATTTCCGCATAGCCTGCAGGATCAGCATGGCAAGCAGCATCCCGATACCCAACAGTGACAGGCAGATGCCTGCCGTCCGAAACGGCGCATGAAAACAGATTTCCACGGAGTGGGTTCCGGCTGCCATCGGAAAACCGAGGAATGCATTGTCTGTTAACTCATAGCTCATTTCCCGTCCGTCTACCAAAACCGTAAAGCCCTCATCATAGGGAATCGTTGTGGCAAAATAGCCATCCTGTTCCATAGAAATGGTTCCGGTCAGCCGATTGCTTTCTTCCCAGCGGGCGTCCGTCAGCCGGGACAGGTTCTTTCCCTGTTCACAGATAGTCTGATAGCTGACCTTTGAAATGGTAAGATCCGTCATTACATAGTCGGCCGGAGCTGCGAAATCAATGGTCATGGTATTAAGCGGCTCTGCGCTGGAAACCATATAACGCAGATGAAAATTATCATTCGGCAGTGTGGCGTTTTTCCCGCTCAGCACATTCTGGATCAGATTGACTCGAATGCAGGCGCGGGTATTTGGGCGTTCCAATATCTGTGTATTTACGACGTAGAGGTCTTCCTGCAGGGAAGAGGGCAGTTTGATTACAGCGGAACGGGTGCCGGAGGAAGCGGGTATCGTTACCCGGTAGTCACCCCGAACTGTCGGCACAAAGGATAATGCGGAGAGATCTGGTTTCAGATTGACCGGTTCGTAAGGAGAGACATACACATCCGGCAGCTCCCGGTCAACTACGATATAACGCAAAACAGCAAATTCCTTATCTTCGGGAGATAAGGTCCGGTATTCCCGAAGACTCATCAGTTCATGTCCGCCGAATCCGATCGGATACACGTCCGGATTTTGGTACAGAGTAAAATAACCGTCTTTGGCAATGGGGGTATAGCCGGCGGGCGCTCCATAATCCGATACCAGATATTTCACACCCATGAACCGCTGATACAGCGCGTCATTGGGAACCGTGACAGAAATCGGGTTTACCGTCGGATTGGCAAGCAGGATATCGTTATAACAGAAATCCCGGTAATAGCGGTTGTAGGCAGAGGAATAAAAGCCGGTGCCGTAAAATCCCGTCCCAAAATACTGATTGTTCGTGGCTTTGGGCGCGGACATATCCCCGCTTCGGAAGACAGAAGGCGAGGCGTCGGCCGTGATCGCGTTTTCAAGCAGCGCGTTTTTGGCCGGACTGTGCATGTAAGCGGCCGTTTCTGTTTTTAAAAGCCCGCAGGAAACATTGACTGCAATGCAGGTGATCATGGCGGTCAGGCAGCAGGGCAGGAAGAAGATCCAGCTTTTACGGTATTTCTGCGCCAGCCGGATTCCGAGCAGACAGAGCCCGAGATCCGGTATAAAGCACAGGGAAACAGGAGTTTCACAAAAAGCAGGGATCGCCAGCAGGAGCAGGATGGGCGCGGTGATCAAATAGGGCTTTAACTGCAGCCGGCAGTCCCGCACCTCACAGCAGAAGCAGCCGATCATATAGCAGACCAGCGGCAAAAACGGAATCAGCGCTTTGGTCCGTAAATATAACAGTCCGTTGAGAAAATAGAGGAATAAGGGCAGGCAGGTAAACAGAAGAATAAACGCAGCCATAAATTTGCTGCCGGCCTTTTTCCTGTGCAGGAGAAAATAGAGGATTGCCAGAAATCCCACTGCGGTCACACCGATGCCGTAAGCGCTGTAAGCTACGCCGGTAAGGGAGAGCTTCGGAATCAGTAACCGGGATAAGGCTTGTCCCTCTCCGGCCTCGTCGCCCCGTCCGGCAAGAAGGGCGTACAGTGTCGGCAGCAGCAGAACGCCTGCCATAAAAATACCGGTCAGCAGGCAGTAAGCATATCGACAGGCAGCAGACAAAAAAGTGCGGATGCACGGTTTCTCCGTTGTGCCAATATATTTATAAACGGCAAAAAAGGTCAGAGCAAACAGCGCGGATACGCTGAAGAAATAGCTGGTCATAAACATAAGAAATACGCTGACAGCCAAAAGCCCGCCTTTTTTCTTTGCATACAGCCGTTCAATCCCCATATAAGCAAGAATCAGAAACGGCATATACTGTACAAACATCACCTGTTTGTGGCTGTGATAGATAAGCGGCGCGGCACAGGAAAACAGAAAGGCGCTGAACCATGCCATGCGCGGGGAAAAGCCTTTTTTGCGCATCCAGTAATAAAACAGCCAGACAGAAAGAATCGTAATGATCAGATTGGAAACGATCGTATAATCCACCATACTGATCCAGGGAAGACAGTAAGAAAGCAGGGTAAAAGGACTTAAAAATCCGTGATATGCAAAATAGTAGATATTTTGTCCTGCTCCCAGATCCGGCGCAAACTCCGGAAACAGCTCTCCGGTCTGATAGAAATGCTGCCGGAAATAGTCCGGAAGGACGCTGTGCTGATTGACCCAGTCCACATCTGCACCGTAAATATAGGTACCGTGGGTGATCAGAGCCGCCACCAGCAGAACCCACCCGGCCAGCAGCGTCAGATGAACAGCCGTGGAAGCAGAGAATCGTTTTATGAAATCGCGGTTCATTTTACTCTCCGTAAAGTTATGATTGCAATCGTATATCAGGATAAGATTCTACATGCTACGGTAAGATTCTACCACAAGATGCAGAAAAAATCTTCATTTTTTGATAAATATGTGATAGAATTTTATTGGTTACAGGGTAAGGAGTCTGTCTGAAAGAGACAGAACGTGAAACAATGGAAGAAACGATTGAGAAGATTGAGAAACAAGAGAAAATAAAAAAAAGAAAAGGGAAACGCTGGTGGAAGATCCTGCTGGGAATATTGGCCGGCGGAATTTTGGCCCTGGGAATTTATACGATCGTGGTTTTGTATCCGTTTCTGAATCTGCCTGCCGTAACGAAAGAACAGCTGGACGGACTGCAGTTAGACGGATTTGATAAGGTTATGATCGTGGCGCATCCGGATGATGAACTGCTCTGGGGCGGACAGCATCTGCTGCAGGATAATTATCTGGTGGTATGTATCACCAGAGGCTATGATGAAGTCAGACGGGCGGAGTTTGAAGCTGTCTTAAAGGAAACGGGAGATAAAGGTCTGATCTTATCTTATCCGGATAAGATCGGAAATAAACGGAGCAGCTGGTCTTTGTGGCGTGAAGCCATCGAAGCGGATATCGCGGAAGTACTTTCTTATAAAGAGTGGGAGCAGGTAGTCAGCCACAATGAAGCGGGGGAATACGGACACCAGCATCACATCATGACGCATGAGATCGTAGATCAGGAATATAAAGAGACAGACTGCCGGGCGGCGCTTTCCTGGTTCGGGACTTATTATGTCAATGACCGGATCCCTTATGATCTGGAGGAAATGGATAAAACCGATTATAACCGGAAGCGGGAGATCATGAAACTGTATGAGAGCCAGAGAGGAACACTGCGGAAGCTGTATCATATGATGCCGTATGAGCACTGGATTCCTGCGGATGAAGCGGCAGATAACTGAGAGTTGGTATGAGGAGGGAGAACATGGAACGGTATGAAACCGTGAATGGGATTGTGGTCAAACTATTTAATGAGATTCTGGATGTGGAAAAAAATGCCGTGATCACCGGTGAATTTACGGATATCACGAACAACGATATGCATATCATGGACGCCATTGGAACCGGTGAGCCCAAGAATATGTCTACGGTCGCAAAAACCTTGGATGTAACGCTGGGAACCCTGACAATCGCCGTCAACAGCCTGGTAAAAAAGGGCTATGTAAAACGGGAACGCAGTGAACGGGACAAGCGGGTAGTGCTGATCTCCCTGCTGCCGAAAGGCGCGCGGGCTTACGCGCATCACCGGAAGTTTCATCAGGATATGATCCGGGCACTTTTGGGAGAACTGAAAGAAGAGGAAATTGAAGTTTTAATCAAAGCATTAAAAAATCTGCGGGATTTTCTGAACTGATCAGAAATCCCGCTTTTTCAGCATATTTATACATGGGTGATCAGAACTTCACATTTTCCGGAGATATGAAGCTTTTTATCACCAGCTGGGATAAAGAAACAGTCGCCCATGCGGAATGAGGCGGAATGGGATTCCACCGTAAGAGAACCGTCTCCTTTCGTAATGACAACGGCATGGAAGGAAGTACTGTCGACCGGCAGATCCAGCGTATCCGAAACCGAGTATTTTACGGTTTCAAAGTATTTGCATCGGCATAGAACTTCCTCTGTCACATTATCTTTCAGAGGTTCCGGTTTCCATTCCCGGGTAGCGGCGGCTTCCATGGGTTCGGTATTGGCTACCGCCAGAGATTTCCGGATATGGAGCGGCCGGCGTTTATTGAATTTGTCGCGCCGATTGTAGTCGTACATCCGGTAAGTACAGTTAGAATTCTGCTGAATCTCACAGATCAGGATCCCGGCGCCGATGGCGTGGATCGTACCGGCTTCTACAAAGAAAGAGTCGCCTTTCTGTACGGGCACTTTATTCAGCACATCCAGCAAAGTATTTTCCCGGATCCGTTTCCGCAGCTCCGCTTTACTGATCTCGCGGTTTAATCCGTAATAAATATAGGAATCTTTGGCGCAGTCCATCACATACCACATTTCGTTTTTCCCATATTCTTTCTCATGCGTCAGGGCATAGTCGTCGCCCGGATGAATCTGCACAGACAGCGGTTTTGCCGCATCGATAAATTTGATCAGTAACGGAAAGCGGTCATAGTGAGTACATTTCCAGCCCAGCGCCTCTTTCCCGATAATATTTAAATAATCCTGAAAAGGCATCCCGTCATACTGACCGCCGGAAATGGAAGCCATTCCGTCTGGATGGGCCGATAACTCCCAGCTCTCTGCGACAGTGTCCAGCGGGCAGTTTTTCTTTAATTCGGTTTTGATCCGGGTTCCGCCCCAAAGGTAATCTTTAAAAGCCGGAGCCATCTTTACAAATTCACAGGGGGCGGAGGCAGAACCTGCGATGCCGGCTGACTGTGCGGGCTTATCCGTATGGCTGTCGGTCAGAGCCTGTTCCATACTGACTTCCATGATCATAATGGGCTTATCGGTAGGGTTAGAGGCGGAATGCGGGATTCCCATGGAAAAAGAAAGACTTTCTCCGGTATGGTATTCCCGAGTCGTCGCGCCCAGCGTGATTTCTGCCGTGCCGTTTACAAGAAACCACAGTGCGGTGCGGGATTCGTCAATGGGAAAATCCGTTACCATACCGGGCGAAATGGTAATTTTATTGACCAGACAGTTATCCTGTCTGGATAAGATCTCATTCATTCCCCAGACATGATAAAACCGGGTATTGTTGTCAAAATAGTCCCGGTATTCGGCTTTGTGCTCGGCAGCGATCTGTTTGATCTGGTCCGCCGTATCCCGGCTCGTCACATACAGCGCGTCATCTGTATTTACAATAATAGCGTCGGAAATCCCGTTTACGACCACGAGACGGTCGGAGGTGTGGTTAATGACAGTGGTGTCCTGACAATGATTGAGAATGATATTTTCCTTGTCGGAATCCAGAGCGTACTTATCATAGGCGCGCAGGCTGCCGATGTCCCGCCATGCGTAATCGCATTTCAGCGCGTAGAGTTTGTCTGTTTTAGCCAGCAGAACTTCGTCTATACTAATCATAGGCAGATGGTTCATCAAAGCAGGTGGGAAAAAAACCACGCCGTCTTTTTCAGCTGCCAGATGGATATTCTGTTCACAGGCAGCATACAGATCCGGAGAACAGTGGTTTAATTCCTTCAGAAAATCCTGAATGCGAAATGTAAGAATCCCCATATTCCAGCAATAATCCCCTGATGAGAAAAAACGGGCGGAGACTTCAATGGGAGGGCGATATATAAATTCCGTAACCCGTTCGGATGCCGGATCCCATTTCAGATAGGAAAAGCGGCTGCTTGCCTTCTGCGGTTCTATGACCTGCGTCACGATCCGTCCTGTCTGCGCGATATCCTTCGCTTCCATGACAAATTCCGCGTAGGAAGCGCCTACCAGCAGATGATCCGAAGTGATCACCATAACGACTTCATCCGGATCGCAGAACATGGCTGTGAGCGCCAGAGAAGGGCCGGTCCGGTGGCCGGAGGATTCGATAAACAAGCGGTATTTCAGCCCCTGAAAAGCAATGAGCTGTTCCTCCACAATGAATTGAAAGTCCTGCTGTGTGATGATAAAAAATTCGTCACAGTAGGACATGTTTCTGGCGATCGTCTCCTGAAACAGGGAACGCCCTTTATTAAAATGAATGAATTGTTTTGGATATTTATGGCGCGATAACGGCCACAGCGTATCCCCTGTGCCGCCGGCCAGAACAAAGCATTTCATGCCGATTCCTCCACAATTATAAAATGATATCCTGTGTGTATTGTACTTCTTTTCCAGGGGGTTATCAATACGAAAAATATGAATAAATGGTGATAAATTATAAAAAAATGTAAAAATTGTAGTATTTTTGTACATGCAGGTGTAAAATGAAATAGAGCAAAGGAGGAGTTATGAAATTTAAGGAAAAAAAGGTATTAAAATACGGCTGGTGGATTCTGGTAGCCGTTATGATGGCTGTGATCTTTTTATTTTCCGCGCAGGACGACCTGGAATCCTCAGCAGTCAGTCTGGGATTTACGCATCAGGTGATCGCTCAGGTAACGGAGTGGGTAGCTCCGGAGATTACAGGTGCACAGCAGACAGAGATCGTATTATATTGGGAACCGATCATACGGAAGCTGGCGCATTTTACGGAATATGCCTGTCTGGCGGTTCTGGCGGCTGCCGCATTTTACAGGACGAATGGATTTCGCGGGAAGCGCTGGATGATCTCGGCGTGGCTGTTTGCTGCTGCCTATGCGGTCATTGACGAATGTCATCAGCTTTTTGTTCCGGGAAGAGCAGGACGGCTGCTGGATATCGGGATCGACAGCGCGGGGGCACTGACCGGTCTGCTGATTTTATTTGGAATTTACAGCTTGTATGAGATCAGGCGGAAAAAGGAGGAGGTTTAACGAATGGAGATTCAATTTTGCGGCGCGGTAGACTGCGTGACCGGATCCTGTCATCTGCTCCGAACCGGAGAATACAGCATCTTGCTGGACTGCGGACAGTTTCAGGGGAATAAGCATATGGAAGCGAGAAATGCGGAGGCATTTCCGTTTAAGCCGGAGGAAATCGACTGCATGATCTTAAGCCATGCGCATGTGGATCACAGCGGCAGGATTCCGCTGTTAGTAAAGCAGGGATTCCGGGGAAGGATTTACTGTACCAAAGCAACGGCAGATCTGCTGGAGGTCATGCTGCGGGACTGCGGACATATTCATGAGAAAGACGCAGAGTGGGCGAACCGGAAAGCAAGACGTGCCGGCCGGCCGGAGACAGAACCGCTCTATACGGTAGAAGACGCGGAGGCATCGCTTGCCTATGTGGAACCGGTATTGTATGACCAATTGGTGGAGATCAATGACAGGGTCAAGATATGCTTTAACGATGCGGGCCATATCCTCGGATCCGCGATCACGGAAATCTGGGTGGAAGAGGAAGGCGCAACCTCTAAAATCGTATTTTCCGGAGATTTGGGCGTGGCAGACCGTCCGATCCTGCGGGATCCGGTGATCATAAAAAAGGCGGATTACGTTATCATGGAAACTACATATGGAAACCGTCTGCATGAACAGAATCTGGAAAGCGTGGAGCGGTTAATGGAGATCATCATTAAAACCGCGCAGCGCGGAGGAACCGTAGTGATCCCCGCATTTGCGGTAGGGAGAACGCAGGAACTGATCTTTCAGCTGAATCAGTATTATGAAAGCCATAATGAGTATAAGCCGATCCTGGACAAGATCAACGTATACATTGACAGCCCGATGGCGATCACGACAACGGAAGTATTTAAGCGGAATGCGTCGGTATTTGACGACGCGACCAGAGAATATATTTTAAATGGGGACAATCCCCTGGATTTTCGGAATCTGTATTTTACCCGGACTACGGAGGAATCTATGGCGCTCAATGAAGATCCTGCGCCGAAGATCATTATTTCCGCGAGCGGGATGTGTGATGCGGGCAGGATCCGGCATCATCTGAAACATAATCTGTGGGATCGGAGAAACAGTATCGTATTTGTAGGCTATCAGGCAAATGGAACCCTGGGCCGGCGCATCGTAGACGGTGAGCGGGATCTGTCTGTTCTGGGAGAGGAGATTCATGTAGGCGCGCAGATCTACAATCTGGAAGGATTTTCCGGACACGCGGACCGGGACGGCCTGCTGGCATGGCTGGAAGGATTTCAGGTGAGGCCGAAGCAGATTTTTCTGGTGCATGGGGAAGAGGATTCCAAAATGGATTTTGCCGCGCTGGTGAAAGAAAAGCTGGGTTATGACTGTACGGTGCTGCACGGCCCGGCGACTTATACGCTTGGCGGAGCGCAGATATCGGCTCCGGCAGAGCAGCGCAGCGCGGAAGAAGAATTTATTGATGCGGATCAGATTCTCAATATTCAGAACCAGATCCGGGAAATTCACGATAATCTGGAAGAAATCCTGTATCAGACCAATCTGGCGCTGGATGAAAAGACTGCCGCCGAGCGGCTGGTACAGATCAACAATATTATTCAGCAGCTCTCCAAGGACACGCTGGATCTGGGATCGGCTGTTACGCGGGAAGTGCGGGCGTAAAGACCGGGAAAAACAGGCGCTGCTGCGGTCAGATCCCAAGCGCTTCTTTTGCCAGACTGTCGGCCAGATCGTTGTAGTAGTCGCCGGAATGACCCTTTACTTTGACAAATGTTACATGAAGCCGGTCACGGATCGTGTTGTAATAGGCAGCATAATCCTGTGTGCCGGCTTTATTTGCCTTCCATTCTCCGAGCGGCCAGTGCGCGATTCCGGCGTAATCATGGTAAATGGTAAGCTCGGGACAATCGTGTTCCAGCGCAAACGCCATAGCCGCCATAGCCCCGCAGATCTCACCCGCCACATTGTGCATCTGCGCAAGCTCCGGATCGTCTGTCATTTTGGAGAGATGAAATTCCGCTCCGTTCCAGAAGATTACGGCCCCGTAAGAAAAGTGACCGGTTTGGCTGTCGTAACTGCCGTCTACATAGGCGACAGCGTGGGTACGGTCAGAAAAAGGAGCGGGCGGCGCGGCTTTCTTTAAGGAAGTCTCTCCGGTGACTTCCGCATCGGAGCTGCCTGTATCGAAAAAAAGCATACAGGCAGTATCACCCAGATAGAGCTTTGCCTCCTCTAAGCTGGAAAAACTTTTGTATTGGGCGCCGGAAAACCCGGAAACCTGGGCTTTGCACTGCTCCCAGTCGGTATAGATGCCGGGAGTCAGCCCTTTTTTCACTGCGTAATATTTCATGATAAAAGCTCCGTTTCTTATTTTTCCTTTCTCCACGGATTCTTTTCGTTTGGATCGGTCGGATCCCAGCCGCGGTAGGGACTGTTGCTGTCGATAGTAACTTGTTTTGGCTTACCAAGCGGGCCGGGATTCGCCGCGTCGTCATAAATGATCACGGTGGTGCCGGCCGGACAGTGATCATAGATCCACTTAATATCGCCGCAGGCAAAGCGGATGCAGCCCAGCGAACGGGGCGTACCCAGTTTATTGAAATCTTCATACTTCAAATCGGACGGATCCTGACTATGATAGCATACCGAGTGCAGTAAGATCTGACCGTGGATCCGGATCGCGTACTGCGCGTAGGAGCCGTCTACCATCAACCGCCACGGATACATATCGCCGGTTTTGAATTCGCCCAAAGGCGTTTTGGTGATCGGATTCCCCACAGAACAGCAAAATGCTTTGTACGGGACCGTGTAATTGCCATTCAGGTCCATGCCGTAAACCGTTGTGGTCCCGGCAGCCCGGTTTATCCGGATCAGAAACGGATGGGAAGCGTTCCAGTTGATCCTGGAATCTACAGGCTCTTCGGCAGAGTCCATTGTAGTCGGCTGCACGGCGGTTGTGGCCGGCTGTGTTGTAGTCGGCCGTGTCGTAACCGGTGCCGTTGTAGTCGGATGTGCTGTAGTCGGCTGCACAGTGGTCGGTAGTGTTGTAGTTGGCTGCGTTGTGGCAGGCTGTACGGCAGACGGCGAAGTTGTAGTTGTCTGTTCCGGCGTGACAGCAGACTGTATTGGGAGCGTCTGCTCTGTGACAGTGCTGTTGGCCGAAACAGCGGTATGTTTCTGGTGATACAGAAGGATTACAAAGATGGCCGCGCATACCAATACCAACAGGACCGCAAACAGCAGTTTTTTTGTCAAATTCCGGTTCTCCGGATTCTTTTGTGTCTGATGACGCATATTTGCTCCTTCATTTGTATAAACATACGATTAAATATTGACAAAATGCAGTAGTATTTGTTATGATTCTCAGAAGAGCAAAGGCGTTCTTCTGACGGTAGAGAACGCCCTTTTTCCGTTCGGAAACACCTTTAGTCTAACATATGTCATAATAAATTACAACAAAGAAAGGGAAAGAAAATGAAGTACACGAAGCAGGAAATCCTTCGGATCGCTGAAGAAGAGGATGTGGAATTTATCCGTTTGCAGTTTACGGATATTTTCGGTATGTTAAAAAATGTTGCCGTTACGGCGGCGCAGCTGGAGAAAGCGCTTGATAACCGCTGCATGTTTGACGGCACCCTGATCGACGGCTTTGATTGTGCGGAGGCAACCGAGCTGTATCTGCATCCGGATCTGGATACGTTCGCGATCTTTCCGTGGCGCCCGCAGCAGGGCAAAGTAGCCAGAATGCTGTGCGATATCTATACGGCGGACGGGAAACCGTTTGCGGCGGATCCGAGACAGGTATTGAAGCATGTGATCAAAGAAGCGGAAACAATGGGATATACCTTTGTAGTGGGACCGGAACTGGAGTTTTTCCTGTTCCACCGCGATGAAGTGGGCGCGCCCACCATACTGACGCATGAAAAAGCAGGATATTTTGATCTGAGTCCCTTAGACCTGGGAGAGAACGCCAGAAGAGATATGGTTTTGACTCTGGAGGCGATGGGATTTGAAGTGGAAGGCTCTCACCATGAGGTGGCGCCGGCCCAGCATGAGATCGATTTCAAACACGCGGAAGCGCTGGAAACCGCAGACAACATCATGACCTTTAAGCTGGCGGTGAAATCCGTAGCGACGCATCACGGCCTGCATGCCTCCTTTATGCCGAAGCCCAAGATGGGGCAGTGCGGCTCCGGGATGCATCTGAAGATGGCGCTGTTTAAAGACGGGAAAAATGTATTTGCGGATGAAACAGACAGTAAGGGATTAAGCCGGGAGGCCTACGAGTTTATCGCCGGCCTGCTTGCCCATGTAAAAGGAATGACGCTGATCACCAATCCGATCGTCAATTCCTACAAGCGGTTCGTACCGGGATATGAAGCGCCGCTGTTTACGGCATGGTCGACTAAAAACCGGAGCCCGCTGATCCGGGTTGCGGCGGCCAGAGGGGAAGGTCCGCGGGTAGAACTGAGGAGTCCGGATCCGTCCGCCAATCCATATCTGGTACTGGCGGTATGTCTGGCAGCAGGACTGGACGGGATCAAACGAAAGCTGACGCCGCCCGAAGAGGTGACAGGCGATGTGATGGCGCTGTCCAAAGCGGAACGCCAGGCGCTGGGGATGGAATTGCTGCCCGGCAATATGCATGAAGCTATCTGGGCGATGGAAGGAGAAAGCCTGGTACGGGAAACACTGGGAGAATCCCTGTTTGATCAGTATGTGGCAGGTAAACGGAAGGAATGGAATGAATATCGTTCTCAGGTTACGAACTGGGAGATCGAGCAGTATCTGAACCGGATATAGCAGACAGCAAGCAGTCGTAACAGTGGAGGTGATATTCTTGATGAATATAATTGTGGCATTTCCCAAATTGGATGACGCAAAGGGAATCAAGAATATACTGGTTCGTAACGGATATGAGGTAGTCGGCACATGCACTTCCGGAGCACAGGTGTTAAGTATGGCGGATAATCTGGGCGGCGGTATCGTGGTATGCGGCTACAGGCTGCCGGATATGATGTATCTGCAGCTAAAGCAGGAACTGCCTGCAGACATGGAGATGCTGCTCATTACCACGCAGCTGCACCAGGAGGAGTGCAGGGGAACGGGCATCATGTGTCTGACCATGCCGATCCGGGTATTCGACTTCGTCAATACAATTGAAATGATCGCGGGAAATTTAGCTTTCCGAAGAAAGAAACGAAGGGAACAGCCAAAGAAGCGAAGCGAAGCGGAACGCACGATCATCGAACAGGCGAAAGCCGTTTTGATGGAAAAGCACAATATGACAGAGAATGAGGCGCATCGGTATATTCAAAAAAACAGTATGGACAGCGGCACCAATATGGTGGAATATGCGCAGATGGTGCTGAAGATCATGTACAGAGACAGGTAAAGGAGAGAAATTATGTTTAAGATCAATGAGAATTATTTGAAACTGCCGGGAAGCTATTTGTTTTCCACAATTGCAAAGAAGGTGAATGCGTACACGGCCGCCCACCCGGAAGAATCCATTATCCGGCTGGGAATCGGAGATGTGACGCAGCCGCTGGCGCCGGCGGTCATTACGGCGCTGCACAACGCAGTGGACGAAATGGCAAAAAAAGAAACATTCCGGGGCTATGCGCCGGATCTGGGCTATGCGTTTTTGCGGCAGGCGATCGCGGACAATGATTATAAAGCGAGGGGCTGCGACATTGCCATCGACGAGATTTTTGTCAGTGACGGGGCAAAGAGTGACTCCGGCAATATCGGAGATATTTTCTCGGAGCATAACCGGATCGCGGTATGTGACCCGGTATATCCGGTATATGTGGATACCAACGCCATGGCGGGGAGAACCGGCGACTATCTGCCGGAAGAGGAACGCTGGAGCAATGTGATCTATATGCCGTGTACGGCGGAGACGAATTTCGCGCCGGAACTGCCGAAAGAGGAGCCGGATATCATTTATCTGTGCTTCCCGAATAACCCGACCGGTTCTGCGATCAATAAGGCGGAACTGCAGAGATGGGTGGATTACGCTTTGAAGATTGGCGCGGTGATCATTTATGACGCGGCTTATGAGGCTTATATTTCGGAGGACGACGTACCGCATACGATTTACGAATGCGAGGGTGCGAAAGCCTGCGCCATCGAACTGCGCAGCTTTTCTAAAAACGCCGGCTTTACCGGAACCAGACTGGGATTTGCGGTTGTACCGAAGGAATTAAAGTGCGGAGAGGTATCTTTAAACAGCCTGTGGGCAAGGCGCCACGGGACCAAGTTTAACGGCGCGCCTTACATTATCCAGCGGGCGGGCGAAGCTGTTTATTCCGAAGAAGGAAAACGGCAGACCGCGCAGCAGGTGGCTTACTATATGAACAACGCACGGACGATCCGGGAAGGCCTGACTGCATTGGGTTATACCGTGTCCGGCGGCGTAAACGCGCCGTATATCTGGTTAAAGACGCCGGGCAATATGACATCCTGGGAATTCTTTGATTATCTGTTGGAGAAGATCCACGTTGTGGGAACGCCGGGCTCCGGTTTCGGCCCCAGCGGAGAAGGATATTTCCGGCTCACTGCGTTTGGTACATATGAAAATACGCTGGCGGCCCTGGAACGGTTTAAGCAGCTGTAAGAAATACAGGTTATTCTAAACTCATCCGATAAGCGGACGGACTGATTCCCTTGCATTTTTTGAACATTTTGGAAAATGCGAGGGAATCTTCATATCCGACTTCCCGCGCGATCGTGCTGATCTTTAATTCCGGGTTCTGCAGCAGCATACACGCCCGGTTCATCCGGTAGTGGATCAGGTATTCCTGAGGAGAAAGGCTCAGCGTGCGTTTGAAAATATGAGCCAGATAGCTGCGGTCGATGCCGATATAAGCGGCGATGTCGTTGACCCGGATATTTTCTTTTAAATGTTCGTCGATATAAGAGAGAGCCTGATCCAGATACTGCCGGTAAGAATGTTCGTCCTGCGGGAAATCCGGATTCGCAATGCTGTAATCTTCGATCAGCGCCGCCAGGATCCGGAGCAGAGCGGAAGTACGCTTTAATTCATTATAAGGAGTAATGGTACGGGCCAGCATCATCTGCTGAATACAGGACAAAATAAAGTCCGTGTTGGCATACCGGCCAAGCAGGTGGGTTTCGTCCAGTCCGGCATACTGCAGATAAGCGTGCGCTTTGATCCCCCGGAATCCGATCCACATATAGTCCCAGGGTTCCTTTCGGTCGGCTTCATAGAATACTTCCGTATCGGGACAGATCAGAAAGCAGTCTCCCTTTCCCAAATGCCAGGTTTCTCCGTTTACCTGGTAGATTCCCTTTCCTTCCGTAATAAAATGAATCAGATATTCATCCCGTTTCCCCGGCCCAAACCAGTGACCGGGCGCGCAGCTCTGGATGCCGCAGGTACTCAGATACAGATCGACCGCGTCATTCTGTAAATGCTCCAGCAGCTGAAATCCGCCTGCGTTAATATAGACTTCTTTTTGATCCTGTGCCATTTTCCTTCTCCTTTGGTATTCCGCTTTTCCCCGTCGTCTGCTCTGTCAGTTTGATTATAAAAACGATATCACAAAGAAACAGAAAAAACAATAAAATTCCACAAAAGGGATGGCAAAGTCAACAAAAATCCATGTGACAAAAAAGTGAAGAATTTTATACTGAAATTAAATGTACAAACAGAACGTACGGACATTTGCAAATATATCAAAGGAGGCATTGAAATGAGGAGAACATGGAAGTCGCTGACAGCCTGTGGAATGGCGGCCGCGCTGGCAGTTACGTCAGTGGGACTGCTGCAGACGGCGCCGCAGGTACTGGCAGCAGAAACGCAGGCGGCTGCGGATTATCAGTGGACGTTTGATAACGTATCCGGCAAAAACGCGGCTAATGTCGGAACAGTAAAAGCCGGTGATGCAGTATTGCAGGGAACGGCAAAAGCAGAGGCCGTCGATATCAAGATCGGTGACAGGACCTATTCCCAGGCGGGAAACAAGGTGTTAATCCTGTCTGGCGGCGCGAAGGGAAGCTCCTATGCCGATCTGCCGGCGGACATTTACAAGGGCGTTACGGCAGAGACTGGATTTACCTGGTCTTTCTGGATGAAGCCGGATCAGGAAGCCGAAAACAGCTATACCAGAGTGATCAGCTCGGCAACAGAGAACGGTGAAAATGAATTTGCATATGCGTTTCATGCGAGTGATGGAGTATGGAATGTGATCTTTGACGGCGCTCCCGATCATAAGTATAGTGAAATTTATTCTGCTGAACCACAAAAAGGGGTATGGAGCTTGATTACTTTCACCGTAACAGAAGACGACATTACATTATACATAAACGGAGAAGAAGTTGGTTCCGAGGTGACTGCAGGCGAACAGACGACAGAATTAGAAACACGGCTGAACAACATGGAAAGTCTGGTGAAAAATGCGCTGGGGAAAACAAGCACCGGTTGGGGAGATCCCGACTGCGTGGTTTCTCTGGATGACGTTTCTCTGTATAAGAGAGCACTGACCGCAAAAGAAGTAGCAGAGATTGCAAACAGCTATGGATTCTCCATTGGTACACAGGAGGAACCGGAGGTTGGCGATGCGGATTATCAGTGGACATTTGACAACGTATCCGGTAAAAACGCGGCTAATGTCGGAACGGCAGGAACCGGAGATGCGGTACTGCAGGGAACAGCCAAAGCGCTGGCTGCCGATATCAAGATCGGTGACAGGACCTATTCCCAGGCGGGAAACAAGGTGTTAATCCTGTCTGGCGGCGCGAAGGGAAGCTCCTATGCCGATCTGCCGGCGGACATTTACAAGGGCGTTACGGCAGAGACTGGATTTACCTGGTCTTTCTGGATGAAGCCGGATCAGGAAGCCGAAAACAGCTATACCAGAGTGATCAGCTCGGCAACAGAGAACGGTGAAAATGAATTTGCATATGCGTTTCATGCGAGTGATGGAGTATGGAATGTGATCTTTGACGGCGCTCCCGATCATAAGTATAGTGAAATTTATTCTGCTGAACCACAAAAAGGGGTATGGAGCTTGATTACTTTCACCGTAACAGAAGACGACATTACATTATACATAAACGGAGAAGAAGTTGGTTCCGAGGTGACTGCAGGCGAACAGACGACAGAATTAGAAACACGGCTGAACAACATGGAAAGTCTGGTGAAAAATGCGCTGGGGAAAACAAGCACCGGTTGGGGAGATCCTGACTGCGCGGTTTCTCTGGATGATGTTTCCCTGTATAAGAGAGCGCTGACTGCAAAAGAAGTAGCAGAGATCGCAAACAGCTATGGATTTTCTGTCAGCACACAGGAGAAAGCGGAACTTGGCGGTGCGGATGAACTGACAGACGGCACCAAAGTAAGCCCGGTTGAAGGTCTTTCTGTAACTTCTCCGGACGGAACGCTGGAAACGAAGATCATGACGGACAGCAAGACCGGACGGTTCTTCTACACTACGGCAAAGAACGGCGTAACCATTCTGCAGGCTTCCCAGCTTGGGCTTGTTACCAAAGACGTTGACTTTACGAAGGACCTGGTCTATGTGCAGGGAAGCGCAAAGACAACGGAAGGAACAGAAGAATATAAACTTACTTCCGGGACGAAGGATCAGATTTCCGATCCTTATCGGAACATTTCCTTTGACCTCGCTAAGAAAGGAAATGAGCAGCAGAAGATAACAGTAACGATTCGGAGCTTTGATGGCGGAATCGCCTATGGATATACCCTGTACGGCAAGGCCGGCGAGAAGGTAAGTATTTCCGAAGAAGCAAGTGAATATGTGCTTCCTGCAGACGCTGATGTGTGGGCAGGCAACACAACGGATGTGAACTATGAATTTGATTATACGAAGCGCACCATGAAATCCATTAAGACTGCTTCCGGGAATCTGCCGGTACCGCTGCTGGCGAATGACGGCGATCTGTGGGTGCTGATTTCCGAAGGCGGCGTATATAACGATGCGGATCCTTACTGCGCGTCTTATCTTTCTACACAGGCAGGAACCAGAAATCTGAAGCTGCAGTTCGGAAACGCGCAGAACGGCGCCGTTGTAAAAACCTATAAAGCGGACGGCTCTGTATCAACTCCGTGGAGAGTAGCGGCGATTGCCGATAATCTGAATGATATTGTAAACGCAAGTATTTTTACAAGCGTAAATCCGGAACCGGATAAAAACTTATACGCAGACACTTCCTATATCAAACCGGGCCGGGTCGCATGGTCCTGGTGGTCTGAATCCGGAGATGATCCGGTAGAATATGACCAGCAGAAGGACTACATCGATTTTGCGGCAGAGAACGGATGGGAATATGTATGTATCGACTTTGGCTGGTGCCTGTGGGATGATTATCAGACCAAGGTAGCGGAACTGGCAAAATACGCGGAGGCAAAAGGCGTAGGTCTGATGCTCTGGTATGGCGTCAACAACGATAATCACAGCGGCTTTAAGGATGCGGCAGGGGATGCGGCTTATCCGAAATATTCCCTGAAAACTACGGAGCAGCTGGAAGAACAGCTGGCGTGGTGCGCAAAGGTCGGCGTGAAGGCCGTAAAAGTAGATTATTATGAGCAGGATGATCAGGGAACCATGCGCCAGATGTATGAGTGTGCTACCATTGCGGCAAAGAATAAGATTAACGTATTGTTCCACGGCTGTACGGTTCCTAAGGGCGAGCAGAGAACATTTCCCAATGTGCTGGGATATGAAGCGGTACGGGGCGGCGAATGGTTTAAATGGAATGTAGGCCCGTCCGTTGCAAGTATGCTTACCTATCTGTTTACCAGAAATGTACTGGGCGGAATGGATTTCACGCCTCCGGCAATGAAGATCGCACAGTGGAATACGACTGCAGGCTTCCATCTGGCGCAGACCGTCGCATATGAGTCCGGACTTCCGAACTATGCGTCTTCTGTATACAAGCTGGAAGGTTTTAACGGTCTTCCGCTGATGAATGATATAGCGGTACGCTGGGATGAAACAGTTCTGGTTGACGGTTATCCGGGAGAATATCTGACAGTTGCAAGGAGAAGCGGGGATGACTGGTATCTGGCGGCTATGACGGCAGAGGCAAAAGATGAGACGATTGATTTGAGTTTTCTGGGCGATGGAACCTATAACGCATATCTGTTCAAAGACAATGCGGACGGAAGTGATATTGTTATAGAAACAGCTGCCGTAACAAAGGAAAGCGGACTTCCGGTTAAATTGCTCGCCAACGGCGGTATTTCCGTGAAATTTACAAAGAAAACCATGGATCTGTCTACCGCTTATGAGGATTATACCTTCTATGAGGCAGAAGACAGCGCCAATAAGCTGGCTGGAAACGCATCCGTTGTAACCAACCAGTTTGTATCCGGTATGAAGCGGGTAGGCGGGCTTGGAGGCTCCAAATCCAGTATGCTGACATTTACAAATGTTACGGCTCCGGAAGACGGCGTTTATGAAATGAGACTTTATTATTCTACCGGAGTGGAAAGAAGGATCTGCTTCAGCATTAACGGCGGAGACGCAATCCGCACAAAGAAACTGAACTGCGGCGTAAACGCACTGTCTGCAGAGAGCTTTTATGTAGAACTGAAGAAGGGAACCAATACCATTGCCTTCTTTAACAATGAAGCAAAGGCGCCGGATGTTGACCGGATCGCGATTTCCAATGCGAAGACGGATCAGCCGGCGACAGAAACCGACAATACGGATGATGGCTTAGTCCCGCCAGAAGGCGCGCAGTATGACTATAACGAGTATGGACCGAATGATGCGGTTCTGGCAGGCGGCGCACGTCTGGAAAACGGAGCGATCGGCTGGCTTGGCGGAAGCGCAGACTGTACGGCAACCTATAAGGTAACGGTGGATCAGGACGGAACCTATATGCTGCGGATCTGCTATTTCACCGGAGAGAGCAGGAATCTTCAGATCCGGGTCAATGACGGGGAAGTGATTACGGTGAACTGCCCGAGTACAGGATCTTATACCCCGGATTCCGCAGAATATATTTATGTGAAAGTAAACCTGAAGGCAGGAGAAAATACGATCACACTGTTTAATGCTGCCGGATGGGCACCGAATATCCAGGGGATCGGTATCTCTACGGAAATGGTGAAGATTGATACGCCGGATCAGCCTGATACCCCCGAAAAACCGGGAGATCAGACCGGAAACGGCACCCAGGGCGGCGAAAATAACGCGCAGGGCGGAAACGCGACTGCAGGCGGCGCACAGACCGCAGATTCGGCAGATATCTATGTATACGGTTTCTTGCTGATCGCCTGCGGTATCGCAGTGACATTTGCGATGAATCTGCGGAAACGGATTCATGAGGAACAGTAGTATTTCGGTATTGTAAATACAGGAAAAGTCAATTATAATGAAAAAGGGCTCGGGACCTGTGCAACACTGGCCCCGGGCTTTTTATAATAAATTGGATGGGAGTCTGTTTATGAGCATTGTATTTGAAAAAAGAAATCAGGTATTCCACCTTTCGACACCGAATACCAGTTACGTGATGTCGCTGATGGATCACCGTTATCTGACACATTTATATTGGGGCAGGCGGATTCAGACGCCAAAGCTGAAGCATATTCTGCAAAATCGCTATATCGGATTTTCCGCAGTCGTTGCGTCGGGAAAAAGGCCGTTTTCCCTGGATTACATAAAACAGGAATATCCGACCGGCTGTAATACGGATTATCGGACTCCGGCCATTTCCGTGGTTTATGCGGACGGCTCCAGAGTCTGCGATCTGCAGTATGCGGGGCACCGGATCTTTGCCGGGAAGGAAAAACTTGAAGGGCTGCCTGCCGTTTATGTGGAAGAAGCAGCGGAAGCGGATACCCTGGAAATTACGCTCCGGGATCCCGTGAAGGATCTGGCGGTGCTTGTAAGCTTTACCGTATTTAACACTACAGATGTGATCACCCGTTCCGTGAAGGTTATAAACGAGGGGACGGATCCGGTTATACTGGAAAAGGTATTGAGCGCCAGCGTGGATTTTGAAGCGCAGGATTATGATATGATCCAGCTGTCCGGCGCATGGGGCAGAGAGCGGCATATTGAGCGGACGCCGCTGCGCACCGGAATGCAGGAGATCGGCTCCAACCGGGGCGCCAGCAGCCATATGCAGAATCCGTTTCTGGTAATGTGCAGCCGAAACGCGGGGGAGGATTACGGCAATGTATACGCGATGAATTTTGTATACAGCGGCAATTTTACCGCCGGCGTAGAAGTAGATCAGCTGTTTCGGCCCCGGATGTTCATGGGCCTGAACGACTATGATTTCGCGTGGCGCTTAGAGGCCGGCGCGTCGTTTGCCGCGCCGGAAGTGGTCATGGTCTATTCGGACGCCGGGTTTGGAAAAATGAGCCGGATCTATCACCGTTTATACCGAACCCGTCTGGTCCGGGGGAAATATCGGGATGAACCCAGACCGATCCTCTGCAATAACTGGGAAGGCACGTATTTCGATTTCACGGAGAAAAAGATTCTGGAGATCGCAGCGAAGGCGAAGGAACTGGGGATCGAACTGTTTGTGCTGGACGACGGCTGGTTCGGAAAACGGGATAACGACAGGTGTTCTCTGGGAGACTGGGTTGAGAATCCGCGGAAGCTGCCCGATGGGATTGCCGGACTGGCGGAGAAGATCAACGCCATGGGACTTCAGTTTGGATTGTGGTTTGAACCGGAAATGGTTTCACCGGACAGTGATCTGTACCGGGCGCATCCGGACTGGTGCATTCATGTGCCGGGCAGGGAGCGGACGGAATGCCGCAGCCAGCTGACGCTGGATCTGAGCCGGGACGAAGTCTGCGACTATGTGATCGAGGCAGTTTCCAATGTGCTGGACCATGCGTCGATCCGTTATGTTAAGTGGGATATGAACCGCCATATGACAAATCTGGGTTCGGCAGGACTGCCGCCGGAGAGACAGAAGGAAATGGCTCACCGGTATATGCTGGGACTGTACCGGGTGATGGAGACGATCACAGGCACGCATCCCGATATTCTGTTTGAAAGCTGTTCCGGAGGCGGCGGACGGTTTGACCCGGGTATGCTTTACTATATGCCGCAGACCTGGACCAGCGATGATACCGACGCGGTGGAACGTCTGTATATTCAGTACGGCACCAGTATGGCCTATCCGATCAGCGCTATGGGCTCCCATGTATCGGCTGTACCGAATCATCAGGCGCGCCGGGTGACGCCGCTGAAAACCCGCGGCGATGTGGCAATGAGCGGCAATTTCGGTTATGAACTGGATCTGACGAAATTCAATCAAAGAGAAAGTCGGCTGGTAAAAGCGCAGATCGCGGAGTACAAAGAGCTGCGGACCTTTATTCAATCAGGCGATATGTACCGTCTGCGGAATCCGTTTGAAGGGAATACGGCGGCGTGGATGTTTCTTTCGGAAGACAAAAAAGATATCTTCTGCGCGTATTTCAAGATCCGGGCGGAAGTCAACGGGCCGCTTGACTGGGTTCGTTTTACGGCACTGGAGCCGAACGCCCGGTATGAAGACCTGGAAACCGGAGAAGTGTGGAACGGAGACGAACTTATGGAAATCGGAATCGCCGTGGATCTGCAGGGGGACGCCCAGAGCCGGACATGGCGGCTGCGAAAAAAATAAACTGGTCTGGTCAAAAAGTGAAAAACTGGCATTTTACATATACACAGTTTGCGATAAACTGGTAGAGAACAAAAAAGAAGAAGCATTTGGCGGCTTCGATAAGAGCTCTTTGACAGCCCCGCTTTGGAAAGGGGTATCGTAAAATGTCAGAAAAATTAAAACAATCCTGCCTGACAGCTATGTTTATGGCGCTGGTATGTATCGCGACCTTGTTTTTTAAAGTAAGTATTCCGGGCGGATACGCGCATCTGGGAAACGGCTTTATTTTGTTAGGCTGTGTCTGGATGGGCAATCCCGAAGCGCTGCTGATCGGCGGCGTGGCTTCCGCGATGGCGGATTTTCTGGGCGGATACGGGCAGTGGATTTTTCCCACGCTGATCATTAAAGGCATTATGGGTTTCGCGATCGCGCTGATCGCCAACGGAACCGGGAAATATACGGCCGGCGGGATATACCGCCTCAGAACGGCAATCGCTTCGGCAGCCGGTATCGCGATCATGGTGGCCGGATACTTCCTGTTTGGGATCTGGCTGATGGGAAGCGCGGCCGCAAGTCTGACGCAGATTCCGGGACTGGTAAGCGAAGGCGTTGTCGGTATCGTTGTCTTTTATGTACTGGGCATCGCGTTTGAAAAAGCGCATGTCACAAAGCTGCTGACTGCGCAGAAATAGCCGAAAGACAGAATTCAGAATAACCTGGAAAGGCAGACCGGAAACATGAAACGAAAACAGACGTCTGATGTGCACAATCATCAGAAAAAAATAGCGGTGATCAATGATATTTCAGGATTTGGCAGATGCTCCATTGCGGTGGCTCTGCCAATCATTTCGCATATGAAGGTCCAGTGCTGTCCGCTGCCGACCTCTGTTTTTTCCAACCATACGGGCTTCGCGGATTTTTTCTTTGAAGATTATACGGAAAAAATGGAGCCCTACATGGAGCAGTGGAAAAAGCTGAATCTGAAGTTTGAGGGAATTGCCTCCGGCTTTTTAGGTTCGGTCCGGCAGATTGAGATCGTAAAGGAATTTATAGAGGAATTCCGGACAAAGCGGACCAAGGTGATCATCGATCCGGTAATGGGGGATAACGGAAAACCCTATCCCACCTATACGCCGCAGATGTGCGAGGCGATGAAGGAACTGGTATCCTATGCGGATATCCTGACGCCCAATCTGACGGAATGCTGTATCCTGACGGATACGCCTTATCGGGAAACCGGCTGGCACAGAACGGAACTGTTTGCCATGACAGAGAAGCTGGCGCAGGTAGGCGCGCAGAAGATCGTGGTATCCGGTATTGACATGGGGCAGTATATCGGCAATGTGGTTTATGAACAGGGAAAGCAGCCGAAGATCATCCGCAGCAGGCGGGTTGGCCATGTGCGCTCCGGAACCGGCGATATTTTTGCCGCGATCATTGCCGCGGACTGCGTGAACGGTGTGGATTTTGAAACATCTGTGCGGAAAGCGTCCGGTTTTGTAAAACAGTGCATTGCCGTAACGGAGCAGTACGATATTCCCAGGACGGACGGGGTATGCTTTGAAGAAATCCTGGGCAATTTAAAATAGAAAACAGGAGCGGGTTTCAGCGCTCCGGAATGGAGATTTTATGACGATTCTATATCAGGTACATGATAATCTGTATGTGAATATGACCAACCGCTGTCCCTGCGCGTGCACCTTTTGTCTGCGTCAGAACCGGAATGAGATGGAGCACTCCGGCAGCCTGTGGCTGGAGCGGGAGCCTTCGGCAGAGGAAGTGAAAGCGGCGTTTGCCGATTGGGACATGGATCGCTTCAAAGAAGTGGTTTTCTGCGGGTTCGGAGAACCGACGGAACGGATCGAAGAGGTACTGGAGGTCGCCGCGTTTGTAAAAACGCAATATAATAAGACCATCCGCATCAATACGAATGGTCTGGGAAGTCTGATCCACGGCAGAGATATCGCCCCTTCGTTTGCCGGAAAGATCGACATCGTTTCCATCAGTTTAAATACGCCCAATGCCGAAGAATACAACAAGCTGACCCGCAGCAAATTTGGGATTGCGGCTTATCAGGGGATGCTGGACTTCGCGCGGGAAGTGAAGCAGTATGTGTCCCAGGTGGTTATGACCACAGTGGAAACCACGATCACCAAAGAAGAAGAGGCACAGTGCCGGGCCATCTGTGAGGAACTGGGCGTGACCTACCGGATCCGGCCGTTTGAAGACTGAAACCGGGCAAAAGTATATCGTTATAAAAGAGCATATGTTACAGTAATTGAAGCAGCGTTTCCAATACAAAGGAGACGCTGTTTTTTCGTACATTCTGTCGGCCGATATTGCCGAATTGCCGGGTGTAAGTAGAAATCTGAACTTCCGGCGCTTCAGCGTCTTTTTGCGGGTGTATCGCCTTTCCGCGTAGGCAGATCCCAAAGCAGACCATACCGACCGGCTTCGCATCTGTGCCGCCGCTCGGACCGGCAATGCCGGTGATCCCGACGCCGATATCCGCCTGATTATTCCGCGCCGCGCCTGCCGCCATTTCCGCTGCCACTTCTTCGCTGACAACACCGTATTTCGCAATGGTTTCCGCATTTACATTCAGATACCGGATCTTCGCTTCGTTGGAATAAGTTACCACGCTGGCATTTAATACGCCGGAGGCGTTTGGCACATTGACAAGCTGCGCCGTACAGAGCCCTCCCGTGCAGGATTCCGCCAGAGAAATGGTAAAGCCGGCATCGAGCAGTTTGTTTACAACCTGCTCTTCTAATGAGACTGAATGAGTAAATTTCATAATCGTACCTCTCATTTCCTTATTTGTCCTTAGTATAACATATTTTTCAGATTTTTAAAATACAAATTCATTGACAAGTTAAAATGTATGAGATATATTATAAACAAAAAGAGCATTATAAAATGCAAAAAAAGAAATAGCTATAAAAACAGCAGCAACTATTTTTTACAGTTATTTCTTTCATTGGGATTAAAACGATAGCCAGGAAAATGAATAAGATTAGCATATTTTCTTTTGAGTATGGGATTGAGAGTTGTGTTGAATTTCACGGTAGGTTTCAATCATTTTACCCTTAATGAAATTCTGATCTTCTCTTGGCAAGCGCCGGTAATATAATAAGGCTTCCTGTTCGTCCTTCGATAAACTATTTTCTGATGTGTAAGAAAAGGGCAGTCTTGAATTCGAAAATCCAAGCAGATAATCTGCAGATACATTAAAAAAACGGCATAGCCAATATAGCTTTTCATAGTCAGGAAACATATTTCCATTTTCGTAGCGCGTAATGGTTGGCGGAGAAACATGCATTTCTTCAGCCAGCGCTTTTTGGGACATTTTTCGTTCCATGCGCAATGTCCGCAGACGATCATTCAGCATAGCGGTTACCTCAATTTTTCTTTAATTATCATTATACGAAAGAGAACGTGTCTGTAAATAGAACATACAGATAATGAATAAAAATTACTTATAATGCAATTTTTAATTGACAAATTTCAGTATATGAAATATTATTAATAATAATCATAATATTCTCAAATATTGTTATTGGTAAGGTGAGAATAAAAACATACGGAGAGGAGAAAACGAATGAAAAAGAGAGGAAAGCTTTTTGCACTATTGGTGAGCATGATACTGATAGTTGCAACAATGACGGTATCTGTGCAGGCGGACGAGGCGAATGAGAATGTCCGTGAAGCACGTAAGGGTGTTCTGCAGATCAGACTTTATTATGAGGATAAAGAAACAGGCGGAATGTACATAGGCGGTGGTTCCGGATTTTTAATTAATGAAGAAACACTGTTAACTGCGAATCACGTAATTGATATTGCAGATGACGATACGCAAATGGAATATGCAAAGAGATTATTTGGCGATGATTTTGACGTGTCAAAGGTTCAGATCAAGGTTGTTGTGATGCATGATCTGGTGTTGACGGCAAAAGTGGTTAACAGCAGTGATGAATTGGATTTCGCAATTCTGGAGATGGAGCAGCCGATTTATGACAGAGCTCCGCTGACTTTGAATACGACAAAGAATTTGGCAGAAACACAAGAAGTTTATGCGTTGGGTTTCCCATCGGCTGTAGCGGGATATCAGAATGTGAATACATATACATCAGATGATGTTACCATATCAGACGGACGTGTAACAAAAACAACACAGTCCGGATCTGTTAATTATGTACAGCATAGTGTACAGATGACCGCTGGTCACTCGGGCGGTCCATTGATTGGCAGTGATGGTACCGTTTACGGTATTAACAGAGGCGTTATGCTGAATGCGTCTATTAATGTAGATTCCAATGGAGATCTTAATGTTGTTTATAATGAAACCCCATACGATCTGGCAATAGGTATTGATCAGGTTCGCGCGGCATTGAATGCATTGGGTATTCAGTATGATGGCGTTGATGAAGGAGCAGCAACAACTCCTACAGAAGAGACGACGACAGAGGATAAGGAAGAGGTAACGACAGCACGGCCTACAGAGGCACCTACAACCAGGGCTCCGATTCCTACAACTCCAAGCAGTAATACCGCCGATGAAAAAGGCGACTCCAATGACTCCAATATAGTAATGATCATTACCATTGCGGCAGTAGCCGTTGTAGTAATCGTTGTAATTATTATACTGATCATTACATTGGGAAACAGCAAGAAGAAAGCGGCGCAGATTCCTAATGTAAGGCCGTCTTCCCCGGGAATGGGAGGCCCGGTTCCTCCTACAGCAGGAGGGCCAATCCCACCGCAGCCAGCTTCTAACAGAGGTATGACACCTCCGCCGGCTCCCGGTTTCGGAAATGATGGTTCCGATGCAACAACCGTATTGAATGAAGGTGCTGGAGAAACAACAGTTCTGGGTGCACAGGCAGGCGGACGTACGATAGTTCGTGTAAAAAATGGCGAAAGCATTCAGATCACCAGACCGGAATTTATAATTGGTAAAGAGAGAAGAAGGGTGGACTACTGTGTGGCTGATAACAATTCAGTCAGCAGAATTCATGCAAAGCTGGTTACCAGAGGCGGCGATATCTTTGTAATGGATATGAATGCTACGAATGGTACATTTGTAAATGGCGTGAAGTTATCGCCGAATCAGGAATTGAAGCTATCAGTAGGAGATAGATTTAAGCTGGCAGATGAAGAATTCCAGTTACGTAGTTAATAAGCGGAGAAAGTATATGAATTATTTGACAGCAGTACATACAGATGTAGGTATTAAGAAAAAAACAAATCAAGATTCTGTTTTGGTTATGGAAGCAGAATCAGAGCTTGGGAATGTTTTATTTGCTGTTATATGTGATGGAATGGGTGGCCTGGCAAAAGGTGAGGTTGCCAGCGCCACCGTTATCCGCGAATACGCAAGGTGGTTTGAGGAAGACTTCCCTACTATCTTATATTCAGGTATTATGCCGGAAACACTGCGAAGAAGTATGGAAAATGTTATTTATGCCATGAATACCAAAATTGGGACTTATGGAAGAAGCATAGGTATTCATCTGGGTACAACAGTCGTAGCGTTGATTGTCGCAGATAACAAATATTACTGTATCAATGTAGGAGATTCCAGATGTTATCATATTGACGATGCGTTTACGCAAATTACAAAGGATCAGACCTATGTGCAGAGAGAAATGGATATGGGAAGAATGACTGCCGAGGAAGCGAGGACTTCGCCACAGAGGAATGTTTTGCTGCAGTGTGTCGGCGCGAGTGAATTTATTGCACCGGATTTCTATGTGGGGGAAGTGAAACCGAATGAATTATTTTTGTTATGTTCAGACGGATATCGGCATCTGGTTACAGTGGAGGAATTTTATCAATATTTAAATCCCAATGCTGTATTAGATGAAGCACAAATGAAAGAAAGTATTAAATATTTTACAGAATTGAATAAGTACAGAAGAGAAGAAGATAACATTTCTGCTGTTCTGGTTCGAACGTGTTAAACGAGGGTTTGCGATATGTTAGAGATCGGTTCAATTGTAGACGGCAAATATAAAATATTAAATAAAATCGGACAGGGTGGTATGAGTGTTGTTTATCTGGCAATGAATGAACGGGCCAATAAACAATGGGCGATTAAGGAGATCCGTAAAGACGGTACCAGTAACTATGAAGTGGTAAAGCAGGGCCTGATTGTTGAAACAGACTTACTGAAGCGCTTAAGTCATCCACATCTGCCCAGTATTATCGATGTAATTGATGGAGAGGGAACTTTCCTGATTGTAATGGATTACATTGAAGGAAATCCGTTAAGCAAGATTCTTAAAAGACAGGGGGCCCAGTCACAGGAAGATGTGATAGAGTGGGCAAAACAGCTGTGTGATGTGTTGGGATATTTGCATTCTCGCCAGCCGCCTATTGTTTATCGGGATATGAAACCGTCTAATGTTATGTTGAAACCGGACGGAAATGTTACTCTGATAGATTTTGGTACGGCTCGTGAATTTAAATCGAGCAGTGTGGCAGATACTACTTGCCTGGGTACCCAGGGATATGCGGCGCCGGAACAGTTCGGAGGGCATGGACAGACTGACGGAAGAACAGATATTTATTGTTTGGGCGCAACGATGTATCACCTGGTAACGGGCCACAATCCGGCAGAACCGCCTTATGAGATGTATCCGATCCGTCAGTGGAATCCAAAATTATCTTCCGGGCTGGAAGCTATAATTTTAAAATGTACGCAGAAGAATCCAAATGATCGTTATCAGTCGTGTGCAGAGTTAATGTATGCCTTAGAACATTATAAGGATTTGGAAATTGAATCCAGGCGTGAATATACAAAGAAGTGGAGATTATTTCTTGGTTCTGCCATTGCATGCGGTGTGTTTGCGGCAAGCGCCGTTGGGTTCAAGGTATTTGCAAACAGCCAGATCCGCAGTACCTACGACTATTATATACAGCAGGGTACAGAGGCAAACAGCGGCGGTGATTACGAGGCGGCAATTACTAATTTTAGTAATGCGATCGAACTGGCACCGGAAAATTCAGAAGCATATTCTAAGCTTTTAAATGAAGTTATTCTGAAAGATAATGTCTTTTCGGCAGAAGAGAATGCTACATTCAGTACGTTATTGGCGGGAACAGGCAGTGATGTGAATGAAGAATTACTGCGAAATAATGATGAAGCCGCATATGATGAGCTGGCCTATGATTTGGGAGACGCATATTACTATTTCTACTATGATACAGAAGAAGGCAGACAGAAGGCAGGAAAATGGTATTCCATTGCTGCACAGTCTGCTGTGTTGGACGATAGAAGGAAGACAGTGGCAAGTACACTGGAGAAGATTATTGACTATACCGATGCGTTAAAGAGCGCGACGATTCGTCCAAATGGTGAGAGACAAGTTTCTTATCAGCAATTTTGGGATGATTTGAATACATTGATCAACATTGATTATGAAAGCATGGGCAGTCGGATCGTTTCGGTTAAGGTATATCAGAATTTTAATTCTAGTGTATATGCAGACCGTCAAAATTTCTTAAATGAAGGTATTACCAATCAGCAAATATTGGATGGACTGCGTACAGTACGCGATAAGATGCGGATGGTCATGGGATATGAAGAAAACACCAGCAGTGCATTGCTGCCTGCCAGTGTAAAAGGAGATTTGGAAAAGGCAATTACCAGCGTGGAAAGTAACATATCCGAGTTGGAAAAGACAATTGCTCAGGGAAATAAGTAATCGGGAGGATAAGCAAATGTTTGAGGAAACGGCCAAACTGTTGGAAATATTGCAGATGGGTTACATAATCTGTCTTGTTCTGGCGATTGTATTCTTCCTGATTTCGGTTTTATTGTTTTTTGTATTTGATATCAGGAATATATTTCTGATTCGAACCGGAAGAGCGGCAAAGCGGGATATTCGAAAATTAGCAGAAAAGAATTTTCAGACAGGACAATTACGCCGGCCTGATGCAGGAAAGTATGATATGTCGAATTCGGGTTCGTTAGATGAATCACAGGAAACGGATGTAACGGAACCCATGGGAAAAGAAACGGATGCGGTACAGCAATCACAGTTCATATCCCAGGGAGAACAGGAAACAGGGGCAGAAGGAACCACTGTTCTGGGACAGAATGAGACAACTGTGTTGAACGGAGAGTTTACAACAGTTCTGAATGCGGGCGCAACAACGGTATTAAATCAGGAAGAAGCTGAACGTATTGGCCGCAAACGAGTATTTATACTTATAAAAAATGAAATGTACATACATACGGAAGAGATCATCTAAAGCATATGGCGAGGGGCAGAATTGCCGTTCGCCATATGGTGTGAATTCAGGTAAACGGGATGAAAGAATTAAGAAAGTGTCGGATGTTCATATATTTCTCAATCGGGGCACTTGTGATAGCGTGTACCGCGATATGCTTAAGCCAAATAGCAGTGGCGTATGCCGGCGAGATTAAGAGAAATTTCCCGATTTATCTGGTGGGAATCATATTTTGGGTTGGTCTTTGCAGCGCTTATGAATTTTTGGGAATTGCATCCTTCTACAGAAAGCGGGATATGAGACGGAGGAAACAGAGCATGGAGGTTCAAAGAGTTGGGATAATGTGCTTCTTTCGGAACAAGGAAGCGAGAGTGATTGATATTATGCTGCTGATATGTATCCTGCTGCTGGCCATCTTGTGGCTGACAGGGATACAAAACAGTTTTGCGGTACTGGGGACACTGGCACTCAGTATTTTCCTTGTAAATTTGCATGGGATTGTAAATGGCAGGACTTATTGTTATTTAAAAAGGATTCAACAGGAAAACAAGCGTAAGAAGTTATCTCGAAGCGGGTAGCCGAAAACGATATATTATATATTTATGATAAATAAAAAAGAGAAGGAGATGTAAAGCATATGAAATGGCAAAGAAGAACAAAAAAGGTTGTGTCATATATATTAGTGATTGCCATGGTGATTATCAGTGTTTGGAACGGAAACTTGATTAATATGCAGGCTGCAGAGGCGGCTGCCGGACAAGTGTCTGTAGTGATTTCGGATGGGGAGACCTACAGTGGTTCTGATGACGTTGATAATAAAGTATCTGTAAATAAGGACAGTTTATTTACTGAAGAAACACCAACAGAGTTAAAGGACCTAACAAAAGATAATTATGAATTCAAAGGATGGATGAAAAAGAGTGGAGATTCTGAAGGCTCTTTTGTAGAAATCAAATCATCCGACGTAGAATTATTAGAGGATGATACAGAGATTTATGCAAAGTGGGAAACTCAGGTCTCTGTCGATCCTAATTTAGTGGATAAGTTTAACGCTTCCGATAAAATTACGGTTACCGTAATCGGAACTACCTGGAGTATAGACGCAAGCTTAAAGAAGCCGATTTATGAAATTTTGGGTTGGTATACGGATGAAAGAAAGGCTACAACGTTTGAGGCAAACACTAAGATTAATTTAAACCAGACATTGTATCCGAAACTTAAGCTGCACGTAACAGCGACTGATTATAAGGTAACAGGCGCCGTTTTGGATGAGGGCACCTATTATTATAAAGACTTGGAGAGTGTGTCGGTAGAAAAGGCTGGCAATTTAGCAGATGAGGAAACAATTTCAATAAACTTTACTCCTAAAGGAGATGGAGAAAATAACTTAATTTTTGAGGAGGAAAACGTAGAAAGCTCTGATGAAATTACAATTAAACTTGTAAAGGATGAGACTGCTCCGACAATCAAAACTGAAACTGAGGATGGTAATATTCCGGAAGGGTTTGAAGCTTCTGTTGAAGATGATGAAACAACCATTAAGATCAAGTCTTCAAAAGATACAAAAGCTACAAAAGCTGAATTGAAGTTTAATCTTAAGATTTCAGATGATCATGCTGGTCTGTCAGAAGAAAGCACTGTAACAGGCGGGCTTAAACCAGAAGGGAGAGCTCTGACGTCAGATGATGATACGTGTAAGTTGAATGCAAAGGAAGGCACATTAAGTATTACAATTCCTGAATATACAGGGAATGAAGAAAAAACTTACCAATATGAGTATAAAGTTAAACTGATAGATGGAATCGGCAACGAAAAAGAATACACAATTAATATAGAAGTGCCCAGAGACGGAAAAGGACCGGATATTACAGTTTCGCCTGAAAGTAGTGATACATATGGAAACAAAGATGTCAGTTTACAGGTAAGTGCTGAAGATGAGGGGAGCGGTGTGCAGGATATTTCGTACGTTCTTAAAACTACGGAAGAAGGAAAAACTGAAACAACAGAAGAATCAAAATCTTTGAATAAAGAGGGCGACTCTATTTCGTTAACCTGTAAGGATAATACAGGGGTTGTTTATGAGGTGACAATTACAGCGAAAGACACCTTGGGGAATACGTCAACAAAGACTGTAACTGTAAAAATTGAAAAAGAAAAACCAACTATTACGACTTCTGTAGATGGAAGACTGGAGGACTGGCATAAAGATGGAGAAATAACAATAACGGCAAATGATAAGATATCTGGATTTAAATCGGATGTAAAGGCAGATGTGAAGGTTTCCGGCTTAAAGTCTGGGTCTGGGGATGAAACACTGGAGGTATCAGGCGGAACTGTAACTGGAGATGATAATAAAGAATATACTGGTAAGGTTACGGTTACAGAGACAGAAGAAACGGGTGCGGATCTTACAATCAAGATTAGTGACCTTGCAGGAAACGAAGGAACCGGCGAGGTTTCCGGATTTAAAGTAGATACTACAAAACCGACAAATAGAGAAATTACATTATATTCGGATGAGAAGTGTGAAACGGCAGTAAGCGGAACAACGTTAAATGGGACCAAGTACTTTCAGATAAAGGCTGAAGATAAGTTGAGCGGGGTAAAAGAATTCCGGTATATAATTGACCAGAACGAAACAGAACCTAAATTTACAGAAGCATCATTAGAAACATTGGAATATGATGAAGTGAAACAATACTCAGTTTTGACTCTCGATACTACCAAAAAAACCGACGGTACTTACTATCTGCATGTGTGGGCAGTGGATAATGCAGAAAATGAGAGTGCAGATGCAAAAACAGTTCAATTTGTAATTGATAATACCGCGCCGGAATTTACAGTAAAAGTAATAGAAGGTACTGATCATGATGTAACAGATCAGGAGGTATGGGTTAATAATGCAGAGCTTAAAATGGAGCTTACCACCGAGGACGCCTCAGGGCCGGTTACTTATTATGTAGCAACTGAAGATAAATTCGAAAGTGCAGAAGAGGCTGAAAATGGAAAGTATTCTGTTCCTACAAAAGAAACTAAAACTTATACATTCTATGTATGGGCGGTTGATGCTGTGGGTAACCGTACTGCAGATGCGATAACAAAAACCGTACAAATTGATGTAGATCCGCCGACTTATGATAATGATAATTTTACAGTTTCTACAGAAGATGGGAAAATAAATGAAATAGACTCCAAGTATTATGTAAAGAAAGATGTAGAAAAAGTTACAGTAGAAATCGAAGCTTCCGATGAGACGAGTAAAATTAAATCTGTTCAATGCCAAGAGACAGGGACTTCATTTGCTGGCTCAGAGGAGGAAGGCAAATATACGGCAAAACTGGAAAATATAAAAGATAAAGAAAATAAGTATACAATTATAATTGAAGATAACGCCGGAAATAAAAAAGAATTAACATTTATAATTTATAAAGATTCGGTCAGCCCGGAAATGGATATAAATGAGTTGTTATTAAATGAGACGGGTTCTGAAGTAAAAGATGGTGCTTGGGTAAATGAGGATGTCGAATTAAAAAATGTAACGGTAACAGATAGTGAAAGTGGAGTTCAGAATGTTTACATTAAATTGTTGAAAAATGAAGAGATTCTTTCTGATGAAATTACAGAGGATACACTAACGGAATATGAGAATACTGCTACAAAGTTGGAGGAAGCAAGTGGCGTTTACAGTTGGGACAGTACAAGAGAGCTAGAAACCAATAATCAGTATCAGATAATCATATGGGCAAAAGATAAAGCGGGTAATATTAGTGTAGAACAGAAGAAATTCTCCTATGATGTCACTGAGCCTGAGGCAAAGATTACGGTATCATTTAATGGTAAAGAGAATCAAGGACAGGATAATGTATTGAATACATTTACTCCCTTTGGGTTTAATACAAATGTGACAAATGAAGTACCGACATTTAATCTTACATTTTCAGATCCGAAAAAAGATGGATATGCAGCAAGCGGTATCTTATCGGTAGAAGAAAGTATTTTAACAAATGATATTGCAAAAGATATTAATACTGTTGCTGCCTTGGAAAGTGCGTCTGAGGGTAACTGGACATCATTGAAGGATGTTGAAGAAGGTGCACTTGCAATTACAAAAGCAATTAAACCGGATTGGAAAGAAGACGGAACGGAAGATAACAAATATGCAGCATTCTATAAGGTGACAGATAGGGCCGGTAATGTAATTTATTGTACTTCAGACGGCATCTTATTTGATACGACCCCGCCGGAAGGAACGATTACAGTATCTAAAGCAGAGAATGCGACCGGAAACTTTGAAGGTGAGAAAACCTGGTCAACAAGTGATAAGAATACAGATATACTATTTGCGCAAAAATTTACAGTAAAAATATCTGCCGAAGATGTTGGAAGTAATCCGGAGGGAATTAGTGGTAATGTAAAGATTCAGTATTTTACTTCAAGTGAAGAAATCGAGGAAGCGGAACTTGAGAATAAAGCAGAATCATTAGGTTTAGAAACATATACTGAGGGCAGCGAAATCATTCTTGATAAGGATGAAAAATATATTGTTTATGCAAAAATTACAGATGAAGCAGGAAATATTACCTGGCTGCGTTCTGGCAGTTTGTTTGTAGATTCGACTAAGGGTGCCTTGGAGATAGAATATGGAAAAGCCGGAAATTGGACAAACGACGAAGATGCCACAATTCATATAACTGCGAAAGATGAAACTGCCGGTGATAATGAAGAGGCTGTAGCTGTAGGGTTAAAGGAAGTTAAGGTCGTTAGAATTTTTGACGGGGAAAGCGAAGAGACGCTATTAGATAGTTATTTAGATGAGAAAAACGAAGTCTCGAAAGAGCCCTATGATAAATCCTTTTCCCTGAAAGAACTGCCGGAAGGGCATTACACTATTTTAGTAAGGGTAGTGGATAAAGCAGGAAACGAATGGAAGGATTCTGTAGAAGTCAAGAAGGACATTACGGCTCCAACAGGACAGATAAGGATTGATGAGAATAATGCCTGGGAAGACTTGCTTAAGACAATTACGTTTGGCCTATTCTACCAGAAACAGGTAGAGGTAGATATTACCAGTGATGATAGTCCGCTAACTGGCGTCAATCAAACATCAGGTGAGGTTAAGATTGCTTATTATAAGACAACGGACCGGATTACGGAAGCAGATGAGTTAAAGAAGCTGGAGGAAGAAAAATGGATTTATTCTGAAGGCAGTCTGAAAGTAGATCCGGATGAAGCATTCATTATCTATGCAAGATTAACGGACGGGGCAGGCAACGTTACCTATCTGTCCTCTAACGGACTGGTAGTTGACAGTTCGGCACCAACAATTACAACTGAATACAGGGATAATAATACTTGGACCAATAATGAAGATAAAGAAAATATTGTATTTACGATCACAGATACTCCAGCCGGTATTAAGGATTATACCGTTGAAAAAGTGACAAAGGATGGCGATGAAGAAATCGCTGTTCCGCTTGACGTAAGTAAGTATTCTGTACAAAGCAGCCAGAATGAGATCATTAAGGAGGTTATAAGCCAGTATAAGATTACAATTCCGTTAGAAGGATTGGAAGACGGCGATTATATAATTCGTGTAAAAGCAACAGATAATTCTGATAATAAGAGTGATCCGAGTGAGATTCATGTAAAGAAGGATACTAATTATCCGACGGCAGACCTTAAGTATGCAAAGGATGACTGGACAAATGAGGAACTTCCGATCCACAATGTAGCAGGCGACGATCGTTCCGGCATTAAAGAAATCAAATATTTTATTGATGGAAAAGAGCATAAGACAATTACTTATGATGTGGAAGAAAAACTGGAATATAACAGTGAGGATCTGGATGATTACTATATCCCGGCAGAAGAACTTCCCGAAGGAGACTATATTGTCGAGGTGCAGGTAACAGACTGGGCAGGAAACGTAGCCAGAACTGCTGTTACCGTAAAGAAGGATAAGACAGATCCGACCGGAACCATGCAGGCAAAGACGGATGGCATATTTGGCGAGAGCGAGGTATGGACCAGTTATAAGGAAGATCCTCAGTACGAGCTGTTCACAAAAGAAGAGATAACCGTAGCATTTACAAGCAAGGATGAGGAAGCTGCGGAGAACAGTGAAATCAAACAGATCGAATATTTCAGGACAGAAGATGTGCTGACCGAGGAAGCTGCAGAAGCAAGAAGGGAAGAACTGGAGAAAGCTGCTGACGGACAACTGACAGTTATAAAAGGAAGTGCTGCAGAGGGAACCCTGACGATTACCGCGGAGGAACATTTCATTGTATATATGAAGATTACGGATAATGCAGGCAATGTGACATGGATCCGCTCCAACGGCATGGTACTGGATAAGACTCCGGCAGATTTGACGCTGACCTATGAGAAGGACAATATCTGGACGAATCAGAATCTGCCGATCGGTATACGAACAACGGACGCATTCGCAGGGCTGTCATCCATTAATGTATATATGGATGAGGAAACCAATCGGTTGGAGAAATACTGCCAGGATGCCGATGACTTCAAAGAGGTTATGACTTCCGAAGAAACAGAAGAAATTGAAATTGCTCCGGAAGATATACCGGAAGGAAAACATACAGTATATGTTGTTGTAACCGATAAGGCAGGTAATGTGGCAGCGACACAGTCAGTTACTGTCTGCAAAGACTTTACGAATGTTACCGGAAAGATTAAGATTGCCCAAAATGAATGGAGTGATGTGGTATCCGGTATTGATCTGAAGTTTGGGTATGGAAGATTTTATAATCTTGCCACTAAGGTAGAGATTTCCGCAGAAGATTTAAGAACTGCTCCTCAAAATGGAGAAGTCAACGAAACTTCAGGTGAGACGGAAATGACGATTTCCTACTTTACAGTCACAGAGGAAGAGGCCAGAGAACTGGCAGGATTATATAATCCGGAAGATGCTGCAAAATTTGCAGAAGCAACAGAAGGAAAATGGGAAGAGACATATGTAAAAGGCTCAACGGAAACAATCAGCATAACATTCGAGATTGATCCGACCCAGGAGTACGTTGTTTACGCAAGACTAACCGATAAGGCAGGAAATGTAACATATTTGTCTTCTGACGGTATTGTTGTGGATGGTACAAGGCCAACCGTTGTATCCAAATCTTATCTGACAGAAGACGGAACAAATCTGGATAATGTATGGAGTTATAAAGACGGAACCATTACCTTTGTTGTAAATGATGATTTAGCCGGTATTAAAGAATATCACGTATATAAAGATGAAGGTGAAAAGGCTCCGGTTGAATTGACAAACCACGGTTATGTAAGCGAAAGCGAGGAAATGGAACGGGATCGCAACGCTAAGACCATAAGCATTCCGACCAGTGAATTAGCGGAAGGCAATTATCGGATCCGTATTGGAATAATGGATAAAGCAGGCAACTATTATGAAGATTACGTAACCGTTAAACGTGACCAAAAAATTCCGAATGGAAAGATTGTTGCTGCGACAGGCAGAGATGACAAATACAGCTTTGATTCGTCAACCTGGGAAAATCGATATGATGACGTTACCTTCGGCTTATTTGCAAAGAATCAAATTACAGTTGATCTAAGCAGTGACGATAATAATCTGACGACTGCGGAAAACAGTGGAATTGAAAAAATTGAATACTTCAGGACAAGCGATGATCTGTCTGAAACTGAAGCAGAAGAAAGACGGGCAGCTCTGGAACAGGAAGAATCGAAAGAGCTGGTTGTTGTTACCGGTAAGAATGCAGGAGATTCAGTTGTAATTTCCAGTGAAGAAAACTTTATCGTATATGTAAAGATCACGGATCAAGCCGGGAATTACAGGTGGATCCGTTCCAACGGTATGGTACTGGATAAGACCCGGGCAGATCTGGCTCTGACGTATGAGAAGGACAATATCTGGACGAACCAGAATCTGACGATCGGCGTACAGACATCAGACGCATTCGCAGGACTGTCCGAAATCAGGACCTACATGACCTACGCAGGAAATGTGACCGAGCTGCCGCAGTATTCAAAGTCTGCCGGAGATTACAGCAAGGTTATGACTCCGGAAGAGGCACAGAGCATTACGGTTGCTGCTTCGGACCTGCCGGAAGGAGATTATACCATTTCGGTGGAGGTGACAGATAAAGCGGGCAATACGGTAACGAAATCCGTAACCGTAAAGAAAGACAGAACCAGAATTACCGGTAGTATAAAGATCGGTAATTTGGGTACTTGGAACCGCTTCCTGGGAGGAATAACATATGGTTTATTTACCAACCAGACACAGAGCATTTCCATAACGCTGGATGATACAGCGAAAGATCAGGTTAATACGACCAGCAGAATTCAGACGATAGAATATCTGCGAACCAGTGAGATTTATGCGAACAGCGATGAAGCCGGAGCGGCGAACGGATGGAGAATCTTTGCGAATAATGTTAACACGACTACATATACGAATGTTCTGTTTGAAGTGACGCCGAGAAGCAATGTCAATGAAAACCTGATCGTTTATCTGAGAATTACGGACTATGCCGGAAATGTAACTTATATCAATTCCAATGGCGTGGTATTGGATGGAAGAAAACCGCTAGGAGATTTGGACAGCCCGAGAGCGACGATTCAGGCAGAACCGATTACCAATGGTATTTATAAGGGCAGCGTAAACGTAACCTTTAATGTGGAAGATCCCATTATAAATCAGGTAACGTCGGGATTAAGAACGGTAACCTACAAGATTGTAAATAAGGACACGGGTTATGAATCCGATTCGGTAACGGCGAATGTACTGCGGGATGTATTAAGAAGGTACGGCGCCAGCGAAACGAGCGCAACGCAGACCATGCTGCGGGAGGCACATACCTATAACGGAACGATCCGGGTACCGGCAAATCAGTTTAACAGTAACCATGTAGAGGTTGTATTAGATGCGGTAGACAGTGCCGGAAATGTCATGAATACGGTAACTCTGCCTCTGCGGATAGATATAACTGCGCCGGTTATCAATGTGTCTTACGACAATAATGATGTTGGAGGTTACGGAACATTCTTTAATCGCGCACGGACGACAACGATTGCAGTAACAGAACGGAATTTTGACCCGTCTGCGTATACCCTGATTATTACTAAGGACAAAGTAAGAAGTGAGATTAACGGTTCCGCGCTGAACTGGACGGAAAGAAACAATGCAAGAATTGAAAACGGCGATGGAACAACTTACACCACAACTTATCGGTTTGCGGATGATGCAGATTATACGGTAGATATGAAATTGAAAGATGCTGCGGATAACGAATGCACAAGTATTACCTATACCGGAGCAGCAACGCAGGCATTCACGGTAGATAACACGAATCCGACGATTAAAACGGATGCGGCCGCAAGCATTACGCAGCAGGCGAATGTGGTAACGGTAACCCTTACGGAGCATAATTTCAAGGATTCCGATGTAATGATTCAGGCAACCAGAGAGTTAAATGGAATAATTCAGTACCGAAATCAGAAAATGACCCCGGTATGGTCCAATAATGGTGATATCCATACTGCAGTATTGACATTTGCGGAAGACGGAGATTATACATTTACAATTTCCTATACGGACCAGGCAGGAAGGGCAGCGGAAAATTATACGTCGCCGGAATTCACGGTAGATAATATCAACCCGGTGCTGACGCATAATATCAATGCGAATAATAATAATGTAGCAAATAAGGGAGATATTGATTTCGAGTTTGTGTACACGGATGTAAACTCCGGTAATGAATCCGGTATGATCAGCACGAGGCTGACAACCTTGTCCGGAACCGTTGTAAACTGGACGCCGGAGATCACACCAACTACGGTAAATGAAATCGCCGGGTATAACATCAGATTTACAGATGATGCGGACAGTTCGAATCACCTGGATGACGGTATTTATGTGATACATGTAGCCGTTACAGACCGGGCAGGCAGAGAGACCAGCGAGACGGTAAGATTTTCCGTTAACCGGAATGGATCAGCTTATGATTATGAACAGAATTCTTATCTGGCAGATCTTGTGAACAGACAGTATATTCAGTCGGTGGACGATAATCTGGTTATTGTTGTTACCAACTGTGATGAAATTACCGGACATCAGGTTGTAATCTTTAACAGTCTGAATGAACAGATTGTACTGACAGAGGGAACGGACTATCTGTGGGAACTGAAGTCAGACGGAGACGATGGCTGGAAAGAATATGCATGTACAATCTTTAACTCTGTATTTGCACAGAACGGTACTTATCGGATTCAGGTTCTGACGAAGGATGATGCGGATGACAGCTTATTTGGAGACAATGCAACACTGATTTCCAATGAGGACGCAGTAACCGGAAAGACAATCAGCTTTACAGTCGATAATGTAAAACCGGAAGTAATTTTATCCGGTGTAAAGGATGGCGAAAGCTATGATGTGGATACGGAAGTCAGAATTGATTACTCCGATGTCAATGCAATCCAATCGATCGTGATAGAACGGCGAAACGATGACGGAGAGGTAATTGGTGAAGTTACAACCTATACCCAGGAACAGATCGCTGAGCTTGGAGGAAATTCCGGCAGGGTTACTATTATGGCAACCGAGTATAACGGATTCCAGACAGTTCGCGTTCGTGTAACGGATGTTGCAAATAATGAAATGATACAGGAAGTAAGAATTCTGGTATCTTCCAATCCATTTATTCAGTTTATCAACAACACACCGCTGTTGATCGGAACAATTATTGGAGTGCTTTTGGTAATTGGCATCATTATCTTCATTCTGATAAAGAGAAGAAAGAGAGTTGCAGAAGTGCCGGCAGTATAATTCATAGATAAAAACCGGATAACTTGATGAATAGGGGCCGTGCATCGGGCAGCCTTGCTGACCAATGTATCAGACCCCTATTTCAAAATAGGAAAAGACGGAAAAAGGTACGATACAGGACATGCTTAGTAATGGGGAAATCATTGACAATACTTATCAGATTATTCAGATGATCGGAAGCGGCGGGACAGGAAGTGTTTATCTGGCTTATCATCTTCGTTTGGAAAAGTATGTCGTAGTAAAAAAAATCAAGGATAATTTTGTCGGGAGAATCAATGTACGGACTGAAGTGGATATCCTGAAACAACTGAAACATACATATCTTCCCCAGGTCTATGACTTTATCCAGCGCGGAAATCAGGTTTATACGGTTATGGACTATATAGAAGGGAACGATCTGGAGTCTTATATAAAAGCAGGCTGTCAGATTGAAGAAGAGCGTCTTTTGAAATGGCTGAGACAGTTATGCGAAGTGTTGGTTTATCTGCATGGACAGACCCCGCCAATCATCCACAGTGATATAAAACCTGCCAATATCATGATAACAGAAAAGGATAATGTCTGTCTGATCGATTTTAATGTGTCTCTGGACGGAGATGACAGCTCGCAGATCAGCGGGATTACGCTGCCGTATGCGTCGCCTGAACAGTATACAAAGGCTTATTTGTTTATGGATCATCAGGAATATCGATATATTCAGCTTGACGGGCGAAGTGATATGTATAGCCTGGGGGCTGTTTTTTACCATCTGATAACCGGGACGGCGCCGGCAAATCCATATGAACAGATGGTGCCGTTATCCTGTTGGACGCTTCCCTATGGGGAAGGAATTTCCATGATCATCGATAAAGCCATGCAGCTCTCGATAGAAGATCGGTATGAAAATATGGAACAAATGCTGCAGGCAGTTCTGACCATACGAAAACATACCAGAGAGTATAAAAAATATCTGCTGGGGACGCTTAGTACCATATTCTTGTATGTGGGAGTTATGGGACTTGGAATTTGGCTGATCGTACAGGGATATTTTCTAACGGTTACCGAGAAATTTGAAGAAAAGCAGGCGCGGTTTTTCTCCTGTTATCAGGGCGAAGATTATTTGAATATGCAGAATATAGGATTTGAAATCCTGAATAACGGGCAATATATGGAGATGCTTGAAAAAAATGCGGATATGCAGATCCAGATTTTTCATGCAATGGGTGAAAGCTTTTTTGCGGAAGAGGATTATGCGGATGCGGTCTGGTATTATCAGAAAGCGATTGAAGGGATTTCCGACATAGCAGCTTATGGAACTTATTACAGAGATTATATTGTTGCTCTGGTACGGGATGACCGGATGCAGGAGGCGGAAGCGGAACTGGAAGTAATTCGGAATGCGGGAATTGCGGATAAGGACATTAATTATGTGCAGAGTGAATTGCTGGTACACAATCAGTTGTACACGGAAGCGTTAGAATTAATTGACAGTATCTTGAAGTCGGAATTGGATCAGAGAAGCCGCATTCATTTGCTTGTACTGGCAGGAGATTCTGCCGCGGCAGTTTCAAACTATGAGAAACAGATTGCATATCTGGAACAGGCCGAGGAATTAGAAAGCAGTATCGGCGTTTTAAGAAAGCTGGGGAATGCGTATATGCAGACAGGCAGCCAGCCGGGGATTAAGGAGCGGGATGAGTCGGCATATTATGTCATGGCAAAGCAATGTTATATAAAAATTACAGAGAAAAGCTACGCGACATTAAATGATAACTTAAATCTTGCAATTTGCTACAGGGCGCTGAAGGAATATGAAAACAGCATAGATTTATTGAAAAAGCTGGAACGGGAAAACTGGGATTACAGAATCAGTATGAATCTGGCTTTTGCTTATGAAAACATGGGGGATGCTGTAAACGCGTCAAAATATACAAATGAAGGGCTTATGATGTATCAGAATACACCGGAAGAACAGCGGGAACCAAAAGGCAGCGATAATATACAGAGACTGGAAGAACTGAGACGTAAGTATTTTTAACCGGAGGAAAAATAATTGGGTCAGAACTATATGATTGCAGGAATCGTCATTCTTGCTGCAGCAACGATTATATTTATTCTTGTCGTGGCATTATTGAACAGGTGGAAGAAAAAATTTTAAAAATGCTAAGTAAAGGAGAAAAGAAATGGACAAAAGAAAAAACTTGATCTTGATAATGTCATGTGTGCTGGCGGTTTTAGTTGGCGGCCTGGCCGTTATGGTCATTATTATGACTACCGGAACGGATTCCAATGAGGAACTGTTTCAAAGAAAAATGATGTCCGCAAACAAATTTGTAGCGGAAGAGGATTGGGATAACGCAATCGCTTCTTACCTGGACGCAATCAGCTATAATGATCAGGATGAAGAAGCATACTATATGCTGGCAGATATCTATATTTATCGGGGCCAAATGGATGAGGCAAAAAATATTCTGGAAGCCGGGATTGAAAAAACCGGATCTCAGCGATTGCAGGATATGTACATACAGTATTTCGGAAATGAAGATTCTCAGAAAGACGGGGAAAATCAGGAAAGCGGAAAAACAGATGGCGTACGGCTGGAATTAAACACGACCTTGTTATCTCAGATTGCAAAATACCGGTTGGAGGATTACTCACGCAAATATGGGATGGCTGCAGTCAGTACGATGAATGGACAGGCGCAGGTTACGCACAAGAATCTGAGTGATGTTTTGTTCTTTTATTACAATACGGATGAAAATAATACTGTCATTAACATGGATACCGGGGAACCGGAAAACGATAAAATGCCCTGTGAGATCTCGTTTACCAATATTTCCGTTCTGTTCAGCGGTTTTGAAAGTCAGATTCGGTATGAGGATCTGGAGGCACTGCGGTTACAGGGCTTAACGAAAAAATTTGACCGGTCTGTGAATTCGAACGTGATTCTATTTGAAGCAGAGCGCTGCCTGATTACAGTTGCCTGCGATGAAAACGGTGTAATTGCCCCGGACGCATGGAATAAAATCGTGCCAAAATACGGTAACGAAGAAAATATTGCGGGACAGCAGTTTGAAATTGAAGGAATTGTTCTAAATGCATTGACCGGAGCTGGAATTCCCGGCGGTACGCTTTATATCAGAGCAGAAGGAGATAAGACCGGACCGGTTCTTGAAAAAGTGGAAATTGACAGTAATGGCAGATATGAAACTACTTTAGAGGAGGGAACATATCTGGCAGAAATTGAGAGCGAAGGTTTTGTGAATGAATTTATAGAATTTGAGATCGACCAATGGGGAGAAAGCAGTATGCCGCAGTTTGTCGTTACACCGGAGCTGAAGGAAGGAGAGATCCGTATTGTTTTGGAATGGGGCGCATCTCCCAGTGATCTGGATTCTCACCTGGAAGGGCAGGACAGCAGAGGAGAAAATATTCATGTATTTTTTGAAAATGAGATCAGTAATGCGGCAAATCTGGATACCGATGACACGAATTCTTATGGACCGGAAACTACAACCATTACGGATATTGCAGGCAGCTATGAATTTTATGTGATTGATTTTACCGGTTCCGGACATATGAACATGTCGGGTGCAACCGTAAAAGTATATGTACCGGGAAGAAGTACACCGTATGAATATGAAGTACCGACTGATTTGTCCGGTAACAGATGGGACGTATGTAAAATTAAAAACGGTGTTGTAACAGATTATTAATCACAAATGGAGATAAAACATGATCTACCTGATAATTACACTTGTAGGATTGATAGTTTTTATCAGCAGTGTAATTCTGATTAAGCGGGAACAGATGGAACAACAGAAATATTTTGAGACTGCGAACCAGATGGCAAAGGAAACATATTTAATGAGTTCTCTGCAAAATCATGGCTTGGTAAACAGCTGGTTTGGGCCAATGCAGATGATTTATTTGAAGTTATATAATGCCAAAGGAAAAGACAAATATGTATTTTATCTGGAAAAAGGCGTTACGATCGGAAGAGACAGTGAGAATAATAGCATCTGGATTCCCAATCCCAGAGTATCATTAAACCATTGCCGTATCATTCTGTATAATGGACAGACTTATCTGCAGGATTTGAATTCCACTAACGGAACCCGGTTAAAGCGGAGACTAAAAACATATGAGCTTGTAAACGGGGAAAGTATTGCGTTAAAGAGTAATGACAAAATTATCATTGAAGATACAAGAATGAAAATTGTTCTGTTTACTTATCAGCCTATGTAGAAAGAGGAAAGTTATGATATTAATGCTGTATCAGCCGGACACGGTTAGAGAATATGTACTGCCGAAAGCAAACAATCAGGATTATACAATTATACTTGACCATAATCAGTTTCATATTCGGGAAAACATAGTGCTAAAGCTGGAAGTATCTGAATATCAGTGGATTCTTCATAAGAGCAAGGGCTATAGAATCCGGTATAACTATCATGAGGAGGAGCAGGTATATCTGCAGGATGGAGATATTATATCGCTGGAACCGGATGGAGGTGCAAAGCTTCAGGTAATTGTCATTGATGTGGAAGACGCATTCCGTGTATTTGATAAATATGATATAGCGGCATTGGATTGTATTACGATCGGCGCTGACACTGTTTCTATGATACAGTATGAGTTTCAGGATCTGATTTCAGGCAGTCATGGAGTTATCCGTAAGGCAGCAGATGGATATTATCTGGATGACTATAGTAAAAATGGTATTTTTGTCAACTATCTTCGGGTGAGAAACCGGATTCGGCTGTCGTTTGGCGATGTGATCAATATTTTTGGGCTGCATATTGTTTTTTTGGATGGAATTATCGGGATCTGCGCTAACTATGGAAAACTGAAAGTCAATACCGATTATTTGAAACAATATAAAAAGCAGGAAGTACAAGAGGAAAGAGAGATCCGGCAGGAGGAAAAACAGGATGCTGCGGACTATTTTAACCGCTCTCCCAGAATTATTCCGAATATCCATCAAGAAGAAATTGAGATTGAGCCGCCGCCAAATCCTAAGATTTCCAGGAAAAAACCTTTGCTGTTTACCATAGGCCCATCCTTTACGATGGCAATTCCTATGCTGCTGGGCTGCCTGATTGCTGTTTTCGGAACGAAAATGAGCGGAGGCAGCACAGGTATTTATATGTATACCGGTATTATTACAGCAGTAGGTTCTGCGGTAATTGGCGTTATATGGGCGATTTTAAATTTAAAATATACAAGACAGTCGGAGCTGGAAGAGGAAGGATTCAGATTTGACGCGTATGGAAGCTATTTGATTGAAATTGCAGATTTGTTAAAGAAGCAGTATGCGGAAAATACAAATGCGCTTTATGCGATGTACTGTTCTGCACAGGAATGCAGCCGATATGGAGAAAATACTACGAATTTGTGGAATCGGAATCGAAATCATTCGGATTTCCTGTTTTTTCGGTTAGGACTGGGGGATATCCCGTTTCAGGTCAAAATTAAAATACCGAAGGAAAAATTCAGTGTAATACGGGATTCCTTAAATGAAAAACCGTCTTTTTTGCTGAATGAATATAAAATGTTAAAAAATGTGCCGGTAGGAGTTAATCTGATGAACCGGCAGTTATTTGGTATCGTAGGCGGCAGGCATAATGACGGTTCTATACAGGTAATGTATAATCTGGTGGCCCAGATTGCGGCCAATACCTGTTATACCGATGTAAAACTGGTATTTATTTATGATGAAACTTCAAATCAGGAAAAAGAGCGGTGGATGTTTGCAAAATGGCTGCCTCATGTTTGGTCGGAAGATAAAAAAATCCGGTATGTGGCCACAAATCGGACAGAGGCAAAAGATATTTTTTATGAAGTTGCAAACGTAATACGCCGCAGAAATGAGGAGGAAAAGCAGAACAAAGGGAATGTGCCAAAGCCTTATTATATTCTGTTCCTCTCGGATGTCTCTGTATTGGAAGGTGAATTAATTAAAAAATATATCTTTGAACCAAAACCGGAGTATGGGATTACAACGCTGATCATGGCGGAAGAATATGCGCAGCTGCCGAATGAATGCGAAAATATCATACAGAATGATTCTGTGTTTCAAGGATTTTATAATACGATGGATACGACGGGGCAGAAGCAGGAGGTGATGTTTGACAAGCTGAGTGTTACAGAATTAACAGCAATGTCAAAACGTCTGGCTACAGTACAGGTACGGGAAACGGAAAATAATGCGGATATTCCAAACAGCCTGGATTTCCTGGAAATGTATGGGGTTAACAGAATAGAAAACCTGCAGGTGCTGGAACGCTGGAAAAAGAACCGAACCTATGAAACGATGCAGGCGCTGATCGGCAAGGGCGTGGGAGACAGCGACTGTTATCTGGATATTCATGAAAAATATCATGGCCCGCACGGCTTGATAGCAGGGACAACAGGTTCCGGTAAGAGTGAAACTCTGCAGACCTATATGCTGTCTCTTGCCATTAATTTCAGCCCGGACGATATTGGCTTTTTTGTGATTGATTTTAAAGGCGGAGGCATGGCAAACCTGTTTTCAGACCTGCCTCATATGATAGGGCAGATTTCGAATCTGTCAGGAAACCAGATCCGGCGTGCAATGATCTCTATTAAAAGTGAAAATATGCGCCGGCAGCGGATCTTCAGTGAATACGGCGTTAACAATATTAATCTCTATACCAGACTTTATAAAAATAATGAAGCAAAAACCCCGATACCGCACTTATTTATCATTATTGATGAGTTCGCCGAACTGAAACGGGAAGAGCCGGACTTTATGCGGGAATTGATTAGTGTGGCACAGGTAGGAAGAAGCCTGGGCGTGCATTTGATCCTGGCGACGCAAAAGCCGAGCGGTACCGTGGATGATAATATCTGGAGCAATGCAAAGTTTCGCTTGTGTCTGCGGGTACAGGATAAGCAGGACAGCAATGATATGCTGCATAAACCGGATGCTGCCTTTATTACACAGGCGGGCAGATGCTATATGCAGGTTGGAAATGATGAAATCTATGAACTGTTTCAATCCGGTTGGAGCGGGGCTGTTTATGATGAACATGCAGAGAGCAATTCTTCAGAATTGGCAGCATTACTGACCAGTACGGGAAAGGCGGTGCTGGTGGGAAGCCGAGCCAAGATCAAACGAAGGGAGCAGGAGCGAAAGGAATATTATAAAGCCATTTTTGATATTGTGATGGCAGAAATGTTTTCCAGTAAAATCTATAAGCTTGCGGGAATTGAAGAAGAACAGCTGGAGCAGCTTGCAGATAATGTGATCACAGGAATGCATGAGCAGGGAATGGAGTATGAAAGAACCTATGCCAATATCAAAAAGGTTAAGGATATGATCCGCCTGCTGGCAGAGCATATCGGGGAAAATAATACTGTTGACGAAATGACAGAGCAGATAATCCAAACAGCCGCAAAGCAGAATGTAAGACTGCCTGAAATGAAAGAAAAAACGCAGCTGGATGCGATTGTAGCGTATCTGAAAAAACTGGCTGAAGAAAACGGATATGAAAATCACGCGCAGCTGTGGCTGCCGGTATTGCCGCGGCAATTATATCTGGATTCACTGACTGAAAGGGAAAGCCTGTTTGATGGCAGGAATTGGAAGAAAAAGGAAGGCGGCTGGCATGTGGAAATCCCGATTGGACTCTATGATGATCCGGAAAACCAGGCGCAGGAACCTTTGCTGATCAGCTTTTCCGAGGGAGGCCATTTTGCAGTATGCGGTACGGTAGTCAGCGGAAAAAGCACGCTTTTGCAGAGTATGGTTTATTCCCTGACAATGAAATATACGCCGAATGATATTTGGATCTATGGACTGGATTTCAGCAGCGGAATGCTGAAACCATTTGAAAGTATGCCGCATATAGGAGGAATCTTGTATGAAAATGATCTGGATGGAATCGGCAAGTTATTTCATATGTTACAGGATATGATCGAGGATCGGAAAAAGCTGCTGGGCGGAGGCAATTATGCGCAATATGTAAAGGCTTATGGAATCCGGTTTCCAATGATATTATTGGTAATCGATAATTTTGCAAATTTTTCCGAGAAAACAGAAAATATCTATAGCGATATGATATTTAGAATTGCCCGCGAAGGAGTGGGATATGGTATTTTTCTGGCAATCTCAGCAGGTGGGTTTGGAATGTCAGAAATTCCAAACCGAGTTGCCGATAATATCAAAACGGTTGTTTGCCTGGAAATGGGTGATAAATTCAAATATATGGATATTTTACATATGACCCATATTTCGGTACTGCCGGAGACTGACGTAAAAGGAAGAGGACTTGCGAATGTAAACGGAACTTTGCTGGAATTCCAGACAGCATTGTCTGTTGAGGCAGAGGACGATTATAAGAGAAATCAGATTTTGCATCAGATTTCCGAAAAAATGGAAGCGTCCTGGAATGGGAAAAAAGCAAAAAAAATCCCGCACATTCCGGAGAATCCGGTATGGTCAGAATTTCGGAAAGCCGAAGAGGTACAGATTCAGGAAGATACGCCGGATTGGATCCCCATTGGCTATTGGCAAAGGGATGCATCCATTTACGGAATTTCTCTGGCGGATACCTATTGCTATTGTATTTCCGGAAAAACCAAGACAGGGAAGACCAATATGCTGCGGATCCTGCTGGAAGAAGCATATCGAAAAAACGGCAGAATTGCAGTTATTGAGAAAGAAAGCAGTGAATTAAAGAAAGCAGCATCTGATCATCAGGCAGAATATATTGCTTCGGATGAGGAACTGTTCCGGTATTTTAAGGACCTAATGCCTGAATTTGTGAAACGGAATAAACAAAAACAAAAATATATTGCAGATGGGATGGAAAATGCCGGCATTTTTGAGCAAATGAAACAGGAACAGCCAATATTCATTCTGATTGCTGATTTCGCGAAATTTTTGCAGAGTGTATATAAGCCGCCCGAAGGCGTAGGCAATATGAGTGGTTTTGTAGAAAATATTTTTGCAAAAGGGGAATTACACAATGTATATATTTTTGCGGTGATCAATACGGATGAACATGGAAAAATGGCAGGATATCCGGCTTACCGGACGTTTACGGAATATAAAAAAGGAGTACATTTAGGCGGCAATACGGCGTCACAGCGCATCTTTACGTTCAGCAATATTCCATTTACGGAATCATCAAAAAGCCTGAAAAAAGGAATTGGTATTGTACCGGGAGAGGAAGAAGATATTGCGGAAAAGATAGTCATTCCCTTATATGGGAAATAAGTAAGGAAACAGTATAACTATGATTTCGTTGATTATTTGTAATGGAGTGGAACGGGAACTGCGGGATATGGATGCGTATGCGCATTATCTTGCGGCTAAGTTAAGTGAAGAAGAGTGGAAGTATTATTTATTTCATGACAGCGAAGCATTGAATAGTTTTCTGAAAAAAGAGCCGGTATTCGATATTGTGTGTGTGGATCTGACAGTTTTGGCAGAGATTAATGTAGTTGAAAAAATTCGGAAAATGAACCGGAATGCCTATATTATTCTTGTGGCGACCGCAGATATTTCGCCTATGATCTATATGAAACCGGCAATTCTGGCAGGCTCTCTCCTGCTTCGGAAATTTACCGCTGTACAGATGAAACAAGTTTTTGAAGAAGCCTTTAGAACTTATCTGGAAAAGTTTGAATCGGACGAAGATAAGGAATCTGTTTATGTCATTGATACCCGGGAAGGAAGACAGCTGATACCCTACAGCAGCATTTATTATTTTGAAGCCAGGGAGAAAAAGATCATTGTCGGAACTGCCGAAACTGAAATTATCTGCTATGATACGATTTCCAGATTAGAGCAGGAACTGCCGAGCTTCTTTGTAAGGTGTCATCGAAGTTTTGTCATAAACAGTAAAAAGATCGTTAAGCTTATATCTGTGCAAAACACAGTTGTGATGGAGCATGATATCTGTATACCATTGTCGAGGAGCTGCAAGGCTGCGGTAAAAGAAGCATTTATGGTATCAAAGGATACAGGGGGCGGCTATGCGGACAGAACTTTATAAAACTTGCATACTTACATATCCGGAAATGGAAATCCTGCTGAACCGGCTTTCCTGTTCGGGTCTGTATGGAATGTTTAAGCAGGATACGGAAACCAGCCGGGAACAGATCTATAGGACCATTGCCGATTTAATCAACCGCAGAGTATTGATCCCTCAAAAAGATAAATTCCGGATTCGGGAAGATGTTCGGACCATATTGGATTGTATGGTCCGCGCAGGATCGTATTTAAAAATTTCCATACAGGACGGAGCGCAGGCGGATTGTATCTGTTATCTGACTTCTGATACGGTTGTTACGGCAGAATATTCCCGAATACGAAAGGCATCTGTGATTCTTTCTCAGATGGATTATGAAAACTTTATTGCCGACTGCCTGACGGGTTTTTTACCGCAGGCGCAAATGATAAGGGAAAATACGGAAGAAAAGGATCAGACGGTATTTTGCGAAGATCAGACTGAGATGAAACCGGGCGGCAGCCAAATGCCGCAGGAAGAGATTTGTATGGCCTATGAATTATATACAGACGGCCTTGAAAGAAAAAGAGGAATATATGTGACGGAGTATCTTTTAGACTATTATATTCTGAACGTAACGGAAACGGCAACGGAGCGTTACCCTTATCATTATCAGACTTTACAGCATGATCTGACGGATATGATCATGCAAAGATGACGCAAAGCGGAACGCGGAAAGAATGGAGCGGCTTATGATTATGGTAGAGATCAGTGTACCTGCACTGGATAAAGAGTACGATTTTCAGCTGGATGATTATGCCCCGGTTTCAATGCTGACGGAAGAGATTGCAGAAATGGTTTGCCATAGGGAACAAAGCAGCCTGGTCGGACAGGAAAAGGACATGGTATTGTGTCACTTTGAAAGCAGAAGGATTCTGCCGGAGGAGAGAAATCTGCATAGTCTGGGGGTAAAAACAGGGGATAAACTGCTGCTTTTATAGAAAGAAATAAAAAAAGTGCATTTCATCGGGAAAAAGTACATTTCGTCAGAAATAAAACTATATTTTTGAGAGTGTGATACAGTGTAGATGTAAACAAAAACAAGCATAACATGCTAAAAAATATTAAAAAACGGAGGTAAACGATTATGTCATTAATCAGAGTAACAGCAGCACAGTTAACGACAGGAGCGAATGAGCTCGAGAATCTGAACCAGCAGTTCAGAGCATCAGTATCACAGCTGGAATCATTGGAAGGAACTTTAAATGGTATGTGGGACGGTGAGGCAAACGATGCGTTCCATCGTGCATTTACCAATGATAAGGTTCAGATGACAAACTTCTACAATGCAATTTTGGTTTATGTGCAGAGACTGGAAGAGATTGCCAACAGATACAAAACGGCTGAGGCACAGAATAAGGACATTGCAGAAAAAAGAAATTACTAAAGGAAAGAAAGGAGATTATAACAATGCAGGGTAATATTTTAGTAACAACAGAACAGTTGGTTTCAACAGCAGAAGAATTTCAGGCAGAGGGTACGAGAATTGCACAATTAACATCTGAGATGATGAACAGAGTTACTTCCCTGGCTTCGGCATGGGAAGGAGAAGCAGCTGCAGCATATATTAATAAATTCAAAAGTCTGGAAGACGACATTCAGAAAATGATCCGGATGGTTCAGGAACATGTAAATGATCTGGAGACTATGGCGCAGGCATATACAAGTGCAGAGAATCAGAATTTACAGGACATCGCTACATTGAGTTCAGATGTTATTATTTAAGACTACGGTTGTCCGGAGGAATCGGATGGTTCCTCCGGCAGTTCTGCAATAAAAGAGTAGAAGGTGATGAGGATGCCCAAGATAGAATTGAATAAAGTAAGAGCTGAGAATGCAGAACTGGAAGCAATGATTAGAAGATTACGAACGGATTTTATGAGACTGGATGAGGTAAGAGACACTCTGAATCCGGATACCTATGGAATAGAGATAATTCGGCAGTTAGATTTGATAAAAGAACAGATTTTACGGGAACAATGGGTTATGAAAAAATTAGCGGATGCTTTGGAAAAGATCTGTTTTTTATGTGAAAAATCAGAAAATCGGATCATTGATTATGGAGAAAGCAGTTTGGAAATCGTAAAACGATATTCATTTGCATACAGACAGTTTGGTTATCTTAACCCTATACTGGATGGAATTCATATTGAATAGTTGGCGCCGCTCTTATTAGGAAAGAGGGAAAGTTAGATTATGACAGTTAATGAAATAGAAATTAATACCGGGATGCTGAACCGGACCATATCTGATATGCGCGGAGATATGGAAATAATCAAAAAAAGCGCGGAAGATATTTATACAGAGATACAGGAACTGGATGCTATGTGGGATGGACCTGCAAATCAGGCATTTCAGACACAGTTTAATGCGGATAGGAACGGTTTCTTAACAATGTGTAATCAGATTGAGGCTTATATCCGTAAAATGGAACTGGCAAAAAATGAATATGATAAGTGTGAAAATAAAGTGGAAATGCTAATTCATACAATTAAAGTTTAGAGTCGGGAGATGATGCAGTATGAGCAAAGGATTGAATAGCAGTCTGTTAAATGATTTTTTAATCGGGGCAGCGGAAATAAAGGTTTCACCGGAACAGATGGCTGCCAAAGCAAATTCTGTCAGTATAAAAATTTCAAGAATCAGGCAGAAATTTGTTTCATTAGAACAAAGCGTGAAACGGACTTCTTCTTATTGGAAAGGAGAGGCAAACGATACATATCGGGACTGGTATGGAGAGTTTAAACCGGAAACAGAAGAACTGATTAAGAGAATGGAAGAGCATGTCAGGGATCTGCAGAAAATGTCAGGTATCTATCAAAAGGCTGAGGATCAGGCAGAAACCATTTCTGAGGGGTTACCGGCAGATATCATTCTCTGATCCGGAGGCATGAAATGGAACAGATCATTATAGCAGTTGGAGTTATCATTATTTTTGTACTGTTGATCGTTTTAGTAATTGTCAGACAGAAATATGGAAATAAAAAGCGGTACAACCCGTCAAAAATCATTGTTCATGGAGGAAAATCCGTAGAATTGGACGGAGGGGAATACGCAGACAGAGGCTTGAGAGGATTTATGGATAACCGGAGAGGAACGATTTTGACCGGTCATAAAGCCTATAAGGATTCAGCGAGAGTATCTGCGGTTAGGATTTGTCTTGTTCATATTGTAACAGGAGCCGCTTATGAGGCAGAGGTAACAGGAGAGCTTTTGATCGGAAGAAAGAATATTGGCTATACGACCGCATATCTGGAAATCCCCGACAGCTCTAAAATTTCTAAAAAACATGCAATGCTCAGCCGATTCGGAAATCAGCTGTACATACAGGATATGGGATCCGCAAATCATACTTGGCTAAACGGAAACATGGTTTTTCAGAAAACAGCAATTAAATCAGGAGATATCCTTAAACTTGGAAGCAGCCAATATAAAATACAAATTCAATATAGATAAAGGAGTAAAGAGATGAAGATTGCGGTGTATGATACAGATACTTACTATGCGAAACGGGTATGCAGTATATTGTCGGAAAAATATAAACAGGAATTGGAATTAGTTTTGATTGATGAGAAACAGGTGGAGGCAGTATTGGCGGATGCTTCCGTTTCAGTTTGTATTTTACCGGAAAGCATGAGGGACGGCATACAGCAGAAAGAGAAAATGGTTATGTATTTTACGGAAAACCGGGGAGGGGATGAGCCTGCGGGAAATCATATTTTTAAATATGTGAAACCGGAACAGATGAAAGACCGGATTCTTACATATTACAAAAGGGAGCAGATGTATACCTGCCGGGATTCGGAAAAAATAAAGGGAAATGTAATTACATTTATGAGTTTGGGAAATGGCATGGGCAATTCCTCTGTGGCAGCAGGAATTGCAAAACATTTTGCAATGAATGGAAAGAAGCCTATATACATAAATTTAAGGCCTTTTCACACTTCAGGATATTTCGAAACACAACAGAATGAAGCATCTATTGGACAAATGCTTGCGGATATTTCCGTAAAAGGAGGTTCTTTGTTGGATATTGCGGCAAATATGCATCACGATTCTTCCGGCGCGTTGATATTAAGAAATTTTGAAGACATTGCAGGCTTATATCAAATGTCCGGAGAACAGATACGGCAGCTTTTACAACTGTTGTCCCGGAATGAATTGGCGGATGTATTTTTAATTGATCTGCAGATGGAAAATACAGCTTATCTGCAGACAGTATGGGAGGTATCAGACCATATTTGCTTTGTACTGGATGGAAGCCGTATGGGCAATCAGAAAATGAAAAAAGTTTTGACATTGTTTTCTGAAATAGATCCGGAGTTGGACGGTAAAGTGCAGATTATCTTTAATGGTTTTAAGATAATGCCCGGTGTGGAAAAGGAATTTGAAGAGAAGGTTCTTGGAGGAATCCGGTATGTGGAAAATGCCCAAAAGGAGGATGTACTACACCAGATCAGCAGCATGAGCTTTTCAGAGGAACTTTTGAAATAATAGAAAGGCGATGAGAACGATGGAAAAAAAGATATCATTTATAAAAGAGGAAAATTATAAATATCTTGTATATCATGCCGCTGCGGACGGTATACGGAATGAACTGACAATGGGGATGCTGGAAAACAATCGGATAGACCATATGCTGGAAGTATATTTTACAAAAGAAGAACAGTTAATGGGAGAGTATGACATTACTGATTGTGTGTCATTTGCAGAAACATTTGAGAAGAATGTGGGACGGGATGAGATATTTCCTGTGATAAAAGAAATAATCCAGGCAGTAAAAAGTTTGGAGGATAGTTTTCTATGTGAATCGGATGTGGTGTTGAAAAGAGAATATATTTATTTGGATCGCAATACAAAGGAAGTTAAACTGGTGGGAGCCCCGGAAGTCTTGGAACCGTCAAATACCATTATTAATTTTCTGCAGGAAGTTTTTGATAATACCGGATGGAAGCAGGAGGAAAAGAAAACATATTTGAGTGCACTGGCAAGGGTATTGACGAAGGAAGCTTCTTTCGACACGATGATCCAAACAATAGATGAAATCTTAAAAGAACCTGTTCAGTATATACAGATCAAGCCGTCGATTTATGTGGAGCCGCCGAAGCCGCCGGTATTTGCTAAAGTACTGGAACCACAGAAGGCACCGGAGCCGCCGGTTTATTCCCAACTGCAGGAAAATAGAACAGACTCCGGTTTTGACGCTGAAGAAGGATATGGGGAAACAACAGTTCTTGGTATTTCCAATCAACCCATGATTTATCCTGTGTTGATCCGTATAAAAAACAATGAAAAAGCTGTGATCAATAAACAGGAATTTATAATCGGAAAGGATCCGGCCAGAGTAGACTACTGTATTTTTGATAATAGTGCAGTCAGTCGGGTGCATGCAAAAATTCTATGTAAAAACGGAGAATTTTTTGTTATTGACCAGCATTCTACCAATCATGTCTATGTAAACGGTATGATGATTGACACCAATACGGAAATTCGGCTGACCCATGGCAGCCGTGTCAGACTGGGTGACGAAGATTTTGAATTTCGGTTTCAATAGGAATACAGAGGAGGACGCGGAAAATGGATAGAAATACGATTATATTTGAATATAATAAGTCGGTCGGCAACGCAGAGGAACTGGAATCCATTGCTGCTGATCTGACAAAAATAGCAAATCAGAGATTTGACGATTCCCTGAGCCGGTTATCCAGTGCATGGAGGGGCGAGAATGCCAGTCAGTATTTAAAGAAGGCAACTGAGCTAAAAGGCAATATGGAAAAGACAGCCAGAGATCTGAGATATGTCGCACAGGCAATTCGGCGTTCTGCCGAACGGATCAAAAAGGCGGAATTGCAGGCAGTTGAACTTGCTGAAAAGCGGAAATATCAGTAAAACGGAGGTGATTTCAATGGGAGATTTTAAGATCAACCTAAAACAATCGGAATCTGTTGTATCTGAAGAGGCCGCAGTGGCGCAAAAACTGCAGGTCTTAAAGGGCAGAGTGGAAGTGGTCCGGCGGGGGATCAGTTTGGGTAGTGTTACCAGTACAGTCCGTGAGCAGCTTAGATGTCAGATGGATGTTATGGAAAATGAAAGATTAAAACTGCAGTCTTTGAGAAGTTGCTTGGATCAGATTAATGCAGCATATAAAAATACGGAACTGGTAATTGCGAATGGGCGTGAAACCGTCGATCAATGGAATCCTATCAATGCACAAGACAATGGCAGATATGAAAAAGAAGATGGCAGCGGAGTAACAGAAGGAAGAGCCTGGTATACAGAGTTTTTTGATTTTGCAGCAGAAGAAATCGGAACATTTGGCGTTGCCGGAGAAGGAATTGCGGCATTCTTGGATTTGGCTAAAGATGGAATCAATGCAAAGTCAGGATTGGGAATTGGAAAGTCGACAGTATCTGCACTTGGAAAGTTTGCGAAAGAATGGAATAAAAATCCCGGAGACCGAGATTGGAACAGTTTCCTTTTCGGTGACTTCAAAAAGGGCAGTGCGGTTAAGAATCTGAGTAAGACGCAAGTTTCAACGAGATGGGGAAGGTTTACCGGAACCGTTAAGAATGAATTTGGGGAATATAGTCTGAAAAATGCAAAAAATACCGGTTCTAAGATTAAAACCGGCACAAAATGGGCAGGCGTTATATTCTCAGGAATTATGAACGGAATTGATAATTATGAAGAGTTTGGAAATATGAATCATATACGGTTCTGGGAAGAAACGATATCAGAGACAGCGATTGACGCGGGGATCGGTATTGCGGCGACTGCAGCGGCAACTGCACTTTTGCCGGCAACAGCTCCGGCGGTAGCAGTAGCACTGGTAGCAACGGGAACAGTATGGGCGGCAGACTTTGTGACACGTCAGATTACAAAATATTTTGGTGGAGAAGAAAAGGGTCTGACGGAAACGGTATCTGACTTTGTACTGGATACGGGAGAAAGAGTAGTTAATTATGTAAAAGATACATTTAGTGGAATGGGAAAAGCGGTTTCCAATTTTAAGAATGTAATTGCGAAGTGGGCATTTATATAAATAATATTTTATAGGAGGTGACAAGTAATATGAAAGTGAATGAATTGCTTCCAATTGGGAGTGTGATCTATCTGCGCGAAGCAGATCGCCCGCTGATGATTTTTGGTGTAAAACAGAGTAATCTGGATACCGGTGAAGAGTATGATTATATCGGAGTATTATATCCGGAAGGAAGTATGGGCAGAGAGTCTCAGTTTTTATTCCAGCACAAAGACATAGAGCGGGTCGTATTTCGGGGATATGAAGATGATGCGAGATTGGAATTTATTAAAAAATTGGAAGCGTTTTATGAACAATAAAAGGATAATAGGCGGAATATAAAATATAAAATTTAGGTTCTTTCCTTTTCACAATTTCATTTCTGTGCTATACTGGGGTTGCACCCTGCTTGTCCGTGGAAGCGGGAAGCAGGGTGCGATTATTTTTGGTAAGGAGGGGCTTATGATAATCGGATTTCTTATAATCTTCTGTGTATACATACTGATAAATGTCTATCCGGCGCACCGGGCGTTAAGCTGGCTGAAGGCGATCTGGCGCGGGTTTGGCCGGATCTGGATTAAAATAATCTACTACATTTTATACATGGCGGCAGCAGCTATGCCGCTGGTCGGGCTGATCCTTCCGAAAGGAAAGGTACAGACGGTTCTGTCGAAAGCCGGCTATTATGTGATGGGATTTGTCATATATCTGGTTTTGGTATTGCTTGCGTTTGATCTGCTGCGCGGCTTGGGGCGTGTGACGAATCTGCTGAAAAAACGGTGGGTACAGAACCGGGTGGTTCAGATCGTAAGCGGCGCTCTGGTGTTGCTTACGGTGTCGGGAATCGTCGGATACGGCTGTTATCATGCCAGACAGCTTCAGACGAAGGAGTATGAGGTCGCCATTGATAAAACGGTGGAAAGCTCTGACGGGATTACGGTTGCCCTGATCTCCGATCTGCATTTCGGATGTAATATCGGAGCCGAACAGTTTCGCGCGGTGGTCGATACGGTCAATGGCATGAACGCGGATCTTATCTGTATTGCGGGCGATATTTTTGACAGCGGTTACGACGCGGTAGAGGAACCGGAGAAGCTGATCTCCATGTTTCATGAATTAAAGAGTACATACGGGGTATACGCCTGCTTCGGCAATCATGATGTAGCCCGCGCGATGAATCGGGACGCAGAATCCGTGCAGACCGACAACCGGATGGAGGAATTCCTGGAGCAGGCGGGCGTGAAGCTGCTGCAGGATGAAGCGGTTATGATCAATTACCAGTTCTATCTGGTGGGCAGACGGGACGCCCGTCCGTTAGGGAGCAGCGACAATACAAGAAAATCGGCGAATCTGCTTCTGACTGACCTGAACAGGAACCTGCCGGTGCTGGTTATGGATCATCAGCCATCCGATCTGAAATCACTGTCGGACAGCGGCGCGGATCTGGTGATGTCAGGGCATACCCACAACGGACAGCTCTTTCCGGGCAATCTGCTGGTAGGGCTGCTCAATGACAACGCATATGGCTATTACCGGGACGGCAGGATGCATTCGATTGTAACGTCCGGCGCCGGTCTGTGGGGACCGTATATGCGGGTCGGAACAGATTGTGAAGTGGTTAAGATTCATGTGAAATGGAATTAAAGCGATGAAGATTTTACTGGTGGCGGTCAATGCCAAATATATTCATTCCAACCTGGCGGTGTATTCTCTGAAGGCGTATGCCGAAAAAGCGGCCGGTATCCCAAAACCCGGCGTCGGCCGGCAGCCTTTTGCCGGAAAGATTGAGATTGCGGAATATACGATCAACCAGTATGCGGACGATATTTTAAGACAGCTGTATGAGAAACAGCCGGATCTGATCGCGTTTTCGTGCTATATCTGGAATATTGAAACGGTGACGCGCCTGATCCGGGAATTTCATAAGCTGAAACCGAACGTGCCGGTCTGGGTGGGCGGGCCGGAGGTCTCCTACCGCGCGAAAGAACTGCTCGCTGAATTTCCGCAGATTACCGGCGTAATGATGGGAGAAGGGGAGCAGATCTTTGCGAATCTGGTTCGCGCATACAGCGAATCGGAACGACAGGAATGGGATCGGGCCGATCTGCGCACTGTCAGAGGAATCGTATATCGGAACGGAACCGATATATTGGAAACGCCGCCGGAGGCGGAACTGAATATGGATCAGCTCCCGTTCATCTATCAGGATATGGAGCAGTTTGAAAACCGGATCGTCTATTATGAAAGCAGCCGCGGCTGTCCGTTTTCCTGCAGCTATTGTCTTTCTTCCGTGGAAAAGCGGATGCGGTTCCGGAGCCTTGAACTGGTAAAGCGGGAGCTGCAGTTTTTCCTGGATCACAGGGTGCCGCAGGTGAAACTGGTCGACCGCACCTTTAACTGTGACAAAAACAGGGCGCTGGAGCTCTGGCGGTATCTGCTGGAACATGACAACGGCGTCACCAATTTCCATTTTGAGATTGCGGCGGATCTGATCACAGAGGAACAGATTGCCGTGATACGCAGGATGCGCCCGGGACTGATCCAGCTGGAGATCGGCGTACAGTCGACCAACCCGCCGACCATAGCGGAGATCCGGCGGATTACGGATCTGGGAAAAATCAAAACTGTCGTATCCGAGATTCACGCAGGGCGGAACGTGCATCAGCATTTGGACCTGATCGCCGGGCTGCCCTATGAAGATCTGCGGCAGTTCAGACAGTCCTTTAACGAAGTGTACGCGATGGAGCCGGATCAGCTGCAGCTTGGATTTTTAAAGATATTGTCCGGCTCTTATATGGAAGAACAGAAGGAACGGTACGGCCTGGTGTGCCGGGAGGAACCGCCCTATGAGGTACTGTATACCAAATGGATGTCCTATGATGACCTCTGTGTGCTGAAACGGGTGGAAGCAGTACTGGAGATTTATTATAACAGCGGGCAGTTCAGAAATACTATGAAGTGCCTGATACGGGAATTTGAAACCCCTTATGATTGTTATGAAGCGCTTGGGAACTTTTATGAAGCGGCAAAGCCAAATGGGGAAAAACACAGCCGGCTGACCCGATATCTGCTGCTTCTGGCCTTCATTAAACAAATCGGAAAAGGGATGGAGGAGGAACGCGCAGCGATCTACCGGGAACTGCTGACTCTGGACGTCTATTTACGGGAAAATAGCAAGACAAGACCGGAATTCGCGGCGGATCTGAGCCCGTATAAACAAGCAACTTACGCCTTTTACCGGCAGGAAGCGCAGACAAGGGAGGCGCTTCCGGATTATAAGGCGTATAACGATAAACAACTGATCAAAATGACACATCTGGAATATTTTTCTTATGACTTGCCTGCATTTATCGAAGAAGGCAGGATTACAAAAGAACCCATGCGGATGCTGTTTGATTATCAAAACCGCAGTCCGCTGAATCAGGAAGCACGGACAAAGCTGTATCGGGGCTTTGGAATGGAGGAACTATGACAAAGACAGAAAAACCCAAATATGTAACGGAAATTCTGGCGGCGCTGGACGCGCAGTACGGTACGGATTACCGCTGTTACCTCAATCATGAAAATGCGTGGCAGCTGCTGATCGCCGTTATTTTAAGCGCGCAGTGTACGGACGCGAGAGTGAATATCGTGACGGAGACGCTTTTTAAAAAATATGATACGCTGGAGAAATTTGCCAATGCGGATCTGAAGGAACTGGAGCAGGATATCCACTCGACCGGCTTCTATCACGCTAAGGCGAAGAATATCATTTCCTGTGCCAATGATCTGGTACATAAATTCGGCGGAGAAGTGCCGAGCAGTCTGGAGGAACTGACTTCTCTGGCCGGAGTAGGGCGCAAAACCGCCAATGTGATCCGCGGCAACATCTACAATGATCCGAGCATTGTCGTGGATACCCATGTGAAGCGGATCTCCAAAAAACTGGGATTTACAAAGGAAGACGATCCGGTTAAGGTGGAATTTGAACTGATGGAAGTCCTCCCGAAGGATCATTGGATCCTGTATAATATTCAGATCATTACGCTGGGCCGTACGATCTGTACCGCCCGCAGTCCCAAATGTGAAGAATGTTTCCTGAATCCTTACTGCGCGGCATACCGCAAAACGGTATAAAACAGGGAAAACAGTACACGGACAGTATTTTAGTAACATTTTTTTAATATATTTTGTATTGCCCCGACTTCAATCCTGTGTTATACTACAAGTTACGATATTATCCGGAAACGAAGGTGAAAGTATGATCAATTTTAACAATCAGAAAACAAGAAGACGGATTTCTGCGATAATCATTGTGATTGTTGTGGTGGCGATGGTCGTTACCATTTTGCTGCCGGCGTTTGTATAAGAACAGGGAGGATCCAGATGAAGATGAAATGGCGGGGCGTATTGCTGCTTGCGGCAGTACTGATTTCAGCGAGTCATACCGCTTATGCTTCTGAACAGACGGAAAAAGGGGCAGAGCAGACGGAGAGCACGGCGGGGGAAACAAAAACAGACGAAAAAAAGCAGTATCAGATAGGGATTAACCGGATTGTACCCGGCGTTTTGATCGGTACGGTAGATGTCGGCGGCATGACAAAAGAGGAAGCGGCCGCCGCGGTTAAGGCATATATGAAGGATTACACCGGCAAGACGGTTACGCTGGATGTGAAAGGACAGTCTGCGTATACGACAGTCGCCAAGCTGGGCTACGCCTGGTCCAATGAAGACGTCGTGGATGAGGCGATGCAGGTAGCCAAGCAGGGGAATGTCATCAGCCGTTATAAGGAACGGGTAGAGATTCAGGAAGCGAAAAAAAAGTTTTCGATCGAGACCGCGCTGGATGAGAAGAAGCTGAAAAAGGAAGTAGACGCAGTCTGCGCGCCTTATGATAATCCGGCGAAAAACGCGACGGTAAAGAAGGAAGAGTCCGGATTTAAGATCACAGAAGGACGGGACGGTTATCTGGTGGACCGGGATGCGACTTCCGCTTTGGTAAAAGAGGAACTGAACGGCTGGGACGGAAAGGAATTTGCGGTAGACGCCGTCTGCGTTACGGATAAGCCCAAGGTTACGCCGGAGGACTGCAAAAAGATCGGTGAGAAGCCGATGGGAACTTACTCAACCTATTTTGGAACCGGAAAAGCCAATTATAACCGGAATATGAATATTCAGAATGGCTGCAGGCTTTTAAATGGGATCACACTGGCACCGGACGAACAACTGAGCGTATTGGACGCGATCATGCCGTTTACGGTGGCGAACGGCTTTTATGAGGCGGGAACCTTTGAAGGCGGCAGAGTGTCTACCGGAATCGGCGGCGGGATCTGTCAGGTTTCCACTACCCTGTATAACGCGCTGCTGCTGGCGGAGCTGCAGATCGACGTGCGCTACAACCATTCGATGACGGTCGGTTATGTGCCGCTGGCGGCGGATGCGGCGATTTCAGAAGGATATAAGGATCTGGTGTTTACCAATAATACGGATGCACCGCTTTATATAGAAGCTTATGCCAATCTCAATACCGGAGTCGTTACGTTTAATCTGTACGGGCATGATACCAGAGATCCCGGCAGAACGGTGGAGTATAAGAGCCAGACGATCAGCAAGACGCCTCCGGGATATCGGGAGATCCTGGATAAATCCAAACCGGCGGGCTATAAGCGGACTACGACCGTGGGATATACCGGGTATGTGGCGAAGCTGTGGAAATACGTTTATCAGGACGGAAAGCAGATTTCCAAAGAAGAGGTCAATACCAGTACCTACATTGCGACCGATACCGAGGTCGTGGTAGGTCCCAAGAAATAATCCAGACAGATTTTAATTCGGAGGAGCGCATGAGAATCGGAAAAATATCGGAGTCGGTTTTGAAGCGGTCCGTATTAAAAGAAATACAACAGGAAAAGAACGATCAGATTCCCATAGGAGCAGGCGTCGGTTTGGACTGCGGTATTTTACAGGTCCCGCAGGGACATTGTGCCGCGGTAACGACCGATCCCATTACCTGCGTCCGGACAGATCTGGCGGCATTCGCGGTATACGCGGTTGTCAATGATCTGGCGGCCGCGGGCGCCGCGCCCGTGGGAATTTTTATTACGGCGCTGCTGCCGCCGGATTATCAGGAATCTGATTTAAAAGAACTGATGCGGGAGTTTCGCAGGATCACCGGCCAGATGGGACTTACAGTCATGGGTGGTCATACAGAGACGACGGCGGCTGTAAACAGGCCGGTGCTTTCCATGACGGCAGTGGGGACTCTGCTGGAGCAGGCGATCCGGGATCCGCGAAAGATTAAGCCCGGTATGGATATTGTGATGACGAAAGGGATCGGAATCGAAGCCACCGCTATTCTTGCCAGAGAGCGGAAGGAAGAATTGGCAGAGCGATTTTCTCCATCCTTTCTGCGGCAGTGCGAGGCGTTTATCGACCGGCTGTCTATCCTGCCGGAATGCGGGATCGCCGGGGAAATGGCTGTCGCGGCTGTGCACGATGTCAGCGAAGGCGGCGTATTCGGAGCGCTGTGGGAGCTGGGGGCCTGTGCGGATCTGGGAATCGAAGCGGATCTGAAAAAGATTCCCGTATGGCAGGAAACCATTGAACTGTGTGAACAGTTTGACCTGAATCCCTACAGCGTCATCGGAGGCGGCGCGGCTCTGTTTGTAACGTCCGAAGGAGAACGGCTGCAGGCAGCGCTTACGGAAGCAGGCATTCGTGCGGAGATCATTGGGAAAACAACAGCGGGCGCGGACCGCGTTATTATAAAGGACGGAGAGCGGCGCTTTCTGGAACCGCCGAAGGCGGATGAAATCAGTAAAATCATCGAAAGGGAGTAAAAAATGAGAGAGTATATTCTAAATCTAATTGAACATAACAGCAAACTGGATATCAGCGAGATCGCGGTTATGCTTGGCGTATCGGAGGTCGAGGTCGCCAACTGCATCGCGGAGATGGAGACAGAGCATATCATCTGCGGCTATCATACCCTGATCAACTGGGATAATACCGGCCATGAACGGGTAACCGCGCTGATCGAGGTCAAAGTAACGCCGCAGCGCGGTCTGGGCTTTGACAAGATCGCGGAACGGATCTATCGGTTTAACGAGGTAAAGGCGGTCTATCTGATGTCCGGCGGGTTTGACCTGACCGTGATCATTGAAGGCAAGACGCTGAAAGAGGTCGCCGGCTTTGTAGCGGATAAGCTGGCGCCGATGGAGGCGGTGTTAAGTACCTCTACCCATTTTGTACTGAAGAAATATAAAGACTACGGTACGATCATCGGGCAGACGAAAAAAGAGGATGAAAGGATGTTGGTGACTCCATGAGAAATCCGTTATCAGAACAGATCGTACAGATCAAGCCTTCCGGGATCCGTAAGTTTTTTGATATTGTCAGTGAGATGCAGGACGCGATTTCGCTGGGCGTGGGCGAACCGGATTTTGATACGCCGTGGCATATCCGGGAGGAAGGCATCTTTTCTCTGGAACAGGGAAGAACCTTTTATACGTCCAATGCGGGCTTAAAGGAACTGAAGTATGAGATCGCCAGATATCTGGAACGAAAGATTGATGTTTCTTACGATTATAACAGCCAGATCTTTGTGACGGTCGGCGGCAGCGAAGCCATCGATATGGGACTGCGGTGTATGCTGAATCCCGGAGAGGAAGTGCTGATCCCTCAGCCTTCGTATGTATCTTATGAACCGTGTACCCGAATGGCAGGCGGCAAGCCGGTGGTGATCGAACTGCAGGAAAAAAATGAGTTCCGTCTGACAGCGGAGGAGATTCTGGAAAAGGTAACAGACCGGACCAAAGTGCTGATCCTGCCCTTCCCCAACAATCCGACCGGCGCCATTATGGAGCAGGCCGATCTGGAAGCGGTGGCAAGAGTGTGCGTGGAAAAGGATCTCTTTGTGATCTCTGACGAGATTTATTCGGAGCTGACATATAAAGGCAAGCATATTTCCATCGCGTCCATGCCCGGTATGCGGGAGCGGACTGTCGTTATCAACGGCTTTTCCAAGGCTTTTGCAATGACCGGCTGGCGGCTCGGCTACGCGGCCGGACCGAAACTGATCATTGAGCAGATGCTGAAGCTGCACCAGTTCGCGATCATGTGCGCGCCGACAACCAGTCAGTATGCGGCTGTGGAGGCGCTGCGGCATGGGGATGAAGATGTCGAGCGGATGCGCAACGCTTACAATCAGCGCCGCCGTTATCTGGTCAACGCGTTCCGGGAAATGGGGCTGGATTGTTTCGAGCCGTATGGCGCGTTTTACATATTCCCCAGCATCCGGAAGTTCGGAATGACTTCGGATGAATTCGCGACCAGGCTCTTGATGGAAGAAAAGGTAGCGGTTGTTCCGGGAACGGCGTTCGGAGACTGCGGAGAGGGATTCCTGCGGATCTCGTACGCGTATTCGCTGGAGAATCTGAAGGTGGCCTTGGACCGGATCCGGAATTTTATCAATCGCTTAGAGGTTCGGGGAGAAAACTGATGCTGAATATAGTGCTGCACGAGCCGGAGATGCCGGCAAATACGGGGAATATCGGGAGAACCTGTGTGGCGGCAGGCGTAAAGCTGCACCTGATCGAGCCGCTGGGCTTTCGGATCAATGATAAGATGCTGAAACGGGCCGGCCTGGATTACTGGGAGCATTTAGACTATGCGGTCTATGACAGCTTCGCGGATTTCCTGGAGAAAAATCCGGGCGCTAAGATCTATATGGCGACGACAAAAGCGTCCAAAATCTACAGCGAAGCCCATTATGAACCGGACTGCTATCTTATGTTTGGAAAAGAAAGCGCCGGGATTCCCGAAGAGATCCTGGTAGACTATCAGGATACCTGTGTGCGGATCCCCATGAATCCGGAAATCCGCTCCTTAAATCTGTCGAACTCGGTTGCCATTGTGTTATATGAGGCGCTGCGGCAGAACGCTTTCGCAGGCATGCAGACCAAGGGAGAACTGCATCGGCTGCACTGGAAAAATGAGAAATGATATATCAAAACTGACCGGAAAATGATCCGGTCAGTTTCTTGCTTTTTGTAAGGAAAAAATAAATTCGGTGCCGATCCCCTCCGTGCTGATCACATCGATCTTTTCGTTGTGAGACTGAATGATCTCTCTGGCGATGGATAATCCCAGTCCTGAACCGGTCTTATCCTTTCCTCTGGAAATATCGGTTTTATAAAACCGGTCCCAGATCTTATAGATCGATTCCCGCGGGATTCCGATTCCGTGATCCTTCACGGAAACAAATACTTTTTCATTTTTATCTGTTACGGAAATCTGAACAGAAGAATTGGCGTTGCTGAATTTAATGGCGTTATCGATCAGATTGTAAAGAACCCGCTGAATCTTTTCCAGATCGGCCAGAACCGGCTCCGTTTTATTTTCCAACAGCAGATCTACGGTTATCTTCTTTTTGATACAGGTACCCTCAAAGGTGGCGAGGGTATTCCGGATCGTCTCTACAATATCAAATTCCGTTATGATCAGCTTTCTGCCGCCGGTATCCCACGCGTTGGCGGTCAGAAGGTCGTCCGTCAATTTGTTCAGCCGCTCCGTTTCGTTTAAGACCACATTTAAATATTTACTGTACAGTTCAGGCGGTATGGTGCCGTCCAGGATCGCTTCCAGATATCCCTTGATGGAAGTCAGCGGAGAACGAAAATCGTGGGAAATATTGGCGATAAATTTCTGTTGGTAATCTTCGAGATCCCGCAGCTGCGTCGTCATGTAATTCAGCGATCCCGCCAGCTGCCCCAGTTCGTCATTGGAGTGTACGGGGATCATGCCGTAATCCGGATCGCCGTCCGTATAGGCTTTACAGGCGGCAAGGATTTTCTTCAGCGGAAGATAGACAAAGACGGTAAAAGCCAGAAGCAGCAGCAGAGAAACGGCCAGCAGACAGAGATACGCGCTATAGGCCACAGTGTAATAAGGCTGGCAGGCCCGTTCTATAGCGGCCCGATCCATATGCAGCAGTACATAACCAATGGTACTGAACTGACTGTTGACGGGCGCGATCGTACTCAGGGTATCGGGCATGGTGATCCCGTTAAAATCCCCCGTTTTGTAATGCGCGTTTCCAAAATAAGACGTATCAAAATTTGGAATAGAGATGCCTGCAGTATGCATGCCGGAGGTGTCGAAGCACATTTGGCCGTTCCGCGTTACGATCCAAAGGGAAACGTCATTAAAGGCCGCGCCGTCTGTCAATTCCTCCGCAATGCTCCGATAGTCTTCCAGAGAAGTAAAGCCGCGTTGGGTATAATATTTGGAGATCAGCGTAGCCCTGCCGTACAGATAATCGCCCTGTGTTTCTTCCACCGAGCGGCGGATCAGCGGCGTTACTACGGCGGTAACCAGAAAAAAGCCAATTACCGCGACCAGGATATATCCGATTATCATTTTGATATAAACCGTGTGCTTCATATCGAGTTCCTTGTTTCAAATTTATAGCCGATGCCCCATACGGTAGACAGCGCCCAGTCCTGATGATCGCTGATCTTTTCACGCAGACGCTTGATGTGTACATCTACGGTACGGGTATCGCCCAGATAGTCATAGCCCCAGATATGTTCCAAAAGCTGCTCTCTGGTGAATACCTGATTGGGAGAGGCGCACAGAAAATACAAAAGCTCCAGTTCCTTGGGCGGCATTTCCAGAGGTTTCCCCATATAGGTGACGGAGTAATTGGAAAGATTGACTTCCAGATCGGGGAAAGAGACCACTGCGGGCTTCGCGGCCTGCGGTTCGGAGACAGGCTTTGTCCGCCGCAGCACGGCTTTTACCCGCGCGACCAGTTCCTTGGAATCAAAGGGCTTGATCATATAGTCATCTGCGCCCAGTTCCAGCCCCAGTACCTTGTCAAAGATTTCGCCCTTGGCCGACAGCATGATAATGGGAACGTCAGAATCTTTCCGCAGCTCCCGGCACACCTGATAGCCGTCAATGCCGGGCAGCATCAGATCGAGCAGAATCAGATCCGGCTTGAATTCCGCGAATGCCTGCAGCGCGGCCTGCCCGTCGCCTACGATCCGGGTTTGAAAACATTCTTTTGTCAGGTAAAGGGAGATCAGCTCCGCAATATTTTCATCATCATCTACAATCAGAATTTTCTGTTTTACTACCATAAAATCTCTCCGTTCTGTGTGCGGTTTCCGGTGCTTTATTTCTTAATCTTAAAATTTCACGATCGTTACGCCTGCGTCACCTTCGCCGTATTCGGCCAGATGAAATTCTTTCACGTGCTTCTGCCGCCGCAGGTAGTTATGGACGGCCTTGCGCAGCGCGCCGGTTCCTTTCCCGTGTACGATGCGCACCTGCGTCAGGTTGGACAGATAAGCGTCATCCAGATATTTATCCAACTGAAAGACAGCCTCGTCGGTCGTCATTCCTAACAGATTCAGTTCCGAGGAAATCGAGGCGGATTTCGACATTTTGATCCGGCCGGAGCTGGTGCGCTGCAGATTTGGCGCGGTGACAACCGGTTCGTCGATCAGTTCCAGATCGCGGATATTGACCTGGGAGCGCAGAATCCCCATCTGTATATACAGATTGCCCTTGCCGTCCGGCAGCGTGCTGACGGTTCCGTCAAGCCCCATGCTGAGCACATGAACCGCGTCGCCCACTTTAAAATCTTTGGCCTCGTGCTTCTTTGCCGCCTGCCGCCGCTGTTTGATCTGACTTTCCGTGCTGCGCTCTAGCTTTTCCCGGATGCTGCTGCGGTTCTGCTCCATGGAGCGGATATCGCCTGCGGCAGACAGCCGGTTCATCTCTCGGATGCTGCGGTCGGCAAAATCCTTGGCGTCCTGTAAGAGCAGGGCGGCTTCCTCTCTGGCTTCCGCAAGAATCCGGTCCTTCCGTTCTTCCAGCCGTTTCTGCTGGTTTTCCAATGTAAGGCGCAGTTCGGCGGAATCCCTGCGCAGCTGTTCCAACTCGATCCGTTCGGCTTCGGCTTCCCGTTTGTGTTTTTCCAGATCGGCCAGAATGTCTTCAAACGCAATATTGTTTTCCGTGATTCGGTTCCTGGCGTCGGCAATGATGTGCTCCGGCAGTCCCAGCTTGCCCGAAATGGCAAACGCGTTGCTTTTGCCCGGAATACCGATCAGCAGGCGGTAGGTAGGACGCAGGGTTTCTACGTCAAATTCACAGCTGGCGTTTTCCACGCCTTCTGTAGATAAGGCGAACAGTTTGAGCTCGCTGTAATGGGTAGTCGCCATCGTCCGGATCTGCATGTTGTGCAGGAAGGTAAGAATCGACATGGCAAGCGCGGCGCCTTCTACCGGATCCGTACCGGAACCCAGCTCGTCGAACAGCACCAGGGAATCGGGCGTGGCCTTTTCGAGGATCCGCACTACATTTCCCATGTGGGAAGAAAAGGTGCTGAGATTCTGCTCGATGCTCTGTTCATCTCCGATATCTGCGTACACTTCGTCAAAAACCGAGAGCTCGGAGCCCTCAAATGCCGGGATATGCAGTCCCGCCTGTCCCATCAGGGTAAGCAGGCCCACTGTCTTTAGGGAGACGGTTTTCCCGCCCGTGTTGGGGCCGGTAACGATCAGCAGATCAAAGGCGTCGCCCAGAAAAATATCGATGGGCACCACTTGTTTTGCGTTTAAAAGCGGGTGCCGCGCCTCTTTTAAATGAATCTTCTTTTCTGTATTTAAAATCGGTTCACTGCAGTGCAGCTGTTTTGACAGAGAAGCTTTTGCAAAAACAAAATCCAGATGTGTCAAGGCCTTCTGATTGGCTTCCAGTTCATTGACAAATCCGGCAGCCTGGCTGCTCAGATCCGCCAGAACCGCTTCTATGGCTTCTTTTTCCTGCAGTTCCAGTTCCTTCAGGGTATTGTTCAGCTTTACGACCGCCATAGGTTCTACGAACAGGGTGGCGCCGGTGGCGGACTGATCGTGGATCATACCGGGTACCTGCGTCCGGTATTCCTGTTTTACCGGGATGCAGTAGCGTCCGTTCCGCATGGTGATCAGCGCGTCCTGCAGATAGGTTTTGGCGGAGGCGCTGCTGATCAGCGAAGTAAGCTGGCTGTGGATCTGCTGATTTGTATTGGCGATCGTGCGCCGGATCCGTCTCAGCTCCGGACTGGCATCGTCCGCGATCTCATCCGGAGACAGGATGCAGCGGGAAATCTCTTTGGATAACGGGGAAAGCGGTTCCAATACGGAAAAGCAGCCGGACAGGGAATCCTCCCGCAGTTCCGGCTCGTTCGTGCCGTCAGGATCGGAATCGTCCGGTTTCTCCGCATAGCTGCCGCGGGAAAAGTTTTTTACCCGCAGGGTACAGACCAGCAGGTCCCGGATGGCAAGCAGTTCGCCGGTTCCGAGGGACGCGCCGACCTGCAGGCGCTTTCGGCTGGCTCCGATGTCGCTTAGTCCCGCAAAGGACAGACTGCCCTGTTTCCAGATTCGAGCCAGAGCGTCGGAGGTTTCTCTCTGCGCCATCCGGATCTGCTCCGGATCCGAACCGGGAAGCAGAGCGGCGCAGGCCTCTCTGCCGGGCGCGGAAGAAGCGTGTTCGCACAGAAGCCGGATGATTTTATCATATTCTAAGGTTTTTAATACTTTTTCGTTCAATTTGGCGCTCCTATTCTTGCATATAAACTCATTTTAACTTATAATAGAAAAAACATCAAGGAGTTTTACGGAGAGCGGATCGTCTATGGAAGATGAAAAAAAGGACTTACAATTTGTCAACGAGCAGATCGTAAAACCGTCGCGGGCAAAACGGGCAAAGCGGATCGGCAAAGGCATCCTGTCTGCGGCCGGCGGCATTTTTGTGCTGTTTGGAATCCTGTTTGTCATTCTGTTTTCCCTGGGACGGGTGAATCTGACGGAGAAAGAAACGCCGGAACCCACCTATCTGACACTGGTGCCCAAGACGACCGCGCAGCAGGAAACGACTACCAGAGGGAAGACGGATCCGGCCGGGAAGGAACTGAGCGCCGGACAGTTAAAGGAGCTGGCACAGACCGTGAACCGCTGTCTGGTGACGGTGCGCTGTTATGAAAAGAAACCGACAGGCGTAGACAGTAAACCGCTGCAGATCACCAGTGGCGCCATTGTGAAGGAAAGCAATACGATCCTGATTTTGACCGATTATGCAAGCGTGAAGAAGGCCGGTTATATCGACGTGGTATTCAGCAACTCTAAGACTGCGGCCGCGCGGGTGAAAAAAGGTGATACGGTAACGGACACCGCGATTTTGACGATACCGGAAGCGCAGCTGGACGACGGAACCCGGGTTACCATTGACGAAGCCAAGATCAGCGGGTTACAGGGAATCCAGGACGGGGATCAGATCATCTACATCGGAAATCCGATCAGCGAAAGCAGGTACATTGATTACGGAATGATCACGGGCAGCGAGATCATTCCGGTTATGGACGGTCAGCGCCATGTTTTTTATACCAATATCGCGCTGGCGGGAGAGCGGAACGGATTTTTTATCGACAGAAGCGGCAAACTGGTGGGGATCGCGAACCGGCAGGCAGACACGGAACAGCAGAAGATCATCAGCTTCCTGGGAATCACGGACCTGACAGACGCCGTGGAGCGGCTGTCCAACGGGATCGCTCCGCCGTATATGGGAATTTACGGACTGCAGATGACAGACGCGATTCGGGAGAGTATCGAGGAGAATATCGAACACGGCGTATATGTGATGGATGTGGAAACGGAATCTCCTGCGTATGTGGCCGGAGTCCGGAACGGCGATATTATTGTTGCCATGATCGGGCAGGATATTTATACGCCGAGGGATATTATGACGGCGCTGCAGAAGCTGGACGAGGGAGATACCATGACGCTGACGGTACAGCGGCCGGAATCCGACGGATATAAGGAGTACGAGATCAGTGTGATCCTGGAAGGGAAACCGTAAAGGACCGACAGAAACGGAATATGGAAAAGAATGGAGAATCAGAATGAAATATATTGAACTGCTGAGAGAGGGCGAGCGGGTATCCGACATTTATCTGTGTAAGAATAAGACCGCTGCGGTTACCAAAAACGGAAAGGAATACTGGTCTGTTCTGCTGCAGGATAAGACAGGCAGCATCGACGGAAAGGTATGGGAGCCCGGCTCCATAGGCATTGACGATTTTGAAGTGCTGGACTATGTGGAAGTAAACGGCGACGTAACGAATTTTAACGGAACCCTGCAGCTGAATATCAAACGGATCCGAAGGGCATATGAAGATGAATATGATCCGGCAGACTATCTGCCGGTTTCCCCGTACGAGATCGGAGCAATGTATGACGAACTGAAAGCCTATGTGGGAAAGGTGGAAAATAAAGCGCTCCACACTTTATTGAGCAGGATTTTTCTGGAAAGCGGCAGGGTGGAGGAAATGTTTCGGCAGCATTCCGCCGCGAAAAGCATGCATCACAGCTTTGTAGGCGGTCTGCTGCAGCATACGCTGGCGGTGACCAGAATGTGTGAGTTTTACTGCGCGCAGTACCCGGTTTTAAATCGGGATCTGCTGCTGACGGCGGCGCTGCTGCACGATATCGGAAAAATGTGGGAGCTTTCTCCGTTTCCGGTAAACGACTATACGGATGACGGTCAGCTGCTGGGGCATATTGTGATCGGCGTGGAGAAGATTGGTTCCGTGATTGCGAAAATCCCCAATTTTCCGCAGAAGCTGGCAGCAGAACTGAAACATTGTATTCTGGCGCATCACGGAGAACTGGAATATGGTTCCCCGAAGAAACCCGCCCTTGCGGAGGCGCTGGCGCTTCATTTCGCAGATAACACGGACGCCAAACTCCAGATGGTGACGGAACTGCTGGAGAGTCCGGCGGCACAGAGCGGGGAATGGCTGGGATATCAGAAAGCGCTGGAAAGTACTTTTAAAAAGACCTGGATAGGATAAAGAAATTTTATGCAGAAGAATGAGCCGTTTGAAATTTTGATAGAGGATATTACGACAGAGGGTGCAGGCATCGGCAAGGCCGATGGCTACCCTTTGTTTGTAAAGGATACTATGATCGGAGACCGGATCCGGGGCATAGTCGTGAAGGCGAAGAAGAACTATGGATATGGGCGGATGACGGAGATCCTGGAGCCGTCCCCGTTTCGGGTGAAGCCGCGGTGTCCGGCGGCAAGGCAGTGCGGCGGCTGTCAGCTGCAGGCAATGGCATATGAAAAGCAGCTGGAATTTAAAGAGGAGAAAATACGGAATAATCTGGCGCGGATCGGCGGGATCACCGGATATGAGGCGGAACCGATCCTGGGCATGGAAGAGCCTTATTTTTATCGGAACAAGGCGCAGTTCCCCGTGCGCAGGAAAAAAGACGGCGGGATTGCCATCGGCTTTTACGCGGGCAGGACGCACAGCGTGATCGAGACGGAGCAGTGTTATATCAACCATCCCGTCAATGTGCAGATCGTAAAAACTGTGCGGCAGTTTCTGGAGCGGAATGGAATTACGCCTTACGAGGAAGAAACGCATACCGGACTGGTGCGCCATATTCTGACCCGGGTCGGCTTTACGACCGGTGAGATTATGGTGTGCCTGATCCTGAACGGACGGAAACTGCCCGCAGCAGAGAAGCTGGTTTCGGAGCTGCGCGCGATTCCGGGCATGACAAGCATCAGTCTCAATGTAAATACGGAACGGACCAATGTGATCCTCGGAAAAGAGATCATCAATCTATATGGAGACGGATTTATTACGGATAGGATCGGCGATGTGAAGTTTCAGATCTCGCCGCTGTCTTTTTATCAGGTGAATCCCGTGCAGACCAGGCGGCTGTATGAGAAGGCGCTGGAATACGCGGCGCTGACCGGTACGGAAACGGTGTGGGATCTGTACTGCGGCATCGGAACGATCTCGCTGTTTCTGGCAAAGAAAGCCAGACAGGTGTTCGGCGTGGAAGTCGTACCGGAGGCGGTAGCGGACGCCCGGCGGAACGCGAAGCTCAACGGGATCGCAAATGTGGAATTTATCGCGGGCAAAGCGGAGGAAGCGGTGCCGGAATTTTACCGGCAGAATCCGTTGTCGGCAGGCGCCCGTCCGGATGTGGTCGTGGTGGATCCGCCGCGCAAGGGCTGTGAAGAAAGCCTGCTTTGTACCATTGTGCAGATGGCGCCCGTCCGGATGGTATATGTAAGCTGTGATTCCGCTACGCTGGCGCGGGATCTGAAATGGATGTGCGCGCACGGCTACCGGGTGGAGAAGGTGTGCGGGTGTGACATGTTCGGACAAACAGTGGGGGTAGAAACCGTATGTCTGCTGCGCAGGAGTGGCGGCGAATAGGAGTGGCGGCAGCCTTAAAAAAGAGCCAGGAGAAAATCTCCTGGCTCCAGACCGCCCACAGTATTGCGCCGGAGACTGGCTCGTGGGAGAAGTCCTGAATAGTATATGCAGATAAAGAAATAAGATTACAGTTTTTGCTGCCAGTCGTTGCGGAAACCGTAGTAATCCATCCGTACAAATGGATATTTTTTGGTCAGTGAAATGATGGAGTCTTTCATCTCGCTAAATTTATCCGCTGGTAGGATTCGCTTCATAACAAGAAGGAAACCATAGAAATGGGCATTGTCGACTTCTCCGTTACTGTTTTTCCTAAGCAGCGCTTTTTCTCTTTTATTAAGGGAAGGTTTCTGCTCAAAGAGCCGATTGTAGATTCGGCTTCCATGTGCGCATAGATTACGGATGATTGTCATGCTGTGCATATAGTTTCCGAGGATGGTGGCTCCTTTATTCATGGTCAGGCCAAAGGCACGGGCAATGGAGTCTTTTATGGGCTGCTCAGAAATGGAATACAAAAAGGAGATATCGGATATGGTCAGCAGATCGACATATGCCCACAAAGGAATGTCCTGCTGCAGGTCGTTTACAAAGTGCTTCAGGTAGGCTTCGTGGGGAAGCCGCTGTTTTTTTTGCTGATCTGCCTTACTGATAATCTCTTGGTGTTTGCTTTTACTGGTAAAGAATGCCTCGTTCAGGTATCCGATGGGGCCATGGACTTTTGTGAATTCGTAAGCGTATATGGATTTCATCTGCACTTCGATTACTTCAAGGTATTGAAGCAAAATATGCCTGAGTTCATGGTCAAAATTGTAGATATCAGCGATGTTCTGGAATGTGGCAGATTTGGAGAAAACGTCATTTTTGCGGAGCGTCAGGGAATAGCCGCTGATGCGGTAATAATTGTTGCGCAACAAAAAATCCCTGGCCTGTGCTTCATCGTTGATGGTGAGACCGCGGGAGCGGAGGATATTCAGTTGTTCTTCCACCGTTTTGAACCCTTTGTCTGCCATAGTCAGTTCTCCTTATAAACAAAACGCCCTCAAGTGTGCATGCGTTTCCGCAGAGGCCTGAGGGAGATGTTAATTATATCTTAACATAAAGAAGAAAATTGTCAAGATATATGAGAAGGATTTTCAAAATTTAATAGGGTTGCCCCACCCCCCACAGATACCACTGGATATTTTCAGAAAAATATGGTAAACTGAAATAGCGTATGAGCGCGGATAACGCAATGCGTAAAAATAAATTTTTTAGGAGCGGAAAATGAAGTACAGTGGATTGAGTGACAGGGAAGTAGAAGACTCCAGAGCGCAGTACGGGTCCAATGTGATTCCGGATTCGGAACCGACTACATTCTGGCAGGAAGTTAAGAAAACGTTTAACGATCCCATGATCCGGGTGCTGCTGGTGATCGCGGTTCTGATGATCGCCATGTGGATCTTCGGATATGCGGAGATCTATGAGCCGCTGGGTACGATCGTGGCGATCCTGATCGTCGCACTGGTATCGGCGAAGACCGGTGTTGCCAGCGACACGAAGTACCGGGAGCTGAAAGACAGTACCAAAAAGGATCAGTGTAAAGTTTACCGGAACGGTGAGATCACGGTGATCGATGTGGACGACGTGGTCGTGGGCGATAAAGTCCTGCTGCAGTCCGGCAACAAGGTGCCGGCGGACGGTATCCTGATCTCGGGCTCTCTGAAGGTCAATAACTCCGCGCTGAACGGCGAAGCGGAGGAATGCCAGAAAACAGCGGCGGAAGAAGGATTTGCACTGGCAGACGAGATTACCGGAGATACCTTTGTGGACGAGCACTCGCTGTTTCGCGGCGCGGTGATCTTTGACGGCGACGGCGTACTGGATGTACGGAAAGTCGGGCTGAAGACCATGATGGGGAAGATGGCGGAAGAAATGCAGGAAGACGAGCCGGATTCTCCGCTGAAGGTGAAGCTGGCAAAGCTGGCGAAGCAGATTTCCGTTTTTGGCTATATCGGCGCGATCGTGATCGCCGTATTATATCTGATTTATTTTATTGTTCAGACCGGAGGCCCGGCCGCGTTTTTTGATCTGGGCGTGGGAGCGGTTATTACCAAGATTGTGGAATCCGTGTCCCTGGCTGTGGTAATTATCGTGTGCGCGGTGCCGGAAGGGCTGCCGCTTATGATCTCGCTTGTACTGATGCAGAATACCAGCAAGATGCTGGATCACAATGTACTGGTGCGGAAAGCGGAAGGAATTGAGACCGCGGGCTCTCTGAATATTCTGTTCAGCGATAAGACCGGAACGATCACCAAGGGTATGCTGGAGGTCGTAGAATTTTTTACGGCGGACGGAAATGTGATCCCATTGGAGGAACTGAACCGGCACAGTGAAGTGAAGGGACTGCTGGATCTGGCGATCGGGAAAAATACCCAGTCCATGTTTGACGCTTCGCATGTGGTGATCGGAGGCAATGCGACCGATCAGGCCATGATGAAATTTTTGGGAGAAGAGACCTATCTGAAGCTGGCGGCGCCGGACTCGTATCAGGTGACGAAGTCGCAGGGCTTTAATTCCAGCAATAAATTCAGCCAGGCCAGAATTGACGCGGTCGGCAGAACCTTTTATAAAGGGGCGCCGGAGCGGCTGGTGACGCTGGCAAAGAGCTATCTGGATGCGGACGGCGCCGTAAAGCCGCTGGATCATGACAAACTGAACGCGAAGATCGACGCGCTGGCGTCAAAAGCAATGCGTGTGCTGGCGTTTGGCTATTCCGAACGGGATTTAACAGAAAATCAGGTCAATGACGATATTGTGGTGATCGGTCTGGTAGCCATCCGGGATGATGTACGGGCAGAGGCAAAGGACGCGATTGCGGAAGTACAGAAAGCGGGAATTCAGGTCGTTATGATCACCGGCGACAGACTGGAGACGGCAGTCGCAATTGCGAAGGATGCGGGACTTTTGAAAAATCCTACAGACAAAGCGATTTCCTCGGCACAGTTAAATGAGATGTCCGATGAAGAAGTGAAGGCAATCATTCCCGATCTGCGCGTGATTGCCAGAGCGCTGCCGACGGATAAATCCCGTATGGTGCGTCTGTGTCAGGAACTGAATCTGGTCGTAGGTATGACCGGCGACGGCGTCAACGATTCTCCGGCACTGAAACGGGCTGATGTGGGATTTGCGATGGGCAGCGGTACGGAGGCCGCCAAGGAAGCCGGCAAGATCGTGATCCTGGATGATAACTTTAAGTCAATCAAGGATGCGATCTGGTATGGCAGAACCATTTATCACAATATTTTGAAATTCTGTACCTTCCAGCTGGTCATTAACGTGGCTGCCGTTATTGTCAGCGCGATCGCGCCGTTTTTCGGCGTGGAGGAACCGCTGAAGGTTACGCATCTGCTGTTTGTCAATCTGGTAATGGACGGTCTGGGCGCTATGATGCTCGGAAACGAACCGGCGCTGGAGAAATATATGTCCGAGAAGCCGCGGCGCAGAGATGAGAGCATTGTCAGCCGGAAAATGATGTCGCAGATCGTCATTATGGGGCTGTGGCTGACCGCAGTCAGCTTTGTTTACCTGAAAGTACCGTTTTTCCGGAATCTGTTTGAGACCGATGAACAGCACCTGACCGGTTATTTTGTATTGTTTATCGTCAGCGCGCTGTTTAACGGATTCAATGTCAGAGACGACCGGTTTGGCATCTTTAAGGGGCTGGATCAGAACCCCGGATTTTTAAAGGTATTCTTTATAATCATTCTGGTTCAGGCGCTGATCGTCAACGCCGGACTGATCCCGCTGGCGCTGTTTGAAGGAATCGGGCATATGTTCAGTTGCGTGCCGTTTGGACCGGCCGGCTGGGCTGCGGTGATCCTGCTGGCGGCAACGATGATCCCTGTGGATCTGTTGCGGAAAGCAATTGTCGGGGAAAAATAAATCCAAATTGAAAAGAAAAATAAGCTGTCGCTTTCGATGAAAATTCATGAGGCGGCAGCTTGTTTATTACACATATATATACTATACAATATAGTAAAGATTCTAAAAGGCTAATATTCATTTCGCAGAATATCTAATTCTATGAA
>CANQOK010000001.1 GCA_947625465.1 uncultured Lachnospiraceae bacterium | reverse complement strand
CCATCATGGCTATTTGAGACGCTCCGGCACAAATAGCCGTGTGAAAAATCAGCACATCGGTGTGATTTTTCACACTATACCTCCTATAATCCACACTACCCCGAGAACCGAACGGTCCTCGAGGTGTGTATCCATCCTAATCGGTCAGGAATCCCTTATAGTTTCTTACTACCATCTTAGCTTCCAGGCCTTTAATTGTTTCCAGAACAACACCAACAATAATGATCAGTGATGTGCCGCCGAACGATACGCTGGCATTGAAAATACCTGACAGCGCAATGGGGATCACTGCTACGATCAGCAGACCTACCGCACCAATAAAGATGACGTAGTTTAATACATTCTGCAGATAAGTTGATGTCGGTTTTCCGGGCCTGATACCCGGGATAAAGCCGCCCTGCTTCTTCATATTGTTTGCGATCTCAATCGGATTAAAGGTAATCGAAGTATAGAAATACGCAAAGAATACAACCAATACGATATAAACCAGCAGGCCGACCGAATAGCGCCAGCTGCCCGGTGTACACCAGTACTGAGAAGACAGATATTTGGTCCACTCAGCGCCGTTCTGTCCGAAGAAAGAACCGATTACAACCGGGAACTGTAACAGGGACTGCGCGAAGATTACAGGAATTACGCCCGCCGTATTAACCCGCATCGGGATATGCGTCGTAGCGCCGCCCAAAGTCTTTCTGCCCTGAATTTTTTTCGAATACTGAACCGGAATCCGCCGCATCGCATCCTGCAGCACAACAACGAATGCAACTACAAATACGATAACGCCAATGATAATAACGGATGCCAGGATCTTGCTTCCGATCGAATCCGCATCAATTACAAATGTGGTAAACAGGTTCGCGATATCCGTCGGGATTCTGGCAATAATGTTTACCAGCAATACGATGGAAATACCGTTTCCTACGCCCTTCTCTGTAATCTGCTCGCCGATCCACATGATCAAAGTCGCGCCTGCGATCATCGTGATCACCGCCAATGTGATCACAAAGAAATATCTGCCGGAAGACATACTGGATGTATCTCCGAAGATCCCGCGGTTGCCGAAACCGATCGCCATGGCCAACGCTTCAATCAGCGCCAGACCTACGGTTATGAACCGGGTAATCTTCTGAATCTTCTTTCTGCCGTCCTCACCGTCTTTGTTCAGCTCATCCAGCTTGGGAATCGCAATCGTCAGAAGCTGCATGATAATCGATGCTGTAATATACGGTGTGATATTCAGCGCGAAAACTGACATTTCACTAAAAGAACCGCCTGTCAATGCATCAAAGAAACCAAATGCACCGTTTGCGAACTGTCCGGTCACACTCTCGATCACGCTATGGTCCGTATTGGGCACCGGCAGCTGACAGCCAATTCTTACAACAATAATCATAAAGAAAGTATACAAAAGTCCTTTTCGGATTGCGTCTACCTTCCATGCATTCCTCAGTGTTTTAAACATTAGATCACCTCGCAGGTTCCGCCAAGCGCTTCAATCTTAGTCTTTGCTCCTTCACTGAAGGCGTTTGCCTTTACAGTTAATTTCTTTGTCAGTGTTCCGTTTCCAAGAATCTTAACGCCGTCTCTGGGATTCTTTACAATACCGCTCTCCAATAATGTCTCTACGGAAACAACGGCATCATTATCAAACCGTTCCAGCGCGCTTACATTGATTCCAACGATCTCTTTGGAATTTCTGCATGTAAAGCCACGCTTCGGCAGACGTCTGTATAAAGGCATCTGACCGCCTTCAAATCCCGGTCTCGGAGCGCCGGACCGAGCCTTCTGACCTTTATGTCCCTTACCCGCTGTCTTACCGTTTCCTGAACCGTGGCCGCGGCCGCGTCTGAAATTGTTGCTATGCTTAGAACCTTCAGCCGGTTTTAAATTTGATAAATCCATGTTGCACCTCCTTGATCAAAGATTATAATTCTTCAACTTTCACTAAATGCCGAACTTTCTGAATCATTCCTCTGACAGCTGCGTTATCCGGCATCTCTACAGAATGATTGACTTTTCTCAGTCCCAATGCTTCTACTGTCTTTTTATTCTTAGGAACAGCGCCGATTGTGGACTTTACTAATGTGATCTTTAATTTCTCTGCCATTGTTAGTACCCTCCTGTTAGCCTAAGATTTCTTCTACTGACTTGCCGCGAAGCCTTGCAACCTCTTCCGGAGTCTTTAACTGCGCCAACCCTTCCAGCGTTGCCAGTACGACATTCTGCTTATTGTTGGAACCCAAAGATTTTGTACGGATGTTTCTCACGCCTGCCAGCTCCAGCACGCTACGTGCGGGGCCGCCGGCGATCACACCGGTACCGTCCGGAGACTTCTTTAATAATACGGAAGCACTTCCGAATTTACCAATCAAATCATGAGGAATACTGGAGTTATCATCCATCGGCACCTTAACCAGCTTCTTCATGGCATCCTCTTTTCCCTTGCGGATCGCTTCCGGAATTTCGGCTGCCTTGCCCAGGCCCGCGCCAACATGACCGTTCTTATCTCCAACTACAACTAATGCTGAGAAACGGAAGTTACGACCACCCTTTACAACCTTAGTTACACGTTTGATTGACACTACTTTTTCTTCTAATTCCAGCTGACTAGCATCAATAATTTCACGTTTCATGCGTTCTTCCTCCTCGCTTAAAATTCCAATCCAGCTTCACGAGCTGAATCCGCCAATGCCTGTACTTTGCCTTGATAAATGAATCCGCCTCTATCGAAAACAACGGTTGTAATCCCTTTTTCCAGTGCTCTCTTTGCGATCACGGTACCCAGGTATGCAGCTGCTTCTACGTTATTCGTATGCTCCAACTCAGCCTGTACTTCTTTTTCCAAAGTAGATGCCGCAACTAACGTATGTCCGACTGTATCGTCAATAATCTGAGCGTACATATGATTATTACTTCTGAACACTGCCAAACGAGGTCTTTCTGTTGTACCACTTAAATGATTCCGCACTTTTTTGTGTTTCTTCACACGTACTTCTGTTCTTGATTTCTTGTTAATCATCCTTGTTCACTCCTTTAATTATTTCTTACCAGTCTTACCAACTTTACGTCTGATCACTTCATCCGCATACTTGATACCCTTGCCCTTATAAGGCTCCGGCGCTCTCTTAGACCGGATCTCAGCCGCATACTGTCCAACCTTTTCCTTGTCAATTCCCTTGACAATGATCTTGTTCTGACCGTCTACAACTGCTTCCAGACCTTCCGGATCCTCCATCTCAACCGGATGGGAATATCCCAGAGAAAGAACCAGCTTCTTGCCCTGCTTCTGCGCTCTGTAACCGACGCCGTTTACTTCCAGCACCTTTTCGTAGCCTTCCGTTACGCCGATCACCATGTTATTGATCAGGGTTCTTGTCAAACCGTGCAGTGATTTCATTTTCTTTAAGTCGTTCGGTCTTGTTACAACCACATGACCGTCTTCCAGCTTAATCGTCATTTCAGCCGGTAATACTCTTTCCAGTGTGCCCTTCGGACCTTTCACCGTAACTTTATTATTTTCTGCGATATCGACAGTTACACCTGCCGGTACAGCGATAGGCAATCTTCCTATTCTAGACATGCCCGCACCTCCTAATATGAGTTAAAATCTTACCAGACGAATGCCAGTACTTCTCCGCCGACATTCCGTTTTCTTGCTTCCTTATCCGTAATAACGCCCTGGTTCGTAGAGATAATCGCAATCCCCAGACCGCCTAATACCTTAGGCAGTTCATCCTTGCCGGCATACACACGCAGACCCGGCTTGGAAATTCTCTTTAAGCCTGTGATGATCTTCTCATTTTTATCCTGGCCATATTTCAGGGTAATATGAATGGTATCAAAGTTACCATCCTTTACAATCTCATACTTCGCAATGTAACCCTCATTGTATAAAATATCAGCGATAGCTAATTTCATTTTGGATGAAGGAACATCTACTGTATCATGTTTTGCAGTATTTGCATTCCGAATTCTTGTCAGCATATCTGCAATTGGATCGCTCATTGTCATCTTTACTTCCTCCTATTCTACCAACTAGCTTTTTTAACGCCAGGGATCTCACCCTTGTATGCTAATTCACGGAAGCAGATTCTGCAGATTCCGTACTTTCTTAAATAAGCATGTGGACGGCCACAGATTCTGCAGCGGTTATACTCCTGTGTAGAGAATTTTGCTTTGCGCTGCTGCTTAATTTTCATAGCGGTTTTAGCCATGGGATAACCTCCTAACTATTTCTGAAATGGCATATTAAACAATGTCAATAATTCACGGGCTTCTTCATCTGTCTTCGCTGTGGTAACAAAAATGATATCCATACCTCTTACTTTGTCTACCTTATCGTACTCGATCTCAGGGAAGATCAGCTGTTCCTTAATACCTAATGCGTAATTGCCTCTGCCGTCAAATGCGTTGGGATTCACGCCTCTGAAGTCACGCACACGCGGCAGTGCCAGACAGATCAGTCTTTCCACAAATTCGTACATCTTTTCGCCACGCAGTGTAACCTTGCATCCGATTGCCATGCCTTCCCGAATCTTGAAGTTCGCAACGGAATTCTTTGCTCTTGTCAGTACAGCCTTCTGTCCTGTAATGGTTTCCAGATCCTTTACGGCTGCGTCCAGCAGTTTGGAGTTCTCCTTCGCCTCGCCAACACCCATGTTGATCACAACTTTATCCAGCTTCGGAATTTCCATAGCATTTTTATAACCAAACTTTTTGGTCATTGCGTCTTTAATTTCCGTATCATATAACTCTTTTAATGTACTCACCTTGCCAGTTCTCCTTTCTCAATTAGTCGATTACATCGCCGGTGGATTTGGCAATCCGTACTTTTTTACCGTCTTCGATCTTAAATCCAATTCTTGTAGCGGTTCCTTTATGAACATACATCACATTGGAAATATCCAACGGCGCTTCCTGTGTTATAATACCGCCGGCCTGGTTGGACGCACTGGGCTTGGTATGCTTTGTCACCATGTTGACGCCCTCTACCAGTACCTTTCCTTTCTTGGTATCCACAGAAAGAACTTTACCTTCTTTATTTTTATCTTTACCGGTAATGACCTTTACCAGATCACCCTTTTTAATCTTACTGGTTGCCATTCTTTGGACCTCCTTATAATACTTCCGGCGCTAAAGAAACGATCTTCATGAACTGCTTCTCACGAAGCTCTCTTGCAACCGGCCCAAAAATACGGGTTCCTCTGGGGTTCTTGTCATCTCTGATAATGACTGCAGCGTTCTCGTCAAACTTAATATAAGAACCGTCTTTGCGGCGAGCGCCTTTTACGGTACGGACAACCACTGCCTTTACAACGTCACCCTTCTTAACAACGCCGCCCGGTGTTGCATCTTTAACGCTGGCAACAATGACATCACCGATATTTGCATATCTTCTAGTAGAACCGCCCATTACTCTGATACACAACAATTCTTTTGCGCCGGTATTATCAGCGACCTTTAATCTTGTTTCCTGCTGAATCATAATAATAACTCCTTTCTACTATCTTGCCTTCTCAATGATCTCAACAAGCCTCCATCTCTTATCTTTGGAAAGAGGTCTTGTCTCCATGACTCTGACGGTATCGCCGATCCCGCATTCGTTATTCTCATCATGCGCTTTCAGCTTATAGGTTCTCTTTACGATCTTCTTATACAGCGGGTGCTTTACATGATCTTCGACAGCAACTACGATCGTTTTATCCATCTTATCACTGACAACTCTGCCTGTACGTGTTTTTCTTAAATTTCTATCCACAACAATTGTCTCCTTTCTTAGATTGACCTGCCGGATTACTCAGCAGCTTTCTGTGTCATAACTGTCTGGATTCTTGCGATGTTTTTGCGAACTTCCTTAATCCGACTTGTGTTATCTAACTGGTTTGTTGCGTTCTGGAATCTCAGATTGAATAATTCCTTCTTAGCAGCTACTAACTCATTGTTTAACTCTGCAGCTGTCTTTGTCTGTAAGTCTTTTACATATTTATTCGTTTTCACTGTTATCACCGCCTTCTAACTCTTCGCGAGAAACAATTTTACACTTCACAGGCAATTTGTGTGTTGCAAGACGTAATGCTTCTCTGGCCACTTCCTCGGCAACGCCTGAAATCTCAAACATTACACGACCTGGCTTTACCACTGCTACCCAATATTCCAATGCTCCCTTACCGGAACCCATACGGGTTTCTGCAGGCTTTGCAGTAACCGGCTTATCCGGGAAGATCTTGATCCAAACTTTACCGCCACGCTTGATATAACGTGTCATCGCGATACGGGCTGCTTCGATCTGATTGGATTTGATCCAGGCCGGCTCTAATGCGACAATACCATATTCACCATATGTGATCTGATTTCCTCTCAGTGCCTTTCCCTTCATGGAACCACGGAACTGTTTTCTGCGCTTTACTCTCTTCGGCATTAACATTATTTATCGCTCCCTTCCTTAACGGTCTCCTTTACAGGAAGTACTTCGCCTTTATAGATCCAAACCTTCACGCCGATCTTGCCGTAGGTGGTATCTGCTTCCGCAAATCCATAATCAATATCGGCACGCAGCGTCTGCAGAGGGATGGTTCCCTCGCTGTAGAACTCGGTACGGGCCATATCAGCGCCGCCCAGACGGCCGGAGCATGCAGCCTTGATTCCCTTCGCGCCTGCCTTCATGGTTCTGCCCATGCAGGACTTCATAGCACGTCTGAAGGAAACACGGTTCTCCAGCTGTAATGCGATATTCTCAGCAACCAGCTGCGCATCCTTATCCGGTTTCTTTACTTCTTTGATATCTACGATCAGTTTCTTATTGTCGGACAACAGCTTCTGGATCTCTGCCTTCAGCTTCTCGATCTCTGCGCCGCCCTTTCCGATTACAACGCCCGGCTTCGCGGTATAAATGATCACCTTTACTCTGTCAGATGCGCGTTCAATCTCAATTCTGGAGATTCCGGCACTGTATAACTTCTTCTTCAGGAACTTTCTGATCTTCTGATCTTCGATCAGATTATCTGCGAAATCAGCTTCCGCATACCATTTGGAGTCCCAGTCCTTGATAACTCCGACTCTTAAGCCGTGAGGATTTACTTTCTGTCCCATCTTTCTCCTCCTTACTTCTCATTCAGCACAATCGTGATATGGCTCATTCTCTTCTCGATGCGATAAGCTCTGCCCTGTGCTCTTGGTCTGATTCTCTTCATTGTCGGCGCCTGATTCGCGTAACATTCTTCAACGTACAGATTCTCAGGATTCATGCCATTATTGTTTTCAGCGTTCGCGATCGCTGATTTTAATAACTTCTCTATAACTGCAGACGCATAACGGGGATTATACGTCAGAATACCCAACGCGGTCGTGGTATCCTTTCCCCGGATGGCATCCAAAACATAACATGCTTTCTGTACAGGTACTCTTGCGTAAGAAATCTTAGCAGACGGACGGGTATCCTTGACTGCATTTCTCTCTCTCTTAATTTGGGATCTATGTCCTTTTGCCATGGATGAAACCTCCTTTCAATTCCGTAAACTAACGAGCTCTGGACTTCTTCTCGTCTTTTCCATGTCCTCTATAAGTTCTGGTAGCAACAAACTCACCCAGCTTATGACCAACCATGTCCTCTGTAATATAAACCGGCACATGCTTTCTTCCGTCATGTACTGCAATTGTATGTCCTACCATCTGCGGGAAAATCGTTGAACGGCGAGACCAGGTCTTGATAACACTCTTGTCTCCAGACTCGTTCATTGCATTTACTTTCTTTAACAGACTTTCGTCAGCAAATGGACCTTTTTTTAATGAACGTCCCATAGGTAAACCTCCTTATTTCATGTTCTTTCCATCGCGTCTTCTGATGATCAGCTTATTAGATGCCTTGTTCTTCTTTCTGGTCTTTAAGCCCAGTGCCGGCTTGCCCCAAGGGGTAGACGGGCCCGGACGGCCGATACCGGTCTTGCCTTCACCACCGCCGTGCGGATGGTCGTTCGGGTTCATAACGGAACCGCGGACGGTCGGGCGGATGCCCATATGGCGTTTCCGGCCTGCCTTACCGATGTTGACAAGGTCATGCTCAATGTTGCCGACTGTACCGACTGTTGCTCTGCAGATGATCGGAACCATTCTCATTTCACCCGAAGGCAGTCTTAACGTCGCGTATTTTCCTTCTTTTGCCATCAGCTGCGCGCTGTTGCCGGCAGAACGAACAAGCTGTCCGCCTCTTCCCGGATACAGTTCAATATTGTGGATCTCGGTACCAACCGGGATGTTCTCTAACGGCAGGCAATTGCCGACCTTTACCTCAGCCTGCGGACCGCTCATAACGACCTGTCCGACCTGAATACCGGCCGGCGCGATCATGTAGCGTTTCTCTCCGTCTGCATAATACAGCAGCGCGATATTCGCGGTTCTGTTCGGATCGTACTCGATTGCTTTTACCGTTGCAGGAATTCCATCCTTGTTTCTCTTAAAATCAATGATTCTGTATTTCTGTCTGTTGCCGCCGCCGCGGTGTCTGACAGTGATCTTGCCCTGGGCGTTCCGTCCGGCATTCTTCTTTTTGGAAACAACCAGAGACTTCTCCGGCGTAGACTTGGTGATCTCGGAGAAATCCAAGCCCGTCATGTTTCTTCTGGAAGGTGTATATGGGTTATAAGTTTTAATTCCCATGATTCATTCTCCTTTTCTGTTTATTATCATGCTTTCTTTGCATATAACTGCGGATCATTCCGCCTGCGCCGGATTAAAGCTCTTCGTAGATCTTAATCTCTGCGCTGTCCTCAGTCAGTTTTACGATTGCTTTCTTCTTCTTGGAAGTCTTGCCGTATACCATGCCTCTCCGTTTGGTCTTGCCCTCCAGGTTCATGGTGCTGACACTTTCTACCTTCGTGCCCTCAAACATCTTCTCAACGGCTTCCTTAACCTGACTCTTCGTTGCGTCCGGATGAACGTAGAATGTATATTTCTTCTCGCTCATGGCATTCATGCTCTTCTCGGTAATTACCGGTTTCAGGATTACGTCATAATACTTAATATCAGCCATTATGCATACACCTCCTCGATTGCCGCTACAGCAGCCTGATCGATCACAACCGTACCGTATTTCAAAATATCATATACGTTGATCGTGTTAGTCAGCGCGGTCTTTATGGTAGGAATGTTCCTTGCGGACATAACCACATTCTGATCATTGTCCTTTAAAATAACCAGCGCCTTTTCAACCTTCAGGTTATCCAATGCCTGCGCGAACTTTTTGGTCTTGATCTCATCCATCTGAATGGAATCTACTACAATGAGCTTCTCTTCCTGTACTCTGCTTGTCAGCGCGGATTTCAGAGCCGCTCTCTTCTCTTTCTTATTCATCTTCTGTGAATAATCTCTCGGAACCGGGGCAAATACTACGCCGCCGCCTTTCCACTGCGGTGCTCTGATGGAGCCCTGTCTTGCGTGGCCCGTACCCTTCTGCTTCCACGGTTTTTTACCGCCGCCGCTTACTTCTGAACGGGTCTTTGCCTTCTGTGTACCCTGACGGCTGTTTGCCAGCTGGGCCACAACTGCCTTATGCAGCAGATGCGCATTTACTTCAACACCAAATACGGCGTCATTTAATTCCATTTCGCCTACCTGGCTGCCTTCCATATTGTAAACAGATACCTTTGCCATCTGTGTAGTCCTCCTTCCAAACCTTATTTACCGGTTTTTACTGTCTCTTTAATAGTAACTAAAGCCTTCTTAGGTCCCGGTACAGAACCCTTAACGAGTAATAAGTTATTCTCCGCATCTACACGAACGATCTCCAGATTCTGAACGGTAATCCGCTTCGTTCCCATATGTCCCGGCATCTTCTTGCCCTTGAATACTTTGGACGGGCTGGAGCATGCGCCGTTGGAACCGGCATGACGGTGATATTTGGAACCGTGCGCCATCGGTCCTCTGGACTGACCATGTCTCTTGATCGCGCCCTGGAATCCCTTACCTTTGGAAATCGCGGTCGCGTCAACCTTCTCTCCTGCCGTAAATACGTCAACCTTGATCTCGTCCTTTACGGAATAGGTCTCCGCATTGTCGAATCTGAATTCTCTTAAATATCTCTTATAAGGTACGCCTGCCTTATCAAACTGTCCTTTTAACGGCTTGTTGACTAATTTTGCTCTCTTGTCCGCAAAGCCGACCTGAACAGCACTGTAACCGTCGTTCTCAACCGTCTTAACCTGTGTTACCACGCAGGGACCTGCCTGTAATACCGTAACAGGTGTCAGAACGCCGTCTTCGTTGAAAATCTGAGTCATTCCAACTTTTGTTGCCAAAATTGCTTTGTTCATTTTGATTCTCCCTTCTGTTTTCTACAGCGGAACACATCCTGCGATGTGCTCATCCTAGAGCAGCCAATATACGAGAGGTCTCCTATATCAAACCCTTCAGGATAAATAACTTAAATTTTGTAAGAACTACTTCATCTTGATTCCGATATAAACGCCTGCAGGCATCTCCAGTCTCGACAAAGAATCGATTGTCTTCGGTGATGGTGCAATAATGTCAATCAGTCTCTTGTGTGTTCTCTGCTCGAACTGTTCTCTGGAATCTTTGTACTTGTGTACCGCTCTTAAGATGGTAACTACTTCCTTCTTCGTCGGCAGCGGTACCGGACCGCTTACCTTAGAGCCATTCTTCTTAACAGTGTCGATGATTTTTGAAGCCGCCTGATCGATTAACTTGTGATCATACGCTTTCAATGTGATTCTCATTACTTGCTGACTTGCCATAAAAAAAGCCGCCTCCTTTTCGTACTAATAGCACGACAAGTGGTGACTGTACACTCTCCCGTGTGTGTCCTGTTTAACCGATACGAAATCCGCTTTCCTTCGTTTCACACGCTGGTCCCCATTCAGAGATGGGCCTTTATGGTACAGTGACTTGCCGTCAGATTCACGCCGGTCTTACTGAATCAATGCTCACGCCGGCTCTTGACATTCGCTCCACGGAACACCCGGAACAGCTTTCGCCGGCCCGGCAACCTCACGCTTCACAGCTATCATGTCACAGCATTTGCTAGTATAAATGATTCTTTTTCAAAAATCAACCCCTAATTTACATTTTTTTCAAAAAAATTGACAGAAAAGAAAATGTACCGCGCCGATGCTCTTTGCCGCGGCGCGATACGCTTCTTTCTTATTATATTATAATATAATACAGCAGATCTTATTTCTTTTCCGCTTCCGCCATCTTCATGGCGCGAACCTTTAACGGCAGGCCGAACAGATTGATGAAGCCTTCCGCGTCGTGATGGTCATACAGATCGCCTGTGGTAAAGGATGCCAGAGACTCGCTGTACAGAGAATACGGAGACGTAGTGCCCGCCTTGATGATGTTGCCCTTGTAAAGCTTGAACTTCACTTCACCGGTCACATACTTCTGCGTTACCGTAACAAAAGCCTGAACTGCTTCCCGCAGCGGAGTAAACCACTTGCCTTCGTATACGATCTGCGCCATTAAGTTGCCCATGTCTTTCTTCGTATCATAAGTAGCGCGGTCTAATACCAGCTCCTCCAGCTGCTTATGCGCTTCCATCAGGATCGTGCCGCCCGGCGTCTCATAAACGCCGCGGGACTTCATCCCGACTACACGGTTCTCCACGATATCCACGATACCGATTCCGTGCTTGCCGCCCAGCCGGTTCAGTTCAGTAATGATCTCAGAAACTTTCATTGCCTTGCCGTTTAAGGACTTTGGCACGCCGGCTTCAAATGTCATAGTAACATATTCCGCCTCATCCGGAGCTTTCTCAGGCGTTACGCCCAGCACCAGCAGATGATCATAATTCGGCTCGTTCGCCGGATCCTCTAATTCCAGTCCTTCATGGCTGATATGCCATAAGTTCCGGTCACGGCTGTAGCTGTTATCTGCGGAGAACGGCAGATGAATGCCATGCTGTCTGCAGTATTCGATCTCTTCTTCCCGGGACTGCATGGTCCAGACATCGGTCATACGCCACGGAGCGATGATCTTAATATCCGGCGCCAGCGCCTTGATGCCAAGCTCGAACCGGATCTGATCGTTTCCTTTACCGGTAGCGCCGTGACAGATCGCAGTCGCGCCTTCCTTCCGCGCGATCTCTACCAGCTTCTTCGCAATGGCGGGACGCGCCATGGAAGTTCCCAGCAAATACTTATTCTCATAAACAGCGCCTGCCTGTACGCAAGGCACGATATATTCGTCACAGAATTCGTCAATAATATTTTCAATATACAGTTTGGATGCGCCGGAAAGCTTTGCTCTTTCCTCCAGACCGTCCAATTCGTTCCCCTGTCCGCAATCGATGCAGCAGCAGATTACTTCATAATCAAAATTCTCCTTTAACCAGGGAATGATCGCTGTGGTATCCAGTCCGCCTGAATATGCCAAAATAACTTTCTCTTTCATGTTTCCTCCATTCCGGAACATTTTCACACGAAGTTCCTTACTCGTTTCCTTAATGACTTCCCTACTATACATCACCCATTCGGAAAATGCAAGCGGTTTTTTGCATTTTTATTCATTTTTTGCTGAATATTATTCATCCGGCTCTTCCAGATCTGGCGGCCCGTCCAAATCCTCCAGATCCCCGAGATCCGGCAGCGGGAAATCCTCCTCCGGTTCTGCGCCGGAATACCGGACTGCATTCGGGATCTCTTCCAGCCCTCTCTTCATTTCTGTTTCGGCTTCCGCCAGAATCTCATCAGCATCGCGGAGCGGTTTCCCGGTCTGATAGGGCGCCGATTCAACATGCGTCCGTCTCCATACAAATTCTCCGATGGCAATCAGGATAAAGAGACAGATGCTGCTGATGCTTATGATCAGTCCCAACTGGAACCCTGCCGGCGAATAGCGCAGGCTGACCTTGTGCGTTCCGGCGGATACGGGAACTCCCAGCATCGCCTCATGCACCGGAACCGTCTCGACCTCTTTTCCGTCTACCAGCGCCGTCCAGCCGTCTTCATAAGAAATGGAAAGATACAGAAGCCCGTCTTCTTCAGCCGTTACAGTGCCTTCCAGAAACGTATCTTCAAACGAAGTCAATTCCAGACCGCCCCGGTTCAGTTTCTCGTAAACCCGCTCCATCTTATCCGAATCAAAGCTGTAAGCATATACCATAAGCGACATATCATCGCCGTCTTCATCCTTGCCTGTAAGCTCTACCGAATATCCTTCCGCCACATTTCCCAGATGGCAGATATATTTGTGATTCGTATTGGTAAAGGTCTCGCCGCCTACATAATTTCCTTCTTCATCATAGATCGCCGCTACCGTTTTTTCCACATTAGACGTATATACATAAAAATATACGTCACTGTCTTCCTCTACGGAAATCTCTATCTGATCTCCGGACTCTTCCGTCATAAGCGGAGTAAACAGATCATAGACGTCTGCGGTATATTCCGCAAACTTATTCTGGATCACAAACGGATTCCCGATCTCTTCCTCCCATTCCTCTGCCGCCTCCCGATCCAGCATAAAGCCAATGGGCAGCGTATAACGGTTCTTATACAGATATACGGATGATTCAGAATTCACAGCTTCCTGCGCCAGTAATTCTTCGGTCGGGTAACTGTCCCTCTCCTCATTGCTGAGCACATAGCGCACGGAAAACATGGCTGACGTCAGCGGCGTCGCGCCGTAAAACGCATACGCGTTATAGGACTGCTGCAGCCCCAGCTCATTATAGTAATCGCCGACTGCTTTGACCGCGGTCGAGGAAAAAGTAGACATTCCTCGGTACTGGTGCCATGCCTGATCATTCTTGGTCCGCCGTTCATATTTCTCCATCCGGTAAAACAGCGTATCCCCCGCCGCATCCTGTTCCGCAGCTCCCTTCAGAGTTTCAATGGCGGCATTATCCGTTAAATAGTAATCCCGTCCGGTCGTGCTGAATCCTGTTTCGTTGGCATTGACAACACACTCCGCCACAACTATGACAAACAGCAGGTACATCATCATTCCCTTCTTCGCCCTGGGATGCCGGTAGGTACAGAGGATCATCAGATAAAGAGCGAGGAAGACAAAGCTGACATAGATAATGGAAAAGGAATAGTCCTCCGATACATACAACTCTTCCAACAGAAAGAAGAGCGCGGCAGAAACGGCAAACGCGCCGTACATTTCCCGGTTGCTGAACTCCTTAATATGGTGCAGCGCCTCATACGACATGACAAGCACCATAAAAATGTAGATAAAGGATTCTCTGCAGGCCAGGCTGTTGGGAAAATGGAATCCGTGCCAGATATAATCCGGTATGTTCATATTAAAGCTGAAAAGAAAAATAGCCAGGATCACAGTTTTCCCGATCTTCTCACTCAGCCGTATCTTTTTGGAAAGCCAGTACAGCGGCATCAGCAGAAATACCAGGATCGAGCAGTACAGATTCGGATCGTGCGGCTCAAAGATCGAAACATCCACATTCATCAGAGAACGCGACAGCATGTCCATCACTGAGAAATAATTCCCCAGCTGATCCGGAAAATCAAATTCACCGGAAGCGGTCAGCATCAGCGCATTGTATTCCGGCAGCACCAGACAGGCCGCCATACCGCCGGACAGCAGGGAAAACAGTCCGAACCTCACGCCCCGGTTCAGCATGAACCGCCAGTCCTTTTTCCCGGGATATACCAGATAAGAATAGATAAAGTAGATCACACTGAAAATGCACAGCATGATCGCGATATAATAATTGGAAAAGATCGCCAGTCCCAGACTGATACAGTACAGCTTGTATTTTCCCTCTGCGACCAGCCGTTCGATCCCCAGAAGAATCAGCGGCAGCAGCGCCATGCAGTCCAGCCACATGATATTCCAGCTGAACGCGCAGTAATAGGAAGACAAGGCATAACAGATCCCGAATATCGCGGTAAACATGCTCTTTGTCTGAAAATGCTTCGTCAGATACCAGGTCACGGAAAGGCTTGCCAGTCCCATCTTGAAAATGATCAGGCTGCTCATGACTTCAATGATATGCTCCCCGGTAAAGAAGCCGAGGATCAGATTCATGGGACTTGCCAGATAATAAGCAGCCAGTCCGATGAAATTCATCCCCATTCCCACATCCCAGGTATAAAGCAGACTGTCTCCGTTCTTCAGTTTGTTCGCCAGTTCCTGATAGAACGGCGCATACTGGTGATACATATCACTCCGCAGATACATCTGATTCCCAAACGGATAAATATCCCGAATCAGATAAATAAGAATCATAATAAAAATGGGTACAAAAAACGCCAGCCAATATACCGCATTTTCCGATATCCAGTTTTCCTTTCTTAGCATTCTGCTCTTTCTGTCCATACGCTGTCTACGCCTTTCCCAAAATATCAACTGCTCTTATTCTACAATATATTTTCCCATATGGCAAATATATTTTCGTTGCTTTTTTAATCTGATGGTTGTAAAATCTGTAGCAGGAGAACCTGAGATGACGAAAAATTATTTGAAACCAATACAGATCTTTTTTTTATGTCTGGCACTTACCGTTTTGTCAGCCGGCTGCAGATATACCGACGGCACCTGGAGCGCCGATAACCGGCTGAAAATAATGACCACACTATTTCCGTATTACGACTTTGTACGCAGTATCGCAGGGGATACGGTAGAGTTAAAACTCCTGCTTCCTGTGGGCCAGGAAAGTCACTCCTTTGAACCCACGCCCGCGGATATGATCGATATTCAGAAATCTGATCTCTTCATTTACAATGGCGGAGAATCGGAGTATTGGGCAGAACGTGTCCTGCATTCTCTGGAATCGTCAGATATCACGGCCGCTGCCATGATGGATTCCGTTCCGCTGCTGGAAGAAATCCAGGATGAAACCCATACGCACGCCGAAGAAGAAGTCTATGATGAACATATCTGGACCTCTCCTGCCAACGCGATCGCGATCGTCACCGAGCTCTGCGGGATCTTAAAAGAAGCTGCCCCGCAGCACGCCGATCTTTATGAATCCAACGCCGCTGCCTATATCAAGCAGCTGTCCGCGTTAGATGATGAATTTCGGGCCCTGGCCTCACAGGCCGGCAGCCGTCCTATCGTAGTGGGAGATAAATTTCCCTTCCTCTATCTGGTCAGGGAATACGGATTCTCCTATCTAGCCGCGTTTGCGGGCTGTAGCCACGATACGGAACCCAGCGTACAGGCTATGACAGAACTGATCCATGCTGTGAAAGACAATCAGATCCCTGTCGTCTACTATCTGGAACTCAGTTCCCATCAGACCGCTTCTGCCATCGCGGAAGCCGGCGGCGCACAGATCCGCCTGCTCCACTCCTGCCACAATCTTTCCGCAAAAGAATGGAGCGATGGAGCCACTTATCTGTCTTTGATGGAACAGAACTTAGCAAATTTAAAGGAGGGACTCTGTTCATGATACAGTTTTTTCAGGAAATGCTTTCATTCCCCTTTATGACGCGCGCTCTGATCGCAGGTACGCTGATCTCTCTCTGTGCCGCGCTGCTGGGCGTCAGTCTGGTATTAAAACGGTTTTCCATGATCGGAGACGGGTTATCCCATGTATCTTTCGGAGCGCTTTCCGTTGCCGTCGCCATGGGCGTAGCGCCTCTTACGATCTCCATACCGGTTGTGATCATCGCGGCTTTTTTCCTGCTTCGGATCGCGGAAAACGGCAAATTAAAAAGTGATGCCGCCATTGCTCTGGTATCCAGTTCTTCCCTGGCAATCGGTATTATCATCACTTCTCTTACCACCGGTATGAATACCGACGTATCCAGTTACATGTTCGGCAGTATTCTTGCCATGGATACGCAGGACGTCATCCTAAGCGTGGTGCTTTCTGTTATTGTATTATTTTTGTTTTTCTTCTGCTACCATAAAATATTCGCGGTCACATTTGACGAGAGCTTCGCGCGGGCAACCGGCATGAAGGTCGGAACCTATAACATCCTGATCGCTCTGCTGACCGCGATCGCAATTGTGCTGGGAATGCGTATGATGGGCGCTATGCTGATCTCCAGCCTGATCATTTTTCCGGCGCTGACTGCCATGCGTGTCTGCACCAGTTTTAAGAGTCTGACCTGGTGCGCCGGAATCCTGGCCGTCGTTAACTTCCTGCTGGGACTTTTGGCTTCTTACCTGTATAATCTGCCGGTAGGCGCCGCCGTAGTCTGTGTCAGCCTTGCCGTATTTCTGCTGTTTCTGCTGATCGGACGGATCCTGCACAGATCTCGCTTTTAAGCCTCTACTACCAGATACCGCCCGTCCGGCAGGGGAAACACCTCCAGGGATTCCGCGATCTCCTGATCGGTCATATCCGCCGCGTCCATTCCCATTTCTTCCCAGTAGTCCCGAATCTCCGAAAGGCTTTTGAACACCTGTGCCATACAGTCTTCCAGAAATTCCATGGCTTCCTCCGCCGTTTCCGCAACCGGATACGGCACCAGTTTCTTCTGATCCCTCAAAAAAGTTTCCGCACACATCAAATCCAATTCCATCTGAATCCTCCCTTTTATTCCGCTGCAGCTCAAATCTTTACCTATCTTTCATTCATATACAGAACATCCTGCAGAATCGACGCGACATCCTGCGTTACATAACGCGCCTGTGCCCGTATATCACTGTCCGCATGCAGCATGGCATAGCTGAAATAGCCTTGTTCAAACATATCCAGATCGTTAAAATTATCACCGAATACCATCGTATCTTCATAGGAAATATCGAACTGCTGCCTTATCCTGCGCAGGGCGGCTCCCTTCCCCGCTGTCCGGCTGTTAAAATCCAGCCAGCGGCTGCCGGACACCGCTGTCCGCAGTCTGCTCTCCCATTTGGCAGTCAGCGCATCCGCATACGGCTCGATCCCATCCTCACAATAAGCTGAAATCTTCAAAAACGCTTCTTCGACCTGATTCGGGTGTTCGATCAGCGTACAGTGATTTCCCACAACTTCTTCCATATACTGATAAAACCGCATTCTCTTCGGGAAAATATAAGACGTAGTCTTTCCCGACAGCAGCACCTCGCAGCCGCTCTGCTCCCAGATATCCGCCATCAGTTCCATTCCCATCTCCCGCAGGATCGGCTGTTTGAACAGCACCTTATTCTGATAAACCGCCAATGCGCCGTTTTCACAGATATACAGAATATCCTGCTTCAGATCCCGAAACAGACGTTTTAAATTCGGATACTGCCTGCCGCTGGCAGCCGCAAAGAGAATCCCCGCATCCTGGATTGCATTGGCCCGATCTACAAATTCCCGTTGCAGCTCCTTCTGCCCTTCCGCAAGCAGCGTACCATCCACATCACTGACAATCAGTCTTATCATACGCAGTCTCCTATTTCCAATAGTTCTTCCGGACGCTCAATGATCCGATCCGCTCCGTACTGCTCAAGCTCCGCGCGGTCCCGGAATCCCCAGAGTACGCCGACCGTAAAAATCCCGGCTCCGGTTCCGGTCTTCATATCTGTGGAGGTATCCCCCACATAGACACATTCCTCCGGCCGCAGTCCCAGCGAAGAGAGGATCCGATCCACGCCTTCCCGGCTGGGTTTCTTCTGATAGTCCGGTCTGGCGCCCAGCACTGTGTCAAAGAATGTTTCCCCGAAAATCTCATAGATCATCCGCTTCACATTTTCATCCGCCTTGTTGGAAAATACCGCCAGTCTGACGTCCTTCTCCTTCAAAGTCTCCAGTGTTTCCCGCATACCGGGAAACGGCCTGACATGGTACATACACCCGTCCCGGAACAATTCCCGATATCTGGCCAGCACAGCGGGAAACTCCTCCATTGTCTGCGCGCCGGCCGCCCGCATTGCCCGGGCGATCAGTTCCTCCTGCCCGTCTCCGGCAAAATAGCGGTACTGCCCGATCTCATTGGGCGGATATCCAAATTCTGCTAAGACACGGTTGGCATTCACCGCGATCGATTCGATTGTATCCAACAATGTTCCGTCTAAATCAAAAATAAATCCCTGTTTCATAATACGGTCATTTTATCACAGTTTTACAAAAAACACAATTCGCGTATTTACATTTTCCCCAAAATTCGCTATGCTAGAAAAAAGAGCTTACGCAGGCAAAAAGGAGGCCTCTTATGAATACCCCGGAAGAACTGATCTGCAGCCTGGACAGCCCCAGCTTTCATCCCAAGCTGATCTATGCATTTAAGGCCACGCTGGACGGCAAAGGGAATATCCATTCCCACTCCCATACACAACTGATGTACATTTATTCCGGCTCCGGAATCTATTATATCGACGGCAATTCCTATGCGGTAGAAGCAGGCGACGCGATCGTGATCAACCCGGACCTGGAACACGGGAACGTACTCTGCGGCAACGATGATACATTTACCAGTGTAATCCTGGGCTTTGACCTGTGTCTGTCCGATCCGGCCATGAACCATTTTACACTGCCGGACAACAACCCGATCATCCGAACTACTGCGGCTTTCCGCGCCACGCTGATGAAGGAAACCAATACGATCCTCTATGAGCACAATAACCGGCTGCCGGGCAAATGCGCCGTCATCGACGCCTGTCTGACGCAGATCGTCATCGCCCTGTACCGGGAAATCTACCGAAGCGAGCAACCGCTCGTTCCTTATGGATTTGAACATTACGACCGGAAGTATCTGGTCTCCCAGATCCAGAATTATCTGCTCACCCATTATGACGAGAAGATCACACTGGACGAACTGGCGCAGATCATGTATCTGAGCCCCGTATACATATCCAAGATCTTTAAGGAAGTTACCAGAGAGGCACCCATCAACTACCTGATCAAGATCCGGCTGGAAAAAGCCAAAGAGCTGCTGACTCCCGACAATGCCAACAGCATTAAAGAGATCGCCAGACAGGTGGGCTACGAAGACGTGTACCATTTCAGTAAGCTGTTTAAAAAATACTACGGCACTTCGCCGTTAAACTATAAGAAGCAGGCTTAACATCGATACTGCGAAACGGGCAGATCCGATCCTGGGATCCGCCCGTTTTTATCGTTTTTATATTTACTTTACATTCACTTGATCAAGTCGTCCGTCGCATCGCCCGATCCGTTAATAGGAATCGCCTCTCCCAGATATTTCGGTTCGGGTTTCCAGAATACACTCCAGAGATCCTTGATCCGCGCCGCCGCTTCCCGGATATCCCGCATACCCTGACCGCCGTAGCGAATCTCTTCCGCACAGACGCCATAAGCGTCGATCCCGAGTTCATTGGCAATATACAGCGCGCGCGGCATATGGTAGCGCTGCGTTACGATCACCATTTTCCGCACCTTGAACACTTCTCTCGCGCGATACATGGAATCATAGGTAGAAAATCCCGCATGGTCCATAAAAATACAGTCCTTCGGAACGCCCGCCTCCGATGCATACCGCTTCATCACGTTGACTTCGTCATATTCTTCCTGCCCGTGATCCCCGGTCATCAGCAGACGATCCGATATCCCGTTTTGATACAATTCAATTCCCCGGTTCAGGCGGTCCTCCAGCATATGACACGGCCTGCCGTCCGCATAGACCAGAGCGCCCAGCACCATAATACAGTCCGCATCCGTCCCGTCGCACTCCGCCGCCGTCAGGATCCGGTCCTGATATTTTCGCTTTATATATAGATTTCCGCCTATGCAGAAAAAAATCAGCGCAGCGGCAATCCCAACTGTGATCCAGATCATTTTCGTCCAAACTTTCTTCCTTTTCCGCTTCATTTCCACTTCTATTATAACACGCCTGCTATCCGCATATTCCCTATTTCCAAACAGGAATCCGATAACAGATACCGGCCCGGCCATCAAGACTGCATTTCTTCCAGTTCCGCCATGAACAATTCATAAAAATCGTCTTCCCCTGCCAGCTTGGGAGAATTCTCTCCGCCGCCGTTCGTACTGCGGCGCATAGCGGCATAAGATTCCTCGCCCGCCGCGATCAGTTCCATCTCATAGATCTCATAACCCAGTTCCCGGCAGGTCCGGCAAAACGCGATAAACGGCTCTTTCTCCGTTCTTACAGCCAACAGCCTCTCGCGCAGTCCCGCATCCCGCATGGCGTCCTTCCGCAGATTCTCCAAAATCGTCAATACATCCCGCATTGTTTGCACCTCCCAATTTTCCGTTCCAATGAGGAAAAAGTGACCGCAACCTTATTGGTCCGCGGCCACTTTGCCTTTCCAGTCTCTATTTGTAGTCCTTAATGCTGAAACTCATTCTTCCCATCTTGTCTTTTCCTAAACAGACCACTTTCACCTTATCTCCCAGCGTCAGCACATCTTCCACACGGTTGATCCGTTCCTTCGCGATCTTGGAAATGTGTACCATACCCTCTTTGCCGGGTGCAAACTCGATGAATGCGCCGAATTCTTTAATGGAAACAACCTTGCCTTCCAACTTCTGGCCCTCTTCAAAGTCCGTGCAGATGATCTGGATCATCTTGATAGCCTCATTCATCTGCTCCTGATCGGTACCGCATACGGAAACAGCGCCGTCATCGTCAATATCGATTTTCACGCCGGTACGGTCAATAATCTCATTGATCGTCTTGCCGCGCTGTCCGATCACATCGCCAATCTTCTCCGGATCGATCTGAATCTGAATGATCTTCGGCGCATATTTGCCGACCTCCGGTCTGGGCTCTGCGATCACCGGTTCCATAACTTCGGTCAGAATATATTCTCTGGCCGCTTTAGTCGCCGCAATCGCTTCTTCCACGATCTGACGAGTCAGACCATGAATCTTAATATCCATCTGGATCGCCGTAATTCCGTCATGGGTTCCGGCTACCTTAAAGTCCATATCTCCGAAGAAATCTTCCAATCCCTGAATATCCGTCAGTACAATGTGATCATCATCTGTATCTCCGGTCACCAGACCTGCGGAAATACCGGCTACCGGCTTTTTGATCGGCACGCCCGCTGCCATCAGAGACATCGTAGACGCACAAATACTTGCCTGAGAGGTAGAACCGTTGGATTCCATCGTCTCCGATACGGTACGGATCGCATAAGGGAACTCCGCCTCGCTTGGCAGCACCGGAACCAAAGCACGCTCTGCCAGCGCGCCGTGACCGATCTCACGGCGTCCCGGACCTCTGGAAGGCTTCGTCTCCCCTACCGAATAGGACGGGAAATTATAATGGTGCATATACCGCTTGGACGTAACCGACTCATCCAGCCCGTCCAGTCTCTGCGCGTCAGAAAGCGGCGCCAATGTGGTAACGGTACAGATCTGCGTCTGTCCACGGGTAAACATCGCGGAACCATGTGTCCGGGGCAGCAGATCGATCTCTGCGGCCAGCGGACGGATCTCCGTAATGGCACGCCCGTCCGGACGCTTGTGATCCTTTAAGATCATCTTTCTGACAACCTTCTTCTGATACTGATAAACAGCTTCATCCAGTTTTGCCAGCCATTCTTCGTTCTCCGCAAACGCCTCGGCCAGCTTCTCTGTGATCTCCTTGATATTCGCTTCTCTTACCTGCTTTTCATCCGTGAACACTGCGACTTCCATCTCTTCCGGCGTCACAATCTCCTTCATGGCCGCAAACATCTCTTCCGGTACGGCAAAGCTCTCATATGCATGCTTGGGCTTTCCAACCTCGGCAACGATCTGATTGATAAATGCGATCACTTCCTGATTCACTGCATGCGCAGCGTAGATCGCCTCGATCATCTTATCCTCCGGCACTTCATTCGCGCCGGCTTCGATCATAATAACCTTCTCCGCGGTAGAAGCCACGGTCAGCTGCAGATCCGAAACCGCCTTCTGCTCCGCATTGGGATTAAATACAAATTCACCGTCGATCAGGCCGACCTGTGTCGTTGCGCAGGGACCGTCAAACGGGATATCGGAAATTGCCGTGGCAATAGCGGAACCCAGCATCGCGGTCAGTTCCGGAGAGCAATCCGGATCAACAGACATAACCAGGTTATTTAACGTAACGTCATTGCGGTAATCCTTCGGGAATAACGGACGCATGGGCCGGTCGATCACACGGGAAGTCAGGATTGCATTCTCGGATGCCTTTCCTTCTCTCTTATTAAATCCGCCCGGGATCTTGCCGACTGCGTACATCTTCTCTTCATATTCAACGCTTAACGGGAAGAAATCGATTCCTTCCCTGGGCTTGTCCGATGCAGTTGCCGTCGATAATACAACCGTATCGCCATAGTGCATGAAAGCGGCGCCATTTGCCTGCTTCGCAACTCTTCCCACATCAACTGTCAGGGTTCTGCCTGCCAGTTCCATACTGAAACTCTTATACATAAATTCCTCCTTATGTCCGGTCACGTTCCGTGACGATATTCGGCGGGCACAGAGGTATCGAAACAACTAAAAAATATACGCGCCGCTCCGGGTGCATATCCTTTTTAGTAGCCTCGATTCCATCAAAAAGCCCACCAATGATATAGTATATCACAGGTGGGCTCTGTTTCGCAAGTACTTTATTATTTTCTGATGCCTAAACGTTCGATCAGGGAACGGTAGCCTTCCAGATCCGTCTTCTTTAAATAGTCCAGCAGACCACGTCTCTGTCCTACCATCTTCAATAAACCTCTTCTGGAATGATGATCCTTCTGGTGCGTCTTCAAATGCTCTGTCAGCTCCTGGATCCGGGCCGTCAGGATCGCGATCTGTACTTCCGGTGAACCGGTATCTTCCGGTGTTCTGCCGTAAGCCTTGATGATCTCGGTTTTCTTTTCCTTTGAAATCATGATAGTGTCCTCCTTCTTTTGATTATACCCGTTACGAAGATATGGTCGGAGTGTCCGAAATCTGCGTAAGGGAAATTACCGTGGTAGTATAACATATCCGCACCGGTTTGTCTAGGCCATTTCAGCAAAAAATCAGGTTTTCCGTCCTTTGTCGAACCGTGAAAATTTATGTCATTTGTCAAAAAAGTCTTCTTTTTGGTAATGTGGATAACTCCAAAATCAACCGCAAAAAAAATGTGGATAAGGGTGATAACTCTGGGCATAACTGGATTTTTCCAGTGTTTTTCTAGGTTTTTTCACCAATTTCACAGAGGAAAACTCCAAAAAATGGTGAAAACCCGACAGCATGAATTGTATTTTTTTTCATACAATTTTATGTGTTCCGACCTGATTTTCAGCCGCAAACGCCCAGATTTCTCCCCGGCTGTCCCGAAGTGTCAGCGGATGCAGCAGCAAAAACCCTGCCTTTACCGGTTTCAGCTTTACCTTAGAAGAATCGTACCAATAACAGTGCCCTTTTTCCTCTGCCAGAATATTCTCCGTGCCGGAAGACAGCCTGATCCCGGCCGCATCAATCGGGATCTCCTGAAACGGAAGCCATTTCAGGATATTGATACAATCCCGCAGCGACAGCATTTGCTCCCATGCGATTCGATCTGTGTCGGAATCCGGATATCTCTGCTCTACATAGAGGAATGTATTCTCTTCTCCCAGAATATCCGAAAAGTTCTGAACTATGATCTCATTTTCCTCTTCAGCTTCAGAGCTGAACCGTACCGACAGACCGCCTCCCTGATATCTGCCGGATGCATCCAGATCCAGCTTGGCAATCTCCACACAGGTTATATTAACCCAGTGCGAATACAGAAATCCGCTCAGGGTTTCCACTACTTCGCTTGCCTTTTTCCCATTCAGATCCGCCTGTATATTCCAGCGGACTACCCGCTCCACCGTACAGATATGATTGACCTCTGCCGCCATCGGCTCGGTAAACGGAAAGGTAAATTCAGCATTTCTGTACTGGTGATACACCCACAGCCTTTCCTCAGCCCTTGCCGGCAGCACATAGGTAAAATAGGTACATTTTGAGTCATATCCCGGATTTCCCAGCTGGTAAGTCGCCACATAACTGCCTTTGTTAAGAACTTCATAACTCAGTACGCCCAATTCCTGCTCACCGATTCTATTTTCCTCAGGACATTCCAGCCGATACTGCGCCAGCGAAGAATACTCCTTCTTTTTTTCCAGTTCGGCACGCTCCAGATAACCGTCTTTTTCATAGAGTGCGTACACTTCCAGTGTTTTTTCCCAGGTATCGATATCACAATCTCCGACAAACGTATATTCTTCCTGCTCCATCTTTATCTCACGCCCGTCTTCGTCCGCATAATAATTCCTGTAAAATCCGGCAGCCCGGCAGGTGCCGTCATCCAGATAGCAATATACCACCGCAACCGAATCCGAAACTTTATCTGTCACTACCTGTTTCACATTTTTGTAGCGAAGCAATTCCGCTTCATCAAAATACTGCAGGAAATTCAGCGGAAAACCGCCGTCCAGAAGCCGCCCGCAGATTTCCTGCGCTTCCGTCCCCAACACCTCTGCCTGCCGCTCCGTCTTTACGATCTCCCGGCTCCAGTGCAGCGCACAGGTCATTCCGCCTATCGCCAGCGCACAAAGTGCGGTACTCACGCTCCAGAGCAACACGGGCTTTGCGAGCCCGACAGCTTTTGGCAGGCGACATTCCGGATTATTTTTCCAGATCTGCATGCCTTTCCAAACCCGAAACGCCAGAAAACCCACGATCAATGCAAACCCTGCCATTGCAATGGAAATATGGCAGGCTTCCGGAGCCCAAAAACGCAGCATTGCCACCCATACATAAATAACGGCTGCGATCCACACGCCCTGATCCTGCCGGCTGCGCAAAAACCGCTCTGCTTTTTCATTGAGCAGCTGGCTGCCTTCCATGAGGCGATACAGCAGACATAACTTCAAAGCCAGATCGATCACAAGATCCAGGATCAGAAATACTTTCGTATAAAGCATAAAAACCGAAGCCTTCCAGACAGTCGAGCCGGTTTTATACAGGGTATAGCATTTCGCGTACCGGTATCCTTTCTGAAATTCCTCATTCTCTCCGCGGCAGCAGCAAAAACCGATCAAAAAGAACAGACTTCCGATCAATTCTACAATATGCGACCACAATGCGCTTGTATCAAAAGAGAAATAAAGACATACCACAGCAATCACAAAAAGAATGCTGACCGCCAGTTTCCGGTTCTCTTCCTGCCTGGGCAAAATGGGTTCTTCTGCAGAAAACGACATTTTCCAGTCCGCATCTCCTGTTGTAACCGGAACGATATTGACCTTTCTTTCTGCCATTTCCCCCTTTAACAGGTCGTCTACAGAAATATCCAGTGCCTCCGCCAGCACCGACAGCAGCCCGACATCCGGAAGCCCTTCCCCGTTTTCCCATTTCGACACTGCTTTATTGGTCACGCCGATCTTTTCCGCCAGCTTCTTCTGCGTCAATCCCATCGCTTTCCGCCTGCAGGCAATCAATTTTCCTGTTGCTTTCATATCCATTTTTCCAGACTCCTTCTGTTCTCTTATCCCGTAAAAAAAGAAAAAGCAGTAAACCGATCTTCCGGCTACTGCTTTTATTATACAAAAAATTCTTTTATGATACAATCTACGATTCGTGGATTCCTTCCGTTCGATTCGGTTTTAATACCGTATATTGGATAATCTGCGGATCCTCGGCATTAAAACAGAGAATCCAATCAGGATGATGGAAATTGCCGCGAACACCAGGCCAACTGTATTAAACATATGAAACAAGCCCTCTACATAACACAATACGAACCGCTTAATAGAGGCCGGATTCAACACAAGCTGATCCAGCTTCAGCATCGGATAGATCACCAGTCCAATGATAAACGAAATTACTGTCGCTGTAATAGCCGAATAAGATAAAAATCGCAAACCAATTCCATTGCCGCCTGCCAAACGGAAAGTCAGGAACAATGCCGCTGCTGTAAACAGTCCCAATATCAAAATCCCAATCCAAAGCACCTTATTTATCTTGCTGATTATCGTAGCAAGCTGGCTTGCCAACGGAATCGCAACATACTCCATATAATCATACCGGCAGTATTCTGCCGTCAGCGTCAGGGCCTCCTTCACTTCATCCGTAATCTCAACGCCCTGTCTGATAGCATCGGTCTCCATAGCATTATAGATCTCCTCTTTTATATCCTCCCGAAGATCTAGTTTCGAATCCCCTTCATAGATCCTTTCAATGGTTTCCTTGATGTCCGCATTGATACGCTCCGGCGAAACCGGTCCCAGAAGCACCTGACTGTCAAAACCCGATGCCGCACCATAACTGGAATAATTCTCCCTCAGCAGCTGATATACATGTTCTCCAAACTCTCCATCTTCCGCACTTTGTTTCATATATTCTACATTTCCTACTGTAAAATAAATTATAAGAAGAGCGGCAAACGCGGCTAACAGCAGGGAAGATAAAAACGACATACCCAATGACCAGGGAAGCGATGCTCCTTTATATGACTTTTTAATACGGTCCGTATTCTTTTTTTCTTTATGCATATCATTCACCCTTCTTCCTATCTGGTCGGGTCAATCTTGGGACCAGAAACATAGTCACAGTAAACTAAATACCGATAAGGTGTAAAGCCTAGTTCTTCAAACGGATAACAGGTATATAAAATCAGGCTTTCCTCGGTTCGCGTCAGATCATAAGCAGATGTATCTTCATAATGAACAGGTTTCATTTCCCGGATCTTATAGACATAAGTTCCATAGTAAGTTTTGATCGTGACCTCAGACCCTACTTCTGCATGCTTCAGATCACTAAAGAAGGTATGGTTATGCCCCATAATAAAAATGGTATAGCCCTGTCCCGGAATTCCGGCGCCCGAAGCCCCGTTAAAAGTTCCTGCTCCACGGTTCAGAGAACTATGAGCGTTTCCATAATAAAGCGGACAATTCACTGCCGTTCCGCTTACTGTAATCGTACCATAGCGGTCTCCCGCCTTTGGATATGTAATGGAAGACAATGGAATGGTATTTTCATCAGACTCCTCCGGTTTCACAGGCTCCGACTGCTTATCCATCTCCAATTCTTCCAATTCCGCCATAAAATCCCGCGGTTCCTCATTTGCTGATTCGTCCATAAAAATCTGCACCAGCTGCGTATAAGGGGAAAGAAACGCGTAAGAAAGCGCCCCCAGGATTCCCAGGGCAAGTACGGAAAATACTATCGGGACTACAATACAGGCACCCCAATGCTCCCTAAAAAAAGATTTCTGCTCCATAATCTAAACCCTTTCTGAATCATACAATTACAGATAAAGCAAGCCGGAGACCCTTACAGATCTCCGGCCTCTTAACCTTACATATACGTACCGTTTATAATCATCTATGTTACTTATGCAATACTGCGGCTCTTAACAGCACCAACTGCCAGAACACCACCAACTACTGCAAAGCAAAGCAGTGCTAATGCAACACCTGCGTCACCTGTCTGTGTTCCCAACGGGTTCTGCGTTGTACCAGCCGGTGTATTTGTTCCAGGCGTATTTCCTGCCGGAGTTGTAGTAATCGTCACTTCCGGTGTAGCAGTTGCTCCTGTTAACGTATTGGTTCCATCAATTTCTACCTTAAAACCAGTTGCAGTAGCTTCAACATCGCCAATCTTAACAGTAATTTTTGCGGCATCCAAAGCTTCCTTCGCCTGTGCATAAGCGTCATTTACAATCTTCGTAACTTCATCCACTGATGCAGCAGCTTTGATCTTCGCGTTTGTATCAGCTGCAAGATCGGACAGCATATCCTGATTCTTCTGAATCTCTCTCAGCTGATCCTCGTTCAGACTGTCAATAAAAGCGTCTGCTGCAACACCATACTTAGCCAGCTCTGCCTTAATCGTTGCTCTGGCCTTGTCTACAAAGGTATCCGCAGCGAATACGCTGACAGCGCTTGTGATAAGCATAACGAATGCCAATGCCAATGTCAACACTTTCTTCTTCATAGGGTTATACCTCCTTAACCTTGGAAAATCCGCTATGCCATGCAACAATCCTCCCTTATCCCCGGATCTATTCCGCAATGTACGCGAACTTTCTTTAATTTTTCCTTACCTATAGTATCACTGTCATCACAAAAATGCAAGTCCTTTTTTTATTTTTTATAAAAAAGCAAACCGGAAATCCTTGCGGACTCCCGGCCTCTTATCCATAATCCATATGCTGACAGCATTCTTATGCCATCTACGCAACACTGCGGCTCTTAACAGCACCAACTGCCAGAACACCACCAACTACTGCAAAGCAAAGCAGTGCCAATGCAACACCTGCGTCACCTGTCTGTGTTCCCAACGGGTTCTGCGTTGTACCAGCCGGTGTATTTGTTCCAGGCGTATTTCCTGCCGGAGTTGTAGTAATCGTCACTTCCGGTGTAGCAGTTGCTCCTGTTAACGTATTGGTTCCATCAATTTCTACCTTAAAACCAGTTGCAGTAGCTTCAACATCGCCAATCTTAACAGTAATTTTTGCGGCATCCAAAGCTTCCTTCGCCTGTGCATAAGCGTCATTTACAATCTTCGTAACTTCATCCACTGATGCAGCAGCTTTGATCTTCGCGTTTGTATCAGCTGCAAGATCGGACAGCATATCCTGATTCTTCTGAATCTCTCTCAGCTGATCCTCGTTCAGACTGTCAATAAAAGCGTCTGCTGCAACACCATACTTAGCCAGCTCTGCCTTAATCGTTGCTCTGGCCTTGTCTACAAAGGTATCCGCAGCGAATACGCTGACAGCGCTTGTGATAACCATAACGAATGCCAATGCCAATGTCAATACTTTCTTCATAGGACCCTACCCTCCTTTCCGGAACATGTAAAATCCGTCCCCCTGAGAAATATCCTTACTTAACTATGTATGCTCTGGTACGGAGACTGAATTCTCATTGAAATCATTCCGTTAATATCATATCATTTAGTACAAGAAATTGCAAGCAAAATTTCACACCAATTTCTGGTTATGGGCCTTTATGTCGGTTTTTAAGAGGTTTTGCCTGATTTTCACTATTATTTTGAAGGCATCTATCCGTTTCCGAACGGCAACGGCAAATTCGGCAGCAGTTCCTTTTCAAAGAATGTCTGTGAAACAACATCGTGTCGTTCATCATCGAAATTAATATCAAGATGTTTTACTGCCGCAGTTTGAAGAAGTGGCGGATGAGCGCGGTACCTGTGTGATATCCATCTATCTGCGCAGGAAAAGTTTGATTGTGTCAATAGTTTTTCCCAAATTCATTTCCAGCCGCTTGGTTACCAGCAGTCAGCCGGCTATGTTATCAGATTGCAGATTCTCTTCCATATACTTCAGGTGATTCATGTTCATGTAACGTCTTGTGCCCCACTGGGTTCCAGCTACATGGCTCAGTCTGACACATACGAGCATCAGAGCGCTCTGCCCGTCTGGGAAAACCCCGATGGCTTTGGTTTGATGTTTGATCTCCCGGTTCAATCATTTGATGGTGTTGTTTGTCCGGGGCTGTGTCCAGCGCTGGGTAGGGAAATCCATGTATGTAAGGGTTTCCTCTATGCCATCCTATAGTTTCTTTGTTGCAGTTCTAAGCCTCATTTCCTGTAATTTTGGAATCACCTGATAGGTTTTCTCTCTGGCGGCTTCTTTATTCTCCTAGGTATGGATCGCTTTCAGTATATGATCACGGCTTTTATCTTCTTTTTTGGAGTGACGGAGAAGATTTTCTGGTTAAAACGAACCCTACAATGTTGGTAGCAAGTATTCGAAAATACTTCCGATATGGTCTCCAACATCTCAAGGTTTTTGTCGCCGATAAGAAAGCAAACACCAGTAAGTTCCCGTTCTTTTAACCATACAAAGAAGGATCGTCAACTTTCCCTATCCTCTTTCATGCATGCCTTCAGCGACACCAATGCTCTCACAGCGACTGTTATTGCTGACTCCAAACGTCACAAAGATAGAGATGTTCTGGATCTCGCCGTTCCCAACAGCGTTTGAAGTAGATAGGATCTACATAGATATATGGATAATCCCCGGTAAACGAGTAGGTATACCATGTTTCGATATGCTCATATCCCCTTTTGTTAATGTTACTGATTGTTCCGTGTGACACTTTTATATCTCACAAAGTTTCTGTGATATCCTCTACACAACAGACGGATACGCTTGCAAAGTACATCTCTCAGGGTCTCCTCTTCTACTGAGGATTCTCTGCGACGGTATTGTTTAATGATGGCAGTTTCAAAGGAAACTTCTTTGAGTTTGGAAACTTTCCGTTCAGTTCCCCGGCAATTGTCTGAAACTTCCTTTTATCATGAGCAGAATATTATCCCTGACGGTCTTTGGAATACTCATATTTCTGTGCGTTGACCGGTTTATTGGTTTCTTTATCAAGCAGAGCGTTGAGAGTCTCTACGCTAGCGGATAAGATCTTTCAAACCATGCTTCGTTAAATTCTCATTCAGTTGTATAATCTTATTAGGCATGTTCCCATTTTAGTAAAGTTTTGTATGCTGCCTTAATTCTACCAAAAGTTATAGACTTTTCTCAACACCTCCTGCTCAAAGAACACTTACCTGAACTTCAGGGACGCAATGCTTGCGAAATAATCCATACGTATTTCCTCTAGTTTCTATTCCCCGTGAATATTAGGTCGAATTTAGACATCACTTCATACAACCGACCCTGCCGTTACCAACACTACTGTTTCAATGGCGGATACCACTACTACAATGGCATCCAATCACATTTTTGTCCCTAATCTCTTCTAAAAAGATCCCTTGTGTATACCTTGTCAATCACATCATCCAAACAACTATCATATCGATTTGCAATAATGGAATCACAATTCTTCTTAAACTGTTCCAAATCGTTCACCACAAGACTACCAAAGAATGTGGTCCCGTCGGGCAATGTTGGCTCATAAATAATCACCGTTGCACCCTTTGCCTTAATTCGCTTCATAACTCCCTGGATACTGCTCTGCCGAAAGTTGTCGCTATTACTCTTCATAGTAAGTCGGTACACACCAATCATGATTAGGCGCTCTTTGGCCGCATTCCACATACTATTCTCCGTGTAATATCCAACCTTTTCTAATACTCTGTCAGCAATATGGTCTTTTCTTGTCCGATTACTATCTACAATTGCTTGAATCAGATTTTCAGGGACATCCTGAAAATTTGCAAGTAGTTGCTTGGTATCTTTCGGCAAGCAATATCCACCATATCCAAAGGATGGATTATTATAATGAGTACCAATACGGGGATCAAGACATACACCATTGATAATATCCTGGGTATTTAAACCTTTTATCTCTGCATAAGTATCCAATTCATTAAAATAACTTACACGAAGGGCTAAATATGTGTTCGCAAATAATTTTACTGCTTCTGCTTCAGTAAAGCCCATATAAAGAACATCAATATTCTCTTTCAATGCACCTTCTTCTAGCATTCTGGCAAATATCTCCGCAGTTGCTTTCATTTTCTCATCACAACCCATAATGATCCGACTGGGATACAGATTATCATAGAGAGCCTTAGATTCACGAAGGAATTCCGGGCTAAAAATGATTCGGTCAGTATTAAACTTTTTTCTGATAGATTCTGTATATCCTACCGGTATAGTACTCTTAATCACCATCACAGCTTTATCATTGCTTTTTAGTACTAAGTCAATAACTGCTTCCACTGCGGAACAGTCAAAGAAATTTTTTTTTGAATCATAGTTAGTAGGTGCAGCAATAATAACAAAATCAGCCACACCATATGCTTCTTTTGCATCTAATGTAGCTGTTAAATCTAATTCTTTTTCCGCTAAATATTTTTCAATATATTCATCCTGAATGGGTGATTTTTTCTGATTAATTAATTCCACCTTTTCCGGGACAATATCCACTGCTATAACCTTGTTATGCTGGGCAAGCAAAACTGCAAGTGATAATCCCACATAACCTGTCCCTGCCACTGCAATATTGTAATCTTTACCACTTTTTTCATTTATCATTTTGATCTCCTATCTTTTTTTATCCATATAATATTGTTTATACCATTCAGCAAAAAAATGAAGACCAACCCTTATATCAATGGTAGGTCTAAACCCAAAATCTCTTTCTAGTGCTTCACTATCTGCATATGTCACTGGAACATCACCCGGTTGCATAGGAATAAGTTCTCTATGCCCTTCAAAATCATACCCCGTAGGAAGTACACCTACACGAACCAGTTCTTCCTGTAATGTACTGATATAATCTAGCAAATTCTCCGGTTTTCCACCTCCGATGTTATACACACGATATGGAGGGACCGGTAATCCGTCTTCTCCATTTTTCTTTTCAGGTGCGCCTTGCATAACACGCACAATACCCTCGACGATATCATCAATATATGTGAAGTCCCTCTTACAATTACCATAGTTAAAAATTTGAATTATTTTTCCTTCACTCAACTTTTTCGTAGCAGAATAATAGAACATATCCGGGCGACCAGCAGGTCCATAGACTGTAAAAAACCGAAGACCAGTAGATGGAATGTTATAAAGTTTAGCGTAACTGTGGGCTAAAAGTTCGTTAGATTTTTTAGTGGCAGCATACAAACTTACAGGGTTATCTACTTTGTCATTCACGCTAAAAGGTACTTTTTTATTTCCACCGTATACAGAAGAAGACGATGCATACACAAGATGCTCTACAAAATTATGACGGCATGCCTCTAGTATATTGTAAAAACCAACAATGTTGGACTCAATGTAAACATCAGGATGTTCGATAGAGTATCGGACACCAGCTTGTGCAGCAAGGTTAACCACAATAGTAGGTTTAAATTCAGCAAACATACTATCTATCAGCCTCTTGTTTGTCAGATCTCCTTTTATAAAGGTATGCTTAACAGAGCTGTTCGCGGCAACCTTTCCAATCTCAGCCAAACGATACTCCTTCAAGTTTACATCATAGTAATTATTCATATTATCAAAACTTATAATGTGACCTACAGTCATATCTTTCAACAAACGCATCACAAGATTCGCTCCAATAAACCCAGGGGAACCTGTGACAAGAATTGTTTTTCCATTGAGTTCTACATTATATTTAATCATCTTTCTCTATCCCTCATTCTATAAATCAAACTAGTATTTTATCGTCTAATCAACTCTATTTTTTGATTGAAAATGTATCGACAATAATTTTTTCTGATATATCTATATTCAGAAAGGTAGTATTTCCAATGAAATACATCAGTTCTTCACTGATTTCCGAAAAAGTATTTATAACTACTATCAAATAACTCTTCTTTGGAGTTGACACAAATCATTGCTTTTCAGTGATTAAAATTTCTTTCAACATTCTCTTGCATTCGGAACACTCTGTCTGATAAATTTCTATTACCTACTTGGAGTTTCTCCATTACGAAGTGACTTTTTTCAAGAAGTAAATTTAAAAATAACAAACTTTTTGATTTTCATCTGACAATATTCGCATTTTTGATTAGCATCATCAAAAAAAGGCTCTGATTTAACAGTTCCCTCCGTCCAGCAACTTTATTATCCTTGAATTAGTTACCTACAGGCTAACGATCTGCCATAAATTCTGCAATCTAAAATTTAGGGGCACGCTTTTGCGTGTGCACATAAGGAGATACACAGTTAACCCGAAACTTGAATAAATTACAATCCTTTCTGGATACTGCCAGCTATTCTCTTTGGTTTCTAGCAGAAATCTGCTGTTTACTGCTGATCTCTGCTTGTTTAACTCTCTCCGCCATGGCTAGGTATTTGGTAAGTATCTGTTACACAATTATTGCGTTGCATCCTTAACTAACGAATAGTCATGGTATTCTCCATAAGCTAGGCTCTATGTAATCATCTGGATATGTTTGAAAATTGACTTATGATATCAATTTCATTATAGCATTAGGAAGATTTTTATTGGTATCCTCACCGTTTCCAACTATACTATTCTTATCAGCATAGTTGGAAGATCATATCCCTCATTCAAAAGTATCGTTAATAACAATATTCGTTTTTATTCTGTTTTCTGTCTATAAATTTTTCAGATTCTCTACAAACTTCTTTTCCTACAGGTCCACTTATATAAAAACAAAATATACTTCTTTATATCTACGAAACCCGTGCAGCTATTCTAGCAATTAACAATTTACATATGCCTATTATTTTTGCATTGTGTATTTCTTTTAATGTATATTTTTTTGCTACTAATTTAAGTTTAGGCACCGCAAATTCTCGACTTTGTAAACACTTAAAAAGTTCATCTATTTCATTATCTTTTAAAATGGTATTTAATTCGACCTTTAAAGATTCAACTGATAATCTTTCTTGAAAATATCTCCAACTAAGTTCTGCCTTTTTTTTTGTTATATGTTCATAGTTCAATCGACAAATAAACAGAAAATACTCAATGGCAGGATTTTGAATATATATAGACTCTTTTGTAATAACTGCCTTTTCAAAGCATAACTGCATCGGTAAAAAGCAATACTCTTCCACATAAGGATGCCCATATACTATTTTTTGATACAAATGAACATGAATAAGAGTTCCAGTCAACTCATCCAAAGCGATCCAGTCTTCAACAAAATCTCGGGCAAGAAAACTTTGTGTTTTATAATGAACAAATGCTAAATCAACTAAAATAGATTTAGCATTTTCCATATCTCGCTCCATAACAAGTATATCAATATCGCCATTTCCACAAAAGCCGTCAATATAATGATAACAGCCTTTCCAGACTAGCCAATGAATTTTGTTAGAATTAAATTTTTTAATTAAACTCATTGATTTATATAACATTTCATTTTCCTGCTTCCCTTGTAAGATATTCCCAAATATAGTTTTTAATTTCAACAATCTCTCTGCTATATGATTGCTCTGCGTTGATAATATGAACTTCAGACATGGGAAAATTCATATTTTGAATAATGTTATGTTTTCTTGTTACAATTTCTATATTTTCTTCCGGTTTACGTTTAATGGATTCTTTCGGAGATAAAATCAATTTAAAAACTATATCAGGTTGATACGAAATTGCTTGCCTAATATATTTTTCTTCCCGATTCGCTTTATGCTCTATAATATAGAAGATAAAACCACCATTTACTTTTTTTAAATAATTCTCTCTAATTTTCGGTCCATCATTAATTCCTGCATATTCTATTTGCGGAAATCTGTCAAAAATAGCGACTCCTCCATTTTTTACATATTTTTCAGCCTTTTTTATCGTTATACAGACATGCCTAGCGACCGAAACACAGTCTGACATCGCTAAATACAACCCAAACCATTTTGTAATAACATTTTGCTTTTTAAGTATTTTCTTTCTAAGATTTTTTTTCCATGAATGATAGTGGTCACCACTCCCTAAATAATATTTTCTAGCTTCAATTTTCCAATTTAGCCATTTAACTATATCATCAGTAACAGTACTTTTCCCTGCCCCATCTTGTCCAAGAAACGCAATCGTTACCCCTCTACCACTGAATGGAATTTTTCTTTTAAAAAAAAATTTTATATTGGAAAAACTTTTCATTGTCTGAATATCTCCTTCAATGCATGTATATCTTCTCTCTTAATAAACAATATGTTCCTATATCTAAGATGAGTTTCCTTACAAAACGTAATTAAAAATCCAATCCCACACACTAAATATGATACAGTAGAAGCAAAGGCGGCACCATATATTCCAAAACGAGGAATCAAAACAATATTTAACCCGACATTTGCAAGTGCAGCTAAAAACAGTAATACAAAATTAAGACCTCGTTTTCCTTTTGAAACATTGTATGAATAAATCATTTTATAGAAGACCATCCCAAAAACACCAACTAATAATAAAAGTAAGATGTCATACGCAGGGAGAAATTCCTTCCCGTATAAAATTAGAATGAACGGATAGCCCAGTATAATTGTACAAAACATAAAAATTGCACTGATAGCAAGACTAAGCCGTGTTACTTTAGCTACTTCATTTTCGTTTTTTCCTTTCGTCAATTTAGATAATAATATATCTTTCAATGCATCAGGAATTAACCATATCCTCTGAGCAATCATTACTCCAAGTGAATAGCACCCTATTTCAGCTGCATCTATATGAAATCTCTCCAGCATAATAACATCTGTTTTATAATTAATCTCCATCATAATAAGCGTCAGCATCGGAATAAAGCCAAATTTGATATATTCCCAGGCATTTCTCAAAGATGGGTGAACTTTCAAAATACTGTACTTTAAATTCCAGAAAGCGACAATAGAAAAAATTAACTCTCTTATAACAATGATTGAAAAACATACTATGAGCGAAGCTTTAAAAAATATTATAAACAAGAAAATTAGAATAATATCGAATATATCTAGATAAATCTGAGCTGTATTTCTAATCTTGGGATTTTCTATAGTAACAATATAATTCATCTCTTTTATAAAAAACATAAAAGGAACTATAATTATTGTAACCTTGAACTTCATCTGAATATCCAATAATGCGACAAGAATTATGGCAATTAATAGATATACAATAAAAAAACCAAATACCAAATCAATAAACTCAGTATATACATTTTTCCTATTATTCTTTTTATAGAACGGATAAGCCTGGTGAATCCCAAAACACAATACAAGCATAGCCAATTCTGAGTAATGTGTAATAACTGATTTAATTCCAACTAATTCAGCGTGTAAATACCGGCTTATAACAACCGAATACACGAGCATTAATATTACAGAAAGCACCTTTGTAATCACAGAATAGATGTACGCATTATTTGTTAATCTATTAATTATTTTACCCAATGTATTAACTCGCATTAAATAATTATCCTCCGCTGCTTTCTTATAAATTCTTAGAATCCTTAAGACTTATTTTATGTAGTTTTCAGATTTTTTTATAAAACCCAAATTTATACCTCATTAAACACCTGTTCCATACTAAATTATATTATCCTTTAAAAATTCATATCACTAATGAATCCGCTTAATAGCCTCACGATTCCAAGAATTTAAGCTTTTATATTTCCTTAAATTTCAACGCATTTAATATAACATTCGAATTTCGTTCAATGTCTTTATTAGCATTTATATTTATAACATGCATTTTATTTTCCTCTAAAGCATTACGTATAAACTGAAGCGTTCGCTTTTGTTGATTATATATCTTAATTATATCAGAATCTGAGCTTAATAATTCAACCCTAGAAATATTTGTATGATTTCTATTTCGCAGTCTATTGACAGCAACTTCTGAAGATAAGTCAACATTAATACAGACAATCCCTCTATTTATACAATACCTTTTCAGTAGCCTCCTTATTAATACCCTCTCTTTATTATTAGAATTTATGTCTTTATCATATATTATTGATACTAATGACTGTATAAATCCCTGTTCTACAAAACAATACCCATTTTCCTTTTCTATTGCTTTATAGAAAATAATATATTTTAATGACATGAGTATGATTCTAAGTTGTTCTAATCCCAATCCATTTCCCGAGTAAAAACTTAGCATCATGAGATCACGTAAGTTTTTTACTCCAACTAAAAAAAAAGAAAAAAAATTTTTTAATATACTATGTTTTAAATATTTTTTTGAGCTTTCCTTATTATATATATACACATTGTCTTTTTGAGCGTCCTTTAACAGATTATAGCAATTATTTGACAAAGTCGTTTTTCCGCTTCCGGGCAAGCCATTAAACTCTACTATTTTCATTCTTGAGCCCCTTCAACTATTTCTCTGATATCTTAAAAACACATTTTCCCACTGATTCTCTATGATTTCTTTATTGAACTTCTCGGTTATCTTAGTTGCTTTTTGAGAAATAGCTATTTCATCAAATTCATGATTCAATAATTTGCGTAACAGATCGCTGATTTGTTTTGGATTGTCCCTATCAACTATAAAACCATCCACTCCGTGAAATATCATTTCTTTCGCATTCCCCGGTGAGAAATCTGTAGTCACTACTATCATTCCGGCATCCATCGCTTCCATTAAACTGTTTGGCATTCCTTCAAAATCAGATGTCAACAAGAAATACTTATTTTTATCCATTATCTCTGATACATTTTTAACTCTTCCCATAAAAATAGCCGCCTCTTCTAAGGAAAGGCTTGATACAATGCTCTTTAATTTTTCCTTATCGGGACCATCTCCGGCAAATAAAAACTTCAATTCAGGAAATTCTTCATGCAAATTTTTCAATGCTGTAATTGCCAAGTCTTGTCGCTTCTGAAAATTATCTAGTCTGCCGACTACAATTACATTGCTTGCTCTATTAAGTATATTTGTTTTGTTGGAACTTGTCTTAATGATATAATTTGGAATTATCACACCTTTTTTTTGTATTCTTTTATTATAAAATTTTGCTGCATTATTACTCTGAAATACTATACAATCAGTAAAATTGTAAAAAAATTTTTTGATTCTGTTTTTTAAACTATCCTCAGTATTAGGATCGCCGCGTTCAGAAATAATTGAAGGAGTGTGGCATATTTTTGATGCTATAATATTCATCATATTAGCATCCGTCAGAAAGGAAAGGGTCACATCGGGATTAACATTTTTAATTGCTTTTTTTATTTCCCTGATTTTCCTTATATAATTGTTTTTTATCCCCTTCTTAAGTGCAGAATTTTGAAGATGCACAATTCTCGAATCAAGTTCATTTTTTCTAGTATTATTTAAATATGTCAACAAATAAACCTTGTGCCCCCTGTTTATAAGCATCTCTCCTACGGTGGTCATCATTTTTCCGGCCCCATAATTTATGTCGGCTATAATCATTAATATCTTCATCCATAAATCCTCGCTTTAATATTGACGTATTATATTCTTGCGTCACACCAACAAAAAAGTTGAATAGTAAAAGCAGTAATTACATCTGAAATTATTCTTTTCATCTATAATCTATGCATTTGTTCCCATTATTATAGTTTCCAGCCTAATTTATTAAAGTCTCCACCAATGCAATCCAGATATTCTTAATTCATTAATCTTATAAATTCCTTTAACATCTATTAACACCTTTTCCTCATCTGGTACATCCCTAAATAACTTCTTAATATTCTCAAGATTCAATGCTCGAAATTCGTCATGGGCTATTGCGACGATAACACAATCAACATTCGCCACATCCTCAATCTTAGTAAGTTTTATACCATACTCGCGCATTGCATCTTTCTCAGATGCCCATGGATCCACCACATCGGGCTCAATACCATATTTTCTCAATTGCTTTATGATGTCATTAACCTTACTATTACGCGTATCTGGGCAGTTTTCCTTGAAGGTCAAACCTAAAATAACAACTTTACTCTTCTTAGGGGCTTGTCCAGCTTCAATCATCTTTTTAATAGCTACATCAGCAACATATGTCCCCATAGAGTCATTAACAATACGACCATTCAAAATAATCTGACTGTGATAGCCCAACTTCTCAGCCTCATAAGTAAAATAATACGGATCAACGCCAATACAGTGCCCACCAACAAGACCAGGTCTAAATCCAAGGGCATTCCATTTAGTATTCATACCATCTATAACTTCATTAGTATCAATACCCATACGGTCAAATACCATCGCAAGTTCATTCATAAAAGCTATGTTAATATCACGTTGACTATTTTCAACAACCTTAACAGCTTCTGCAGTCCGAAGATTTGAAACAGGATATGTTCCTACTTCAATGACAAGATCATACACAGCCTTAATTTCTGCCAGAGATTCCTCATCAATACCAGAAACGATTTTGTGAATATTCTCTAAGCGATGAATCTTATCACCCGGATTAATACGTTCAGGAGAGTATCCAACTTTGAAATCCATACCACACTTAAGACCACTTTGCTTCTCTAGAATAGGAATGCATACATCTTCGGTGCATCCAGGATAGACTGTCGATTCGTAAACAACGATAGAGCCAGCCTTAAGATTACGTCCAACTATTTCAGATGCACCAACAACAGGCGTTAAATCCGGAGTGTGATCTGTATTCACAGGAGTTGGAACCGCAACAATAATAAACTTTGCATTTTGGAGTTGTTTTTCATCTGCTGAAAATTGCATAGTAGTTTGTGTAATAGTCTCATCCCCGACTTCTTTTGTCGGATCCACACCGGACTTATAGAGTTCTATTTTTTCTTTATTTAAATCAAAGCCAATTACATGCAACCCCTTTTTTGCAAATGCCACGGCAATAGGCATACCTACATATCCAAGTCCTACAACCGCTAAAGTTTCTTCTCTGTCAACTAATTTACTATAAAGGCTCATTTTTTCTCCTTCCTTCTTTTTAATAAATATATATTTTTATTAAGTCCAGATATTCATTGATTTATTCTTTTCTTTTTATATAAATTTTCTCTCTGTAAATGTTATAATAGAATCATAACAAACAATCATACAATTCACAGCAGAAAACATTTTTATGACTAAATATTAGCAGAGTTTCTTGAAAGAAACTATTTCAGAATATCAGGAAATGTTTTAGAATGGTTCTTCTTTTTCCTCTACTTCAAGAACATTTTGACCTTTCAGAATTTGTTCCTTCCCTTTTTTGCAATGCTTTTATCAGTTCCTTAGAGGCAAGTGCCTCTACCCGCTTTAAGACTGTTCCTCTCCGCGTCCGTCCTTCAAAAAATCTTTTCCATTCCTACCAACTCATTTCTTCTTCTCCTCAAGCTCTGCCAGGAATCACAAGATCCTCTAGTTTTTCTAATGTGTCCAATAAATCTCTGTTAACCCGCTTCTGGCAAAAATTTAAATTTTTTATCGAGTCTGTCATCTGATTGATTTCCTTGCTGACATGTTCAAATTTGACATCTCTGGTATCGAACTATATATCACTGTAACTGCCTGAAAAAGTATTCAATTATATAGTTTCTTTCTGGATCTTATATCAGTACACCCAAGATCTGGTATCCTATATCAATTCAGAAACAACTCCGAATAATAATTTGATATTTTACCTCTTCTCCTTCTAACGTGCTCTTTTCTGCTTTTCTTTTCTTATTTTTGCCAATGCTTGAAGTGTATATCCAAACCATGGTTTGGGATCTCTCGGATTCCATATTTGATCGGTTGTATTTTTCCAACTAAACCAAGATGGATTTGCATGAAGTCTGTTTGATGATTCAATAAACCACAATAAATCCGTGTGCATGTATCTTAAACATACCCCTGACTTATAGTCTTTATAATCCGTTACTCTTCTTCCAGTTTCGTATTCCACAATCTGTCTTGCAAAATCTACTCCGGAATATATACAAACCTTAACACTTGCTGTTATCCGAGGATTAATTTCCATTACTTTTGCTACATGATCCCTTGGATCCTGAATTAGGTCAACATCGCCATAACCACGCCAGTTTAATGCTTTCAGTAATTTTACACTGTTTTCAACAATATCCGGTCTATCTACTGAGGTACTACAGCAGGTTGATCCGCCGTCAATAGGATACCATCTGGTTTTATCAAAAACAACTGCACTTTTTACTTCTCCATCTCCATCAATAAATACCTCACATTTATACTGTATGTCTGTTTGGGGTATATACTCCTGAACCAACATGTCTCCAAATTGCTCCACGCAAGTATCAAAATTTTTTCTTAAATCCTCCTCATTATTGATACAATGAAATCCAATAGAACCATATCCAACTCTCGGCTTAATAATAAATGGATATTGAATCCCTGATGCTAATACTTCATCAATAGATTCTGCTGATTTTAATGTATATGGGCAGGGAATATTATACTCCATACAAGCAATCATTGTATTCAGTTTATCCCCGGCTTGCATAAAAACATCCCAGTCATTAACCGCAACATGTGTATATTTCTCAAATTTATCTTTATATTTTGACAACAGGGTCGCTGAAAAATCCGTCATTGGAATCGTTACATCATAATGTTCCGCTTTTAATACTTTTAACAGGGCGTTTGCTGATTTTTTTTCATTACTTCGATCCCAAAAAGCAAGAATTTTCTGGTCTGGGTACTTTGATAAATATCCCAAATCTAGCTTTGAATTATTATATGTTGTAATATGACATCCATCTTTATGCAATGCTTCCATAATTGCCATAGACTGTCTGGCAAACCCTTCTAGTAATAACACTTTCGTTCCTTCTATATTACTCATTATTACCTCCATTTTTTTACATTCCAACTATTGCCTTTAACCATATTGGCAGTTTCATTTTTTCATCAATATATGCAATTATCAGATAAATTAGATACGGTACTAATATACCGATTAAAAACATAAGCAAAAATGCTTCAACCCATGAAAAATCTAATTTTAATGCGAGCACTTCAACAAAATTTTGTATACATAATGACAGAATATAAATAATAAAAGTTTTTCCCGAAAAAATCTTTTTTAGGATTAAACTTTTACTGTCGATAATACTTGATAGCATTATTATCGCAACTAAACCTGTTATTGTAATTAAAGGTCTGAAGAAGTTACCTAACGCAAAGTTAAATACTAAAATTAAGACACTCAGTATGAAGCTTACAAAAAATATTTGCAATCTTTTTGATTCAGAAAAATTATTTTTTATATTTTTCAATAATGTACTCAAATAAAATCCAGCAACAAAATACGCAGTATAAAGTCTCAACTCATTCAAGCATAAAACCGTAGTAAACTCCCATGGAATAAATGTCACCACTAAAAATGCAAATTCAATAAATACAAATTCGCTGGTTTTTTTTATTTTTTTTATAGTTGGTACAAATAATGACATAATAAAAAGCGTTGGAAGAAACCATAAATGCGGACAGATTCCTTTTCCGTGCGGATCTATAAAAGAATAAAGAAAACTTCCTAATCCCATACTCATGTTTTCACCAGCAATTCTTGCAACGATATACTTTGGCAAAAGCATTAACAAATTGACTGCAAAAAAAGGAATCAACAATCGAATTGCCCTCTTTTTAATATAATGAATATAGCTAGTCTTATTGTAATTTACTGCAAACATTCCACTTGTTAAAAAAAACACGGCTAATGCTGGATACTGTAAAGAATTCGCCAATAGTAAAAATATTTTATTAATCTCATACCCCTTGGGAATACTATGATGAAATACTACAATTAACATTGAAAAAATCTGGGAGATTTCAACCCACAACAATCTGTTTTTCTTTTCCATATTCATTCACTTCCTAATTAGTCAAGCCTTTTTTCTTATGTTTCGAGTTTCAAGGATTTTTTATCCCATTTTTCGATAAATGAGCCAAGAAAACAGGCATCTCTCTATATTATTTGCTATGAAAATAGCCTGTTTTGAATAAACAAAGTAAACCGTCATTATTTCTGCTTTATATGGTCTTGTGTATACTCATCATTTATGGTGGCTAATTTTCTGTATCTATCATTGTCTTCTGCCGCCGGATTCTAACTTTTTTGTTCCGCCTGTCCATAACTAGTATAACATTCGATAATTAACTTAACCTTTTTCAATAGTAATATATTAACAGTAACTTTCCCAGATACATCAATGTCATCAAGATAATACTTCCAATGAAAGATGATAGATTTCTCATTAACTTCATTGAAATACAAATATATGGTTCCATAAATTTTCCTTTGAACTTGATTCAAATTTTGCAAAACATCTGCTTTGTCACCTTACTGAAGAAGCCTTCGACCATGTTGAACTAGGAACTGCACCTTGGTTTCAGAAAGGACTTTACCACTTTCATTTTTTCAAAGCAGCCCTTGCTTTTTTCCACCATCTTTTCATTATCAGCTTTTTAATTCAGAGAAGCAAGACAACGCCCATCTGGCAATCTAATTCTTGATCCTCATAGGATTCTTCCTACAAGGATTTTTCTACTGGCAAATAAGTAAATGCTCCTTCAGTTCTATGCCAAGAATTACAGCGGTCTTGTTGTACTTCTTCATAGTCCCCATCCATGCCCTAAATGTCTAAAAACTAATCCTCATAATTTTAAATATTCCAATAGTTTTTGTACTAGAAGTTTCTCCAACCAAATGCTCTAGAAAAATGTCCCCCGCTACTCACATAAAAGTCTAGAATTAAAGTTTTTAGTTGATGGATGAATTTTTTTGTCCTGTGTGTTACAATTTATCTTGCATACCTCTCTATTCAATAAAATTTTTACTAACTGCCAAAGCTAGTAATCTTAACTCTGAGCTATCTTTTCTCTTAACCTTCTTTTTGGAAATTTCCTGCACTTAAATTATATAGGAAGCTTTCTATAAATAAGCATAATCCCTCATATCAGAAAAAAAAGAAAATCACTAAACAATTATTTATTCTAAAAAAATTATTTACGCCATATAATTTTATTGATAATACCTACATAACTCTGAATAATTTTTATAACCTTTGTACTTACATTAACATCCTTATATGCGGGAACATCTACAGGATTATCATCATTAATATGCATAAACACAGCAAGATCAACTGCCTGAAGAATTTGATCTGTAGTTATACCACCAATGGTAAACACACCTTTTTCTATAGCTTCCGGGCGTTCTGTAGATGTGCGGATAGAAACTGCAGGAAATTTGAAATAAGCCCCTTCTTCAGGTAATGTACCACTGTCAGATACCACACAAAAAGCATTTTGCTGGAGTTTGTTATAATCAAAAAAGCCTAGTGGCTTATGTTGGGTTACTCTTTTATCGAATTTAAACCCACGTGCTTCGATATACTTTCTGCTTCTTGGATGGCAAGAATAAAGGATAGGCATATCATAATTCTCTGCCATTGCGTTTATAGCATTCATAAGACTGAAAAAATTGTTCTCAATATCAATATTTTCTTCTCGATGTGCCGAAAGGAGAATATATTTTCCTGCTTCAAGTTTCAATTTTTCCAGTATATTGCTCCTCTCAATCTGTTCTCGGCAATTATTCAATACCTCTGCCATTGGAGAACCAACTACATAAGTATATTCAGATTTTACCCCTGCATCAAGAATATAGCGACGAGCATGCTCAGAATAGCAAAGGTTTATATCACTGGTAACATCTACTACACGCCTAATAACCTCTTCTGGAAGGTTTTCATCCTTACAGCGATTACCTGCTTCCATATGGAATACAGGAATTTTTAATCGTTTGGCAGAAAGTACACAAAGGCAAGAATTCGTGTCACCCAAAATAATAAGTGCATCCGGTCTGACTTTTTTCAACAGTTCATATGATTTAGCAATTACATTTCCCATAGTCTGACCAAGATTTTCACCAACAACACCTAAATAATAATCCGGCTCACGGATGCCAAGATCCTCAAAGAAAATTTTGTTCAGTTCGTAATCATAGTTCTGACCAGTATGAACAAGAATTTGATTAAAATATTTATCTGCTTTTTTTATAATTTCAGACATTTTGATAATTTCAGGGCGAGTCCCCACGATGGTCATCAGCTTAAGCCTTTTTATTTCCATAAGTTAGTTCTCCTTATATTTGTTCTGTGAAGTTTGATAAAGAAATTAGCTTCTTTCTCAAAGATCATAATGTGGATACAGAAATTTATGTCTTTTCATCCAATCAGCAAGTTCCGAAATCATTTGCTCATAATCGGGAATTTTATAACTAAAATCCCAATGTGTACGTTTCAAGGATTTATTGATGGCCATCTTATTAATCGGAAGTATGATCACTTTTTCTTTTCTAATGTATTTATTAAAAAGATTAAGTAATTCATATTTAGAAATACTAATATCTGGAACTGCATTGTACAAACCATACGCCTTTTCTTTTGCAGCAACCTCCATTGTCTTTGCAAGCTGAAGCGTAGTTTGACCCGTCCACATAGCACTTATATATCCTGTTACTTCCCCGTGCTGTTGCATAAACCAATTCATAAGACCTATACCATTCTGATTTATGTCAGGACCAACAATGGAATTGCGAAGTGTAATATTTTTCCCATCCTCTAGTTCGCCAAGCGCCTTAGAGCGATCATAGAACGTTGTTCCATCTCTCAGATCATTTTCAGTATACCAACCACGGTTTCCACTGAACACACAATCCGTACTCATATGGATAACTTGTGTATTTGTTCCCTCTGTCAGTTGCACAAGATAATGCGGCAAGTAAGCATTAAGGTATACTGCCTTTGCCTTACTGTTCTCTGCAAATTGATTAAGGATGCCTATGCAGTTAATAATACTATCAAATTTATTAAAACCAACAAGCTCCTTAATAACCCCCATATCCATCGCATCTCCTGCCACAGAATCAACTAACGTAGATCTTGAGAAATCAAATCCTAAAATGTCATGCCCTTGCTCTTTCAAATAAAGGCTAATCATATGTCCAGCCATGCCATTACAGCCCAAAATCAAAAATTTCATTGTATTCTTTTTCCTTTCTGAACAGAAGATTTTCTCACGATTACCTACTGACTTATTGCTAACTGCTTCTGAACATAATCTGTGGTAAGTAATTTTTTAATAGTTCCTTCTACATTTAAACGAACTGTGTTATGGCTAGTGTATGCTTCATCTTCTATGGTCTGAACCTGCCCCTTCACAAAATACTTATCATAATTTAGATCACGATTATCAGCAGAAACGCGAAAGTATTTTCCCATATCTTCAGCGCGAAGTCTCTCCTCTTGCGTAAGTAATGTCTCATACAGCTTTTCTCCATGGCGAGTACCGATAATACGTACTCCGGTATCTCCGAACAGTTGCTGAACCGCTTTCGCTAAATCACCGATTGTGCTTGCATCTGCTTTTTGTACAAAAAGATCCCCCGGATTAGCATGTTTAAAAGCAAACTGAACAAGATTGACTGCCTCATCAAGATTCATGAGAAATCGCGTCATTTCAGGATTTGTAATAGTGATAGGACTTCCTGAACGAATCTGGTCAATAAACAAAGGAACAACCGATCCACGTGAACACATTACGTTACCATATCTAGTACAACAGATAACCGTATCCCCGCGCTCCGCAGCTACACGCGCATTCGCTGTAATAACATGCTCCATCATAGCCTTAGATATTCCCATAGCATTAATAGGATACGCAGCTTTATCTGTAGATAAACATACTACTCTCTTCACACCAGCCTCAATTGCTGCATGGAGCATATTGTCAGTTCCCTCGATGTTAGTTTTTACAGCCTGCATCGGGAAAAACTCACAAGATGGTACCTGTTTAAGCGCTGCAGCATGAAAAATATAGTCCACGCCATACATAACATCTGTAATTGACTGAGGGTCTCTTACATCTCCAATATAAAATTTTACCTTGTTTACATATTCTGGATATTTAGCCTGCAGCTCGTGACGCATATCATCCTGTTTCTTTTCATCACGAGAAAAGATACGTATCTGGCCTATGTCAGTTTTTAGAAAATGCTTCAGTACTGTATTGCCAAATGACCCAGTACCTCCAGTTATAAGTAATGTAGCCCCATTGAACATCGTCTCTGTGTCCATATAAATCTCCTCCATGTAATTATAAAAAGATTAAAGAACAAAAGTATCTTTATTATTAATAGGCATTTTTTTTGTTTCATGTTTAAAAATCAAATATGGTATCACATAGCTTATTTTTGCAATAATTTCTGCCAATGATGTATTTGAAATATTAGAAATAGCAGGTGAAACAACTGCACATATTTTGTATGCTAGCCTTATTGGAATACTTACATCCTTAGTTTGGTGAGCAACAATATATTTATAGATATTACCTCTAACAACAATTTGACTTCTCGCCTTTCTTGCTGTATTTGCGCCTCGTTGTCTAACCTTGCAGAGAACCTCATTTATTCCGTATAAAGGATAATTTTGTGACAATTTTATCCATAAAAAATAATCTTGACCATTTTTCATATCTTCCTTAAATCTGAATTCTGGATTATTCTTTAAAATTTCGCCCCGTACAATCACACATGGTGTTCCGATTGTTGCCGAACATAGTATTCTAGGATATACATTACCGCAAAAAGAATCTATTCGAAGGACTTCATTATTGCTATTACCAAATTTTTGATAAGATGTATGTGACCAAATAGCTCCTGTTTCGTTCATAAATTTTATTTGTTTATCTAACTTTTCCGGTAACCAAATATCATCTGAATCCAAAAACGCTATATACTCTCCTTTGGCAATGCGAATACCATGATTCCGAGCAGAAGCAGATCCTTGATTTTCCTGGTGAACAAATATTATTTTATCTTCAAATTCCTTCTGTAATAAAGAAATATCTTCTTTTGACCCATCATTAATCACAATAATTTCCATATTGCGATATGTCTGCTCCAAAACACTTATTAAAGCTTCTCGAAGCCATTCAATATTATTATAGAACGGAATAATGACTGAAACAAAAGGGGAAACGTCAGCAATATTAGATGTATTCATTTCTTTTAGACTCCATTTCAAAAATTAACTTGTCCTCTTCTTAATGGTAAACAGATAATAAATAAAATATGGAATAAAATAGCACCATAAAGATGATCTTAACACTTCTACAAATGATGCTCTCACTAAGTTAAGAAGAATAAAAAATTGAGAGTAGTATATCACATCTCTCATTTTCTGATTGCCAAGACCGGTATCTTTAAAAATTCTTCTAATTATTCTTCCTGCTATGATTAAAAACGGCAAACTAAACCATCCAAAATTCGCATACATATCTGTAAATAAACTTGAGCCAACATTCAAATTAGTCAATGTGTTAATAGCTCTTGCTGGTGAGGCCGCTTTAAAGAGATCTCCAAGTATAAGTCCTAAAGGGAGAATAGATGGAATACTATATAAAAAAGTCATTCCGTAACTATATGGTATGCTCATCGGAACATATTGTATTGCACCAACTAGCGAAAAAAATGTTATTCCAAATTCCGATAACGTTTCTATAAAAACATCTTCTATTCCAAAATCAAAAAATAAATATTTCTGAACAAATCCTGGTATGTCAGATAATCCCCCATATCTAATCTGTCTTATCGTAAGAAGCATTCTAAGAATAAAGAAAACAATAAAGCCTAACAAAATAATTTTCCAAATTTTTGTCCTACCTTCTTTTTCCTTTTGATAAAGGAGAAAAAAAGCTATTATAGTAGTCATCTGATAACGTCTATCTCCCGAAAGAACCATAATTAAAAGATTATAAATAACTACAATATAAAAAATTAATTTTCTTGCAATGTTATCTTTATTAATAGATAACATAATCATCATCACAGCAGGGACAGCTAGATATGCCAATGTTGTGATATATCCTGATACTCCTGATATTCCACCGTAGCTTCCCTGGGACTGCGCAATAAATATAAAGCGAAAATCTATATACAATCTAAGAGGTAGTGAAAATGCCAGAATAAAAATTCCAATCATTCTCATCTGATAATCAGAAATTCGATCATACCATTTTAAACCCGACGCATTTTCATTTTTCATGTTATTTTTTGCAATCAACCCAACCAAAACAGATTGAATTGCACATAAAGCAAACAAACTTGTATGATACATATCATCTGCTCTAAACCGATTCTCATATGTCATTTGACCAAACATCGTCGATGATAAATTTAACCCAACAACAATTATTCTGCCAAAAATAAATAAATATGAAAGCATAATAAACCAAAAGCCAAACTGTTTATATGATATCTCTTTACGACATGTAAAAAACTGAAAAAAAATTGTACACCCTATTAAAACAGTTATAAATTGTTGCCAATTATTTGGGGTATTCCACTGAAAATAACAAAACAAACATAACGCAACTAAATAAACTACATTAAAAAGTGTACTAAGTTTAATTTTTTTTCTAATAGAACTCGATGCGCTTAAATACATATCTTATTATACCTTTACTTTATATACTTTGTGACAATTTTTGCAAAATATCAATCAGACGATCCATATATCTCTTTTTCGTAAAATGATTGATATAATATTGTCTTGCATTTTCACCACATTCACGAAAAGACTCTGGACTGTCTATGTATTGCTCCATACTTGCCGCCAACTTGCTGTAATCCTCTGCGGCAGTACATATCCCGCACTTTGCTTCATCAATTACATCTCTTCCCGATCCGTCCATTGCTCCAAAAATCGGTTTTCCTACCGTCATATATGCCTGCAACTTGCTTGGAACAGTGATTTGTCCCTTTCGTAATGTAATAAGCAAGGCATCCGCTAATTTATATAGCGTTGGCATTTCAGACATAGGATATTTCCCGTGAAATTCAAAATATTTTTCAACTCTATTTGCACTTACTAATTCTTTCAATTCATCTAATTTTGAGCCACTTCCTACTATATGGATTTTACATCTTTTCTTTTTTTCTTTAATTATTTTTACAGCATAAACAATAGTTTCTATGCTTGTTCCTCCTGCAATATTTCCGGCAAACATAAAATCAGCAATGCCATTTTCTTCGGCAACCATATCCATTGAAAGCATTATTTCACTTGCATGCTGTGGAAGATATTCCATTTTTTCATACGGAACATCATTTACTTTGTTGTTATATTCCAAAAATGATTTTGATGTAACACCAATATAATCGCAATTATTCATAGCCCACTTTGAGAATTTAGTGTAAATAAAATATAATGGGTTTCCTTTTAAATCATTTGATCCACTCATAGGCGCCAAGTCACAATTATATGAAAATAACTTCACATTATTTCTTCTGCAATATTTAATTGCCGGAAATGCTTGCGTTATTGGAGTTAATTGATACAAAAAGACTACATCAAAATGTCCTATCCTTTTAGATACCCTTGTTGCATTTATCATGTAAGATAAATAATTCAGGATTAATTTAATTTTACTTTTCCCTCTTGGAATAATAGAACATCTAATTACGTGTACACCATTAATCAACTCATCCCGTTTTTTTCCATATTTATATTCTTCTTTAATTCTGCCTTCAGGATAATTTGGTAATCCTGTCAGAACCGTCACTTTGTTTCCCATTGTGACCAAACTTTCAGCAATTTCATTAATAAGAAATTGTTCCGGATAATAATATTGGCAAAATATTAATATATTCATCTCTACTATCCCCATTATTCATAATTTTTTATATATAAAAACTTCTCTACTTCAAAGCATCGCATAATTAATAACCTTTCATTACACTTTTTTGTTTTTCTAAACAATTTTAAAATATCAGCAGTGCAGTTCTAAATCAATCTATTATACCTTTTCAAGCACAAACAAATGTGACCCAAGACAAGTAATCTTATCCCCGTATAAATGACCTCGTATATGCTTAAGCGTTAAGTCAATGCTGGCTCTCCTTTTAATCTATATGAACTTATTAATTCTGAGAAAAGCTCCTATAGTTTTAAAACTCATACACAAAATCTTCTGTAGCATTAATTTCATAAGACCTTTGCAGTGGTTTACATCGTCTCAACCAATAGCAAATGTTATGAGAAGCACCATTTTTCAACCTACATGGGGGTTGAAAAATCTATTGCAATTGGCACTATTACTGCAATACATCTATTCTAATGGTAAATACTGAACCCCTGTTTATAACATTCTTGAAAAATAATTTTCAATTATCCTTGCACATTTTAAAATATATTAAAATTATCCGCAAAAAAACGAAAAGAACGATTTCAAACGGATTACTGACCTATTCAAGTATGACCTTATTTCCAGAAACTTTATACCCCTTGCTGACACCCGTCAGCTCCGTGGCTTGACAAGCTACCATTTCAAACTAATCTACTTTAAATCAACCTAAATAAACTGCTTTTAGTTCAGAAAACAACTACTGTAGTGTAAAGCAAAAATAAACCTGAGATTCATAACCACTAACTTCATTTCAAAAAGCATCACAATCACAGAAAGCAATCACTGCTATTGTAAAAATGTTTCTCACTGTAATATATCATATGTTCAAAGATAGTATAGACTGCAGAGTGGGACTTTGCCAAAACTCCAACCTTCCTCCTGTTGATTATAAGATCACAGTGAGACAAGCAATCTTCATAGCAAGGAACAAAATATAAAAGCAAGTCAACAACTTCATAACTTTAACAATTTTAATCTTCACTTCCTAAGCATACTATCTTCTACTGTACTAGCCCACACTTTTAACTGTTCAAGCATTTTAGGTCTTTTTTTATGTACTAATATTGAAAGAACAGTCCACCAAATCATTTTAACATCATAAAAAACCCCTCTTGCTTTTAAGTAATATAAGTCGAGGTTAAGTCGGGTTGGTAATACCAACCTTCTATATTCCGACTCATCCGTAATCTCATCGCCATATATATAATCATATAATGCGCTAGGGCCAGACAAGCCAGGTTTTAACTGACTTATAGCTGTATAATTTCCCACTCTTGTTATCTCGACCTGATCAACACTTGCTGGTCTCGGACCAATCACACTCATATTGCCAACAAATACATTAAGTAGTTGGGGCAGTTCATCTATTTTTGTATCTCTCATAATCTGACCCCAACGAAAAATTCTATCTTGGTCTGGCCGAAGACTCTTCTCATTAGCATTCTTATCAACTCGCATTGATCGAAACTTATACATTTTAAAATGTATATTATCTTTACCGACACGGTCTGCCAAATAGAAGATCGGACCAGGATCAGAAAAAAGAATACCAACAATAGCAACAATCCAAATGGGAATTAGAATAATAAGGGCTACGCTTGAAGCAAGAATATCAAAAATCCTTTTCAAAAATCTATATGTCAAATTAAATCTCATATCATCCCCCACAGTTATGTTCTAAAAAACACAGATTCAAATGCCTCGGCATAAATGCAACCAGCTTGGACACCACGATAGGTTGCTAATCCCATAATAGCCTCCTGAGAACGAGGATGTGGATATTGGCGCATTACGCCAGTATAAGCTGTCAAAGCCTCCATTTTTTTTTCTACTCCACTTTTTCCAATCTCTACAAACATATTTGGAGTAAAACGATTAGCAGAGGAGTCAAAACTCCACTCAGTAGAAGATGGAACCTCCATATATATAAATTGTTTTAACTTGGGGATACCTTCTTTACGCTGAAAAAGACGAGATGCTGCTTGGCAAGCATAACTAGTCATAACATGATCATTATTAGTATCAGAAGGATGATGTGTAAAAATACTATCAGTTTTCCAATCCTCGATACAATTTTCAATAAATTGCACTAATTCAAGATGAGCAATTGTATTCATCTTAATATTGGGAAAATCTGCATGGTAAACCTTATGAACACCTAAAATAGACATCGCTTTTGCCTCGTTGTCTGCAAGCGTAGCAGAAATATTCCTCCTTGCTGCTACATGAGCACTCATAATAGCTACTGCAACTCTATTTCCCTCTTCTGCCAATTTATATATTGTTGCCCCCGCTCCTAATGTCTCATCATCAGGATGAGCTACTACAAATAAATAATTCATATCTTTTTCTTCCTATGCTCTTCTTAAATCATCCATACTAAAGTGTTATTCAAAAAAGAAAAAACCTTATTAGGACTTTTCACTTTTAACCTTCTCTACTACTTCCAACCCAACCTGAACATTCTGTATATGCCCAAACATCGGGATTTCCAGATATGCCTTTCTCTTATGGCGGTCGATTCTTCGAATATATCCTTCCATTCCTTTTAACGGGCCGGAACTTACGATCACCTGATCGTTCTCAATAATGCCTTCCGACATCTCCACAACCTGATCTTCTCCGCCAAACTGCCGCAGGAAATCAATTTCTTCCGGCTTAAGCGGTACAATCTCATCTCCGGTGCCCAACAGCTTTGTCAGACCGATCACCCCTTTTAATTCCCGGTATAGCCTAGTTAAATCATTAGACACCATAAACAGGTATCCGGGAAAAAGGATCTTCTTCTGAACACTCCACATTCCGTTGATTTTCTTTTTTTCTTCATAGCAGGGAATGAAACACTGCTCCATTCCTGCATCTGATATTTTTTTCTCACATTGGAGCCGGATCTGCTCCTCTGTGCCGGTACGAACCTGTACCACATACCACATTTTCATCCCTCCGGCCTAAAAAAGGCAAAATAAAGGACCTGCAATTACCATTGCAGGTCTGTCCATATCATAAATATCATAGATTCTGCCGGAGTAGAGTGGGAAAATGAGATTCGAACTAAAGGATATGCTTCGCCACTCTGTCTCCGGCAGGCAGATTATGCTTTCATCTATGACATTTCAATATGACAAACGCGGCAAGGCGACGATTTGACATATTTGAAAACTTGTACTGTTTTACAGAGCCATAAGTCTGCACTTATAGCATGCTTGCATGACAATCTGTGCGCAGCTTTGTGGCACCGTAGCTATTATAACATCCTTTTGGGCTTTTGCAAGCTTATTTTCTGAATTTGTTCAGACACATTCTGACAGTTCAGGAATAATTTAAATATCCGCATAGTTGCTTAATATTCGCTTGCGTCTCTGGAAATGGCGCTCTCCGCCCAGATCATAGCAGTCTCTACGGCTGTAGGCCCATGTTCTGAATTCAAATGGGAATTAGACGGAGCGTCAGACTGCAGCGGTTCTGCGGCAGCGGCCGCAGCCTCCTGTGCAGAACCATCCAATGATGCAGTGTCTGCAGACTCCTGATAATTTGCCGGCAGGACATACTCCGGTACCAGCCGTTTCATCAGACCGTGAATCGGCTGTTCGCTGATCGCGGCTTTTTCCAGTTCCCGCAAGTCATGCCAGAATTTCTGCCGATCGATCGGAATCGGTTTCCCGATCTTAATCTTCTGATTGGCAGTCTCGGCAAGCCCCTCCTCCGCCATCAGCATCTCTTCATACAGCTTCTCACCCGGTCTGAGTCCTACAAACTGGATGTCAATATCTTCATAAGGCGTCAGTCCCGATAAGCGGATCAGGTTGATCGCCAGATCCATGATCTTCACAGGCTTACCCATGTCCAGCACGAAAATCTCGCCGCCTTTGGCGTTGGCGCCTGCCTGCAAAACCAGGGATACTGCTTCCGGTATGGTCATAAAATAGCGGATGATATCCGGATGGGTAATGGTGATCGGTCCGCCGTTTTCGATCTGCTTTTTAAACAGCGGGATCACGCTGCCGTTGCTGCCCAGTACATTGCCGAACCGGACAGCCACATAATTGGTTTTGCTGTGCAGATTCATCTGCTGAACGATCATCTCGCAGATTCGTTTGCTGGCACCCATGATATTCGTCGGATTCACAGCTTTATCCGTACTGATCAGCACAAATTTCTTCGTGCCGTACCGATCTGCCATCTCCGCGGTCTTTAACGTTCCCAGCACGTTATTCTTTACCGCCTCATTGGGGCTGTCCTCCATGAGCGGCACATGCTTATGCGCAGCCGCATGGTAGACGATCTCCGGATGGTATTTGGCAAATACGGATTCCACCCGGTTTGTATTCCGAACGCTGCCGATCAGAACCACCAGATTCAGTTCCGGATGTTTCTCACGCAGTTCATTCTGAATATCATAGGCGTTGTTTTCATAAATATCAAAAATAATCAGCTGTCTCGGATGGTTGCAGGCGATCTGACGGCAGAGCTCGCTGCCGATGGAGCCGCCGCCTCCGGTTACCAGAACCACCTTGTCCTTCACATAGCCGGACACCTGCTCGGAACGGATATCCACAGGCTCCCGTTCCAACAGATCCTCAATCTCAACCGAACGCAAACGGCTGACAGAAACATCTCCGTTTACCATCTGAAAAATTGCCGGAAGCGTCCGCAGCTTACAGCCTGTCCGGCTGCAGCGATTAATAATCTCCTTCCGATCCTGTCCGGACATAGAGGGGATCGCGATAATAATCTCATTGATCTCATAAGCTTTGGCAGCCTCTTCGATCATTTCCCGTCCTCCCACAACTTTTACGCCATGGAAAAACTGCTGCTGTTTTCTGGGATCATCATCAATGACGCAGCGGACAATCCCATGAACTTCACTGCTGGCCTTGATCTCCCGCAGGATAATAGAACCGGCTGCGCCGGCACCGATCAGCATGACATTCCGGGGAGTTCCTTTCTCTCCCCTTGTCTTCGAATAGATGCGGTAAATACGGATCATGCGGTAACTGAACCGTACCCCGCCGATCGATGCGGCTACCAGAATTGTACTGAATACATAATAGCTCACCGGCATCCGGTTTCCGATCAGCAGCTCGATCATTGTGGAGAGCCACTTTCCAACCAGAACTGCCCATACGATCTTTAACAGTTCCTGGGTGCCGGCAAACTGCCACAGACTCTGGTAGATCCGCATGATGGCAAAAACGCCCAGGATCACAACCGTTTCCAGGAGCGCGTCTCTGCCCAGATTGACCAGATACTGCCTTGGAACCTGAGAAAACCGAAAATCAAACCGCATCATCAGTGACAGTAAATTCATATAATTGATTAAAATAACATCAATCAGAACCAGATACAGGATTCGTATCGTTTTCTGAGTGTCTTTTACTTTCATCTGACAGTCTCCTTTTCACTTAACACTCTCATCTGTATTTGACAGCACAAGAACGAAGGGGTATAACCCCTCCGTCTTTATCTTTCTGTCCTCAACTGTTCCTTTAACTTTTTCATAACACATCTCACTCTTTATGCAATAATGTCGTTGACAAGCAATTTTCATAATTGCTTTTACATTCTATCATAAAAAAAATATTGATGCAAGTCCTTTATTTTCCATAGCAGAGCATTTACGAATTCTGCCGGATAAACGCTTCCACCCCGACTTTCTTTAGCTTTGCCACCATCGCGTCCGCATTCTCTTTTTTAGTGAAAGCGCCGGCCTGCAGCTTAAACAGTTTTCCTTCCTGTACGATAATAGCGGAAACCCCTCTTTTTTTCAGATTCTCTAATGCTTTTTGAGCGTTTGCCTTTTTGGAATACGCGCCGGCCTGTACCCGGTAAAACGTATCTTTCTTTTCCGGTTTTGCCGGTTCTGCCTTGTCTTCCGTTTTTTTGGTCTGACCGTAATAGGCTGCCAATACGGCCGCTTCCGCCTCTGCCAGTTTCTTCAGATTGGCGTCTGCGGACAGCCATTTGGCCGCTGCCGGATTGGTGTGAAAGCTGTGTTCCAGGATAATGGCCGGCACGCCTACGGAAGCGGCACCGCGGATCACACCGTAATAGTTATAGGTCACGCCTCCGTTTTCATAGGTTCTGTGGCTGACTCTCCCTTTTTGCTTAGTCTGCATGGTGCGTTCCACCGCTTTGGCCAGTTCAAGCCCCAGGGCATCCGCCTTTTTGTCAAACGGCGCATACGCCACCGGATAATCCGTCTCATCCTGTCTGGCCGCGGTGGCGTTGCTGTGCAGGGAAAGCAGCAGGTCGTATCCCTTTCCCATAGTTCCCCGCTTATATACTTCCAGATCGCTTGTCTGGCTGGTCCGAGTCGTACCTACCGTAAATCCGTATTTGCCCAATTCTGTCTTTAAATAAGTTTGAAGCTTCCAAGTCATTTTTGACTCATAATATGATGAATAAACCGGGCTCTGATTATAAAGGCCAGCATGCCCGGCGTCTAACATGATTTTTACTGCCATAATAGCATCCTCCTAAAAAATACTGTTCCCTAATTATAATATGGAGTATTTATTTTTTCGGAAGTGTGGTAAGATAAAATACAGAAATCATTGAAAACGGAGACAACAGCGCTCCGGATCGGAGGAATTTATGCCCGCATCTTACGCACATTATCGATTTGGACAGCAGGTTTTTAAACAGCTGCCTGTGGAACTGCAGCAACAGATCAGCCCTTACATGGACTTATATCAGATCGGTCTGCACGGACCGGACCTGTTATTTTACTATCACCCGCTCATTCCCAACTTTGTCAATCGAACCGGTTACGGAATGCATAAAAAAGCAGCCCTGGATTTCTTTACCCATGCGGGCAGAGTTCTCCGGGACTGCGATTGCCGGGACGCGCACCTTGCTTATTTATATGGTTTTATCTGCCATTTTGCCCTTGACCGGGCCTGTCACGGTTATATCCGGGACTATATTGCCGCCAGCCATGTCAGTCACACTGAGATTGAAACAGAGTTTGACCGGATGTTAATGGTTCACGACGGGAAGAATCCTTTGACGCACCGTCTGTTGCGCCATATCAAGCCAACGCCGGAGTCTGCGCGGGTGATCTCCCACTTTTTTGACGGCATCGGGGAAGCGCAGATCCTGAAAGCCTGCAGATCCTTTATTTTCTACAGCGATCTACTGATCGCGCCTTATAAGCCGAAGCGTTATTTTCTGTATACGCTGTTTGCCATTTGCGGACTTTATAAAAAAGGAAAAGGACTGATGGTCAATCTCACGCCTGATCCCAAATGCAGTGCCAGCAGCCGGCAGCTTGCGAGCCTCTATCACAATGCCATCCCCGACGCGGTTTCTCTGATCCGGCAGTTTCCTGCCAATCTGACAGGAGAACTGCCCTGGAATCCGCTGTATCATGATTCATTCAGTTCCGAACGAATCTGCTAATTCATCATTCTTATCCGCTGTCCTTCTACCAGCGGATAAGAGATCAGCTGGCTGCCGTCCAGATCTTCCCGGTGCATATCCACGCCCGTGATCTGGCTGTTTTCATAGGTGGTATAATAATAAATGCCGCGATCCATATTGCAGCAGGAGCTGTACAGGGTGATCTCATATTTGCCGCCGCCCATATGCACACAGCCCCGCTGCTGGGCAACAGAACCCAAAATGTGGAAAAACTGGCTGATGCTTTCTGACTCGGATTCTCCGCAAACGGAATTCAACTTGGTAAACGCCGCTTTTACAAACCGGGATTCCGAAGACAAATCGCCTGGCAGTCCCATAGCGCCCATGCCGCGGCTGTAGGGTTCTAGATTCAGGCATTTGGCAAACCGGTTTTCCGCCGGCTCCGTAGACAGATTCATATAGTTAATTAAATGGAACAGCTGCGTCTCAAACGGCGGATTATTGGTAAGCAGGCCGACCGGATTGTCATGCACATGCAGGCCGTCTTTTAACGATTCTACGGTAATGGATTCGTTTTTATCGGAAATCATCCAGTGCAGCGGTGACAGCGGCAGCTGCTCGCTGAAATTGATCTTTACCAGATTGATCCGCTCCAGTTTTTCTTTCACTTCCGCAATGGTTTCGCACTGACACAGAAGCCACGGCACCAATTCAAACGGCGAAATATTGTCCTTTCCTTCCGCCTCCGGCTTATAATCCGCGTATCCCGGGAAATTCAGTCCGGCTACGCCCAGTCCTTTTTCATTGACCGCCTCATAATATAACGGATAATTGTCCGACACATAAGCCATGCCGATCATAGCGTAATGCGTCCGTATTTCTCCCATTTTTCGGAAAAAGAACGGATAATTTCTCGGGGTTATGGTCACCGTTTCATGATAGGAATACTCCAGATCCATATTCCGTCCAAAATAATGATTCTTGGTTTGATAAGTAATTGCTGTACACATACGTCAAGCAGCCCTCCCATTTCAGTTTTCTTAGCTCTATTGTACATATCCCGGCAGGCGGTTGCAAGGGGGGATTTTTTATTTGCCGTCGTTATTCATAGAACCCTTCATAGATCCCCATCTCCTTTTGTTTCAGAAGCTCTCCATTTTCGTCTAACGTATATTGATATATACTCACGCCTTCCCGATAATCGGGATTTTCTTTTTTGAGTTCCAGAATACTCTTTACCTCCCAGGTCAGATTACCGTCCGGATCAGAGACAATCGTTCCCCCCAAAGAGCCCGCGGCTTCATAATAATTCTGCGGCACACCTGTAGCCGGATCGAGGACAAGAAGCAGTGCCTTATAATCTTTCCTGTTGATTTTCTCCGAATATTCCGCTCTTGCGGAAATATATCCGCTGATATAGAGTTTTCCATGATACAGAGCCGCGTCCTGAAAGAAATATTTGCCGTCCGATGCGGTATAAGCCCATACGCGGATTTGCTTTCCTTCCGCGTCTATGCTTGCCAGCTGACCCCGTTTAGAGCCGGCAGCAATATCTTCACTGCCTAATAATCGAAAGAGGAATCCGCTGTCTGTTTCTATCTCTACCTCGCGCACAAAAGAATTAAGAAGCATATTGTCCGGCAATGCGACGGTTGTTTCATCCAGAATCGTTCCCCCTATATCGATCCGGTATCGGCTGTAATAAGATTTTCCATCCCGGGAATAGCAATTTTCAGCACACAGAATGCCGTCTTTTGCCTGAACAAAGCCAATTCTGCTTATGGAATCCAAGGTTTTCTCCCAGAGCTTTTCTCCCAGATCATTATAGAGGAGTATGTGCATGCTTCCAAGTTCGTTTCCGTATAAATAAATATAATTTTCAACGATACCAAAAGTTACGCCATACAGATCCAGCGGTACTTCCCAAAGCAGTTTATCTGCCTTGTATTTCTTCAGCGTATTTAACTGGCCGCCATTTTCAGTCTTCCGGACCCCAAGTTGGTATACATTTCCATTGCTGTCCGTAATTCCTGCCGTTTCATTTTTATCAGCATCCGGCTGCTGGTCGAGCGCAGTAATGGCCTCCTCCCGATCTCTGTCATCCGGCTCAGCCTGATAAAAGGAGATCCCCGGAATCGAATATGTGCTGATGGTCTTATTTCCTTCCGTAAGATCGTCCTGATAAAATACCTGCGTCATAACCAGATCTTTGGAAACGGTTTCCCCGTCTCCGACAAACAGTGCCGCGATGGAGAATCCATAATACTGCACGCTGATGGCGTAAGCTGACAGGAGAACTGCCAGTAAGACAAACGCCGCGCATACAGCTGCCGGATTCAGACGCCGCCGCATTACGATATTCCATTCCTCTTTTTCCTCTGTCTGCCGGTCTGTTTCCGACCGTCTGCATACAGACAGAATCTCTTCTTTTTCCGGAAGCGGCAGCTGATCTAATTGTTTTAATACCGCCCCTATTTCTTTTTTTTTCATACCGGCCTCCACTCCTTTTTCTAAAAATACTTCCGAAGTTTCCTGATTACCCGCTGATACCGTTTCTGTGCCGCCAATACGGTGATCTGCATGACCACAGCAATTTCCTGATAGGACAGCCGGGCATACAGACGCAGCAGCAATATCTGCCGCTCCTCTTCGTCCAGAACCCGCAGTAGATCCATTACTTCCACGCCGGACAAATCCGGTTTCTCTGCCGGAATCTTTGCTGCCTCAGGCGTATCCAGCGAAACCGCTTTTTTCCGTTTCCGAAGCTGATCGATTGCCAAATGCCTCGCGATTGTCAGAATCAGGGCATTCGCATTCGTACCTTTCCGATATCGGTCCGCATATTTTATAAGTTCAAGCATCGTATTCTGCAGTACATCTTCTGCATCATAATAGTTTTCCGTAATTCCATAGGCCAGCCCAAAAATGCTCCTTGCCATTTTGTCATAAACGGCGGAAAGCGCACCTGTCTCTCCCTTTGCCAGGGCCTCCAACTCTTTTTCACAGGATAATCCCTTACTTTTCCTCTGCATACCGGTACCACCTTTATTCCCTGCTGTATAAAACAGCGTTTTACGGTGTCAGTTTTGGACAAAAAAGATGCCTTTTCTGTATTTTCTACAGAATGGCATCTTTCTTTTCACTTAATGATTCTTATTTTTCCAATACCAAAACCCGGAAGCTATACGCCGGCAGCTTCACTTCCCCAACTGCCTCCGATCCCTCTGTGATTTCGGGTACCAATGTCTCCGGCGCTCCGATCCTGTTGTAAACTGCCGGATCTGCCTTCAGATCCACGGTCTTTATACACTGATAATCCGATACGCTGAAATCCGTGCCGGTCAGCGTCACGGCCTTTTCCGTATCTCCGGCGTTTACCAGTTTCACATACAGGACGCTGCCGTCGTCCGAAGCGGTTACGCTGCAGTATACCTTCTCCTGCGCTTCTGCCGCTGCGTCCAGCCCGGTATCCGCATGCAGAGTCCGCGTCCCCCGATAAAGGCTGTATGCCTGCTGTACATAGTAGCTCGGCGTCCCGTATGAGGATTTCCCGTTAAACCAGATCAGGTTGGGCGACCACTGCGCATAACCCAGCCGGGCAAACAGGGGTGCGTAAGAGGCCAGTACCACCACATCCGCATTGCGTTCTACGCCGGTCAGAAATGCCGCTTCCGCCAGACCTGCTTCCCAGTTGTTGGTCTGCGGCTGGTTCATGCCGCCCGCACCGGGCACATGCGCCGCATATTCGCCGGAAAATACCTTAACGCTGCGGTCATAGTGATCGTAAAAATGTACGTTGTCATACATCCACTTCGGGCGGACATAATAGTGTTCATCCACTGCATACACAAAATTTTTCTTAACGGCTGCTGCCGGCCGGATCCAGTTCCAGGCATCCCGATAATGTTCACTTTTCACATCCGGTCCTGCCGAACCGATCAGTTTGATATCCGGATACACGTCATGGATCGCCTGTTCAAACATCTCATACCGGGTAAAGAAATCTGCCTCTTCCGTCTGCCACTGTTCATTGCCGATTCCAAGGTACTCCAGGCCAAACGGCTCCGGATGTCCCATCGCGGCCCGGACAGCACCCCATTTTCCGTCCGCCGGTTCATTGGCGAAGGCAATCAGATCCAGCGCGTCCTGAATATACTGCTGCATCTCCGGGCTGTCTGTTTCCACCCATTCATGACACATAAACTGGCAGCCAATTCCCACATTCATAACCGGCAGCGGCTTCGCGCCCAGATATTCGCACAACAGAAAATACTCATAATACCCTACGCCATAAGTCTGCCCATAGTGCGCGTAAGAACCCGAAAATCCGAAATCACTGCTGTTGTTGTGCACAGCCCAGCGGTTCCAGTTAAACTTCCGTTCCTCCGGTCTGCCCAGAGTCAGTTTCCACTGATACCGGTTCGCAAGGCCGTTGCCTTCCACGATACAGCCGCCCGGGAACCGGATAAATCCCGGCTTCAGGCCCTGCAGCAATTCTACCAGATCCCTGCGGAAAATGCCCAGTACGGCGTCCTCCGGCATCATGGAGAACTGGTCAAACGCAACTGTCCCTTCTTCGCTTAACGACACCACAAAATCAGCCTGATCCGCATCCTTTTGGGCCTGCAGCGTCACCGTATATTTCTTCCACACGGAACCCGCCCGGTCTCCGCTGCTCTCATCCTGTTCCAGCTGCGTATTTACGTCAGCCGGCTCCGTTTCCTGCGCGGTAACCGCAAACTCCGCAGCCACGCCGTCCCGGTCCAGATTTACCGCTGCCTCCGCCAGCGTTTCTCCGTATTTTACAACGGAAACCGTAACCTCCGCCTCTCCTTCGATGGGCCTTGCATAAAAGGAAACCGTATACTTCATGCCTTTCTTTAAATAAATGCCGTCATACGCCTTATTGGTAAACGCGGGCTTCGGTCCCCTGCCGGTAAATACCAGATAATGGGGATTCACATCATTTAACGGCTGCTTCCCGTGATACCGCAGACTGGAACCATAACTTTCCGTTTCATATACGGACCATCCGTAACCGCCGTCATAGATCGCGTGATAATCGTCCTTATCTCCCATCGCCAATACGGCTTCAAAATTGCGGTTTTCCAACATTTCCGCATGCAGGCCGCCGTCCAGCCCGTAATTGATATCTTCGAAGAATAAGCCAAACATATCCTTTGCCACAGGCTTACTGTTCTCTTTTGTAATGGAAACTGTAAGATTCTTATTCATAAACACCTCTAATTCTTCATTCTGAAAATAGCCGCGCAGTGTGCCGGCAGTGTCACTTCCAGATATCCGTCTGCAACCGTATACGGAACTTTTCCGACATTGTACAGGTTTTCGTCCGTCAGCATGATCCGTTCCATGATGCTGCCGTCCGGAATATTAGCCCGCCATACCGGGATCCGGAACGGAAAGGCGTCCGGATTGTGATTGATCGCCGTTACCAGGCGGTTGTCTCCCAGGAATCTGCCGAATACCAGCGTTCCGTTCGGAGAAGTCGGCAGTCCGACAAAAGCGCCTACTTTCAGCGCCGGATTCTCCCTGTGGATCCGGATCGCATCACGGTAAAACTCGATCAGTTCCAGATCTTCGTGTCCCCACGGATAGGTCCGCCGATTGTCCGGATCCGTCCAGCCGCACACGCCCGCTTCGTCTCCGTAGTATAACGTCGGCGCGCCGGGCCAGGTCATCTGTACGATCACAGCCTGTTTGAACACGCCTTTATCGATATTCTGTCCGGCCGCTTCCGGCCCTACGGTTGCGGTCCTTCCCACAAGACCGTTTGTTCTGGTTAAAAACCGGGAATGGTCATGGTTAGAGAGCTGGTTCATCTCCGTCACAATGCTGATATACTGCTTTCCCGTCATATTTTCCATCATCATGTGGTTAAAGGCCGCCGTATTCCCGATCAGAAATTCCTGCCGTTCATCACTGTGTTTTTCCATACCGGTCAAAAACCAGGACAGCGGCTCCATAAACGCGTCATAGTTCATGATGCTGTCCCACTGATTGCCGGTCAGCCATCTTCTGGGATCGCCGTAGTGCTCCGCCAGAATGATCGCATTGGGATTGGCTTCCTTCACATTCTTTCTGAAATCCTTCCAGAACTCGTGGTTAAACAGCTTGGAGAAGCCCAGATCAGCCGCTACGTCCAGCCGCCAGCCGTCCACATTATAAGGCGGCGAGACCCATTTTCTCGCAACCCGCATAATATAGTCATATAATTCTTTGGAGCCTTCATAATTGAGCTTCGGCAGGGTATCATGTCCCCACCAGCCATCATATCCAGCGTTATACGGCCAATTCTCCTGATGGAACAGGAAAAAGTCATGATACGGGCTGTCCTCCGCTACATAGGCGCCTTTCTCATAGTCTTCCGCATTTTCATAAATGCATTCCCGATCCATCCACTTATTAAAAGATCCGCAGTGATTGAATACGCCGTCTAAGATCACCTTCATGCCGCGCTTGTGAATCTCCTCCACTACATGGGCAAAAAAGGCATTGCTGGCTTCCAGATTCTTCTTATTGGTCACCCGATTGATATAGCGGGTCGCATGCCGGTTATCCTGATCGCCGTCCGCAAGCAGTGCGCCCTCGTCTTCTACGATTTTTCCAAAATGCGGATCGATATAGTCGTAATCCTGAATATCATACTTATGGTTGGACGGGGAGACAAACAGCGGATTAAAATAGATCACTTCCACGCCCAGCTTCTCCAGATAATCCAGCTTATCCAGAACGCCCTGCAGATCGCCGCCGTAAAATTCCCGGACGCCCATCGCCGCCGGATATTTATCCCAGTCCGTCACCTGCTGTACATGCTCTCCGATATAACTGTATTCGTTGGACAGCACATCATTAGTCCGATCGCCGTTGCAGAACCGGTCCAGAAAGATCTGGTACATGACCGCGCCCTTCGCCCAATCCGGCGTATGAAATCCCGGCGTGATCTCAAATTCAAACTTCCCCGTAAACTGCGTATGACCGCCTGCCATATCGTAATAACAGACGTCATCGCCTTTGATCACTTTAAAATGAAATACGATCCTTCGCGTATCCAGGGGATATTCGATCCCATAATATGTAAAGAGCGTGTCTCTGCGTACAAACTGCATCCGCCGCTCCCGATAATTCTCACAGAAATAAACTTCATCCGCATCATCTCTGGCAGTACGGAACAACAGCTTTACGGTTCCGTTCACCTCCGGCTCTACCGGCGTTGTAAATTCTGAAGAGCCGTCATAAAAGAGGGCCTCCCGATTGATCGTCTCCATAAAAATCCTCCGTTTTGAAGCATTTTATTTTGTTCATATATGTTAACTATCGTATCATAATCAGGGGTTTTTTTCAATAGAAAAGTAAAACGGACAGCTGCTACATGCTGTCCGTTTTGGAGAAGGTATTTCGTTTTCTTATAGGGTGTAGCAAAAACTATATAATGTATTGGGGGGTTTTACAATACATATTGTAACATGGGTTCAAGAAAAAGTGTGCACAAAGTTACTGAATTTAAAAATTTCTTTTTGTGCATTATCACGAGTAAATTTTTACCGGTCAACAAAACGCACAAGTTTTCTCTTTTTTGGCGTGTGATTTTTTACACATATGTTTCACACAGCTGGTGCGAACAGCGCCTCAAACTCTTCCTGATAGATCTTCTCTTTTTCCAGAAGCAGATCCGCGCAGCGGTACAGAACGGATTCGTTCTCCTTGATCACCGCTTTGGCCTTTTCATAGCATTCGCTTACAATGCGCTTTACTTCTTCATCGATAATGGTTGCCGTACTCTCGCCATAGCTTCTGGTATGCCCCAGGTCCCTGCCGATAAATACTTCATCTGCGTTTTCGTCATAGTTGATCATACCCAAACGGTCTGACATTCCGTACTGCGTTACCATGGCTTTGGCAATCGAAGTCGCCTGCTTGATATCCTGGGACGCGCCGGTGGTGATATCGTCCAATACCAGTTCTTCCGCGATCCGTCCGCCCAGGCTCACCATAATCTCCTGCAGCATCCGGCCCTTTGTATTAAACATTTCATCCTTTTCCGGAAGCGGCATGGTATAGCCTGCCGCGCCCATGCCGGTCGGGATAATGGAAATCGTATGCACCGGCGGCGTATCCGGCAGCTTATGAAACAGGATCGCATGCCCTGCTTCATGAAACGCCGTGATCCGCTTATCCTTCTCGGAAATGACCTTGCTCTTCTTCTCAACGCCGATCCCCAGCTTTACAAAAGCACGGTTGATATCGTCCTGATTCAGATACGCCCGCTGATTCTTGGCTGCGAGGATGGCCGCTTCATTCAGCAGATTCTCCAGATCCGCGCCTGTCATGCCGGCTGAGGTTCTGGCGATCTCACCCAGATCGACATCCTCGCCCAGCGGTTTATTCTTTGCGTGAACATTTAAGATTTCTTCTCTGCCGCGCACATCCGGTCTGTTTACGACAACCTTCCGGTCGAACCGTCCCGGACGCAGGATCGCGGGATCCAGAATATCCACGCGGTTTGTGGCTGCCAGCATAATGATTCCTTCATTGACGCCAAATCCGTCCATCTCTACCAACAGCTGATTCAGAGTCTGCTCCCGTTCATCATGGCCGCCGCCCATACCGGTTCCGCGCCGTCTCGCTACGGCGTCGATCTCATCGATGAATACGATACACGGAGAGCTTTTCTTCGCTTCCTCAAACAGATCCCGGACTCTGGACGCGCCCACGCCCACAAACATTTCTACGAAATCAGAACCGGAAATGCTTAAGAACGGCACGCCTGCTTCTCCGGCGATCGCTTTCGCCAGCAAGGTCTTACCGGTTCCCGGAGGTCCTTCCAGCAGCACGCCCTTGGGGATCCTGGCCCCGACTTCGATATATTTCTTCGGATTCTTTAAGAAATCCACGATTTCTTCCAGTTCTTCTTTCTCTTCATGCAGGCCGGCAACATTTTTAAACGTCACCTTTTTGCCCATATCGGTATATACCTTGGCGCGGCTCTTGCCGAAATTCATCATCTTATTGCCGCCGGCGCCGCCTGTGCTCATCATAGAGAAAATAAAAATGATCGTGATCGCCACAATGATAAACGGCAGGATCGTAGTCAGAAATACACTGTCCCGGTCCACATCTTCAATAATCGGATCGATCGCCAGCTTTTCCAGATCTGCCTGAACCTTATCGATATCCGTTACATACAGCATCTTTTTCTCATTCGCGTACTGAATAACCAGAACGCCGGTGGGAATCTCCTTATTCGGGGTGATCGTCACCTCTTTTACCTGTCCCGCTTCCGCGTCCGCAAGGAAATCCTGATACCGGTAATTCTTATCCTGTCCGCTGATCGCGGAAACCAGGAAGAAGATTACCAGAAAAGCTATGATAATCGCTGTATAGATTCCCATGCCTCTCATCTGTTTCTTCAAAATAAATATCCTCCTTCTATTCCAGCGCTTACACTTCTACATATCCGATAAACGGCAGATTTCTGTGCCGCTGCGCATAGTCCAATCCATACCCAACCACAAATACATCCGGAATCTCATGGCAGACATAGCTGATGGGCACATCAAATTCCCGCCGGTCCGGCTTATCGAGCAGCGCGGCGATCCGAAGGCTCGCGGGCTGTCTGGCTTCCAGCATCTTCATCAGATTAAAGAGCGTTCTGCCCGAATCGATGATGTCCTCTACGATCAGCACGTCTTTTCCCTTGATGCTTTCGTCTAAATCCTTGACAATTCTTACGCGTCCTATACTCTCTGTTTCATCTCCGTAACTGGAAACGGCCATAAAATCCATGGAAACCGGTATGGTGATCCGTTTTGCCAGTTCACACATAAAGAATACGCCGCCTTTTAAAATGCAGATCAGATGTATATTCCTGCCCGCGTAATCTCTGCTGATCTGCTCGGCTACTTCTTTAATCCTGGCATTCACCTTTTCTTCCGGGATCAATACGTTAATCTTATCCATCTGTTATCTCTCCTGTTCCTTCTTCCACTGTACTTCCAGTACACGATGGGTTTCTTTTGTTATCCTGTAATACGCGCTGATCCGATGACCGATCACCCAGAGGATATGACTGCCGTCCGCCAGTACCGGCAGGCAGGCCCGTTCCTCTGCGGGAATCTTTTCATCGATCAGATAACGCCTGAGTTTCTTTCGATCGCCGGCCTCATTGATCACCAGATAATCGTTCTTACAGGGATACCGAATTGCCAGCGGCCTTTCTATTTTATCATAATCCAGCCATTTCGTATACATTTTTTGCGGAAGATTTTGAATTTTTTCACACTTTATCTGCAAAATAAAGCGATTTCCATGCAGATCACAGACAAATGGACGCCCATCTGAAAGATCCGGAATCCGGATTTCCTCCTGACCGACGGTTTCTATTTTCGGATCTTCGGCTGCCTGATCGGAAGTCTTTTCCAGTACAATTCCGTCATAGCTGCGCCTTGCCGTCAGCCGATACGGCAGACTGACCTGCCGTCCGGTCTGTTTTTCCCACAGCTCCAGTACAAGCTCCACATGCACCGCCGAAATATCCTTTGCCTGACCTGCCAGCCGGAAGATCCACTCCCGGATCACCCGTTTCTGAATGACCGGATGCTCCTGCCGCAGCGGCTCCGTCAGCAGGACGGTGCCCGATTCCTCTTCCCGGCCCGGCAGTATGGGTGCCGGCTGTCCGGTATATCGCAGCAGGGCGCTGCGGCTCTGCCGGTTCAGATAATCCGCGATCTCTGCCGCCTGACTGCCAAACTCCAGAATGTGTTCCTCTGCCCGCGCATTGATCTGCCTTACCGCAGGCATCACCAGATTCCGGATCTTATTTCTTGTATAATGCAGATCCGCATTGGATTCATCTGTACAAAACGACTGATTTCTCTGTTTTAAATAGGTTTCGATCTGCACGCGGGAAAACGGAAGCAGCGGCCGGATCAGTCCGGGCCGGTCCGATGGAATCCCTGTCATACCGTCGATTCCGGTCCCCCGAAACAGGTTATGCAGGACGGTTTCCATATTATCGTCCCGATTATGCGCCACCGCCGCCTTTTGAAAGCCGTGCTCTCTGCACAGCCGTTTAAAAAAACGATACCGCACCTCTCTGCCCGCTTCTTCCTCCGACTTATGCCACATGGCCGCCAGGGCAGGTACATTCTGCGTTTCCACATAACAGGGGATTCCCAGTCCGGCGCACAATTCCTCCACGAACTTCTGGTCTCTGCCGGCACTCTCTCCGCGGATCCCATGATTGACATGGGCAGCCGCCAGGGTGAAGGGGATCTCTTCCTGAAGCCGATGCAGCAGCAATAACAAACAGACGGAATCTGCGCCGCCTGAAACGCCGGCCAGAATTCCGTCTCCTGCTTCTATGTAATTGTTTTTCCGCATATATGCCAAAAATTCCGTTTCCATAAAACCGAGTTTATCACAATTACTTTGGAAACTCAAGTAATTTCCATGCCTTCCGGCGGATTTCCCCAGACGGCGCCGACCAGAACGGTCATATCGTCCGCCGCCGTCTCCTGCTCTGTCATATGCATCAGCCGGGCCGCAAATTCTTTCGGATTGACTTCATCGATCTGCTGTACGATTTCACATAATGCCGCCTCCTTATTTTCACCCGGGATCGCCTCTACAATCCCGTCCGATACCATAACGATCATATCCCCGTCACACAATTTTCTGGTGATCCGTTCGTAATCCACGGATTCCAGGATCCCTATGGGAAGAGAAGTGGACTTTATCATTTCTACCCATCCGTTATGCCGGATAAAGGTAGGCGCCGCTCCCATTTTGATAAAGTCGCAGATTCCGGTATACTGATCGATCACACCCATATCCACAGTAGCCGTATTTCCGGCGTCCGAATTAACCATCAGCATCAAATTCACCAGTTTCAGCGCCACTTCTTCCCGAAAACCGCTCTCCAGCATCTGCTCCAGCAATTCAATGATCGTCTCGCTCTCCGTATAGGCTTTTTGCCCGTGTCCCATACCGTCGGATATCGTCATCAGTGTCTGTCCGCAGTTTAACTGGGTAAATCCGAAGTTATCCCCGGATATTTGTTCTTCTCCTTTTGCCTTCTTTGCCGTTCCAAATAAAAGCCTGTAATGAATATCTTCCAGAAAATGGAGATTCACCAGATCTGCTCCGATCATATTTTTATGGTTGCTGCCAAGCCGCAGCTGTTTTTCCAGCGCAGATTCCAAAATGAGTTCCATTTCCCGCACCGGTACGCAGGCGCCTCGCATTGCCCGGGTCACCAGAGAGATCTCCGTTCGTCCGTTTCTGGTTTCCCATATCTGGATCCGCTCCAGCAGAAGTTTTTTCCCTTTCATCTGCAGACGGATAAAATCTTCCTGCTCCTCCGTCAGCCGCATCATGGATGCTTCTCCTTTGGAAAACTCCTGCAGGATACCGGATACTTCTTTCAGCTGCGCCGCGATCGCCAGTTTGGAATCTACCAGGCGGTTATGCCACAGCAGACTCATTCTGGAACGCTCCATTAAATGATTGACTTCCGCAACCAGCCCGTATACATTCCGGCACCGCTCCGCAAATTCCTGCGGTACGTCCGTCAGGTATACGGTTCCCCGTTTGCCTGCCACACGGAACAATTCCGATGTTTCCTTATAAGCTTCGTATTTTCCCTGTGCCCAGCAGAGATCCCATCTCGTACAGTTTCTGCAGTATTTCGCTGAAACCTCGTCCACCATCTTTTCCACTTCTTCATAGGTAAATCCCGGCTTTTTGGACGGGAACTGCCCGAAACTGTTGGATAAATGCAAAAAAGATTCTGCTGCCTGTCCCAATTTATACTCTTTTGTCTCCGCGCTGGCTGCCGTCAGATATACCGGCTGCATATCGATTGAAACCCGGTGCAGCAGCTTTGGCGGCATCAGTAAAAATGCTCCCGCCCCAATCACAAATCCCTGTACCCATACACGGCCAAATAACGCCTGTTCAAAGAGAAGCCCGCCTAATACTACCGCTGCCCCCAAGCCTACAACCGTTCCGAACCGAGTCAGCTGCCGGAAGCTTCCTGCCAGGACGCCGGCCAGCCCCAACAATCCCAAAAATGAGATTTGTCCGGTCACGATCGTAACGACCAGTCCGCTGCCGATTCCGATCAGCCCGCCAATGGCGGCTCCGTATTTATAAGCTGTAAACGCAATGATAAAAAATGCGAATGCTTCCATCGGAGAAAAGCCCCACAGGCTGACATTTCCCAGTCTGTAGACCAGCAGTCCGATAATGATACCGATGCTGACAATCTCTTCATTTCCGAAAATCCTGCTTTCCTCATCCGACCAGATCACCCGGACTGCTACACGAAAAATGATCGTAAGGCAAAAGGTTAACGCGCCCAGTCCCAAGGGGATCAGCCATTGCCCCCATTGGGGAAGGCTTTGCGGATACCATGCCATCTGCCGTTCCATCGACATGGAAGCATATTCCATTCCCGTAATGCTGATTCCGGCTATTGCAGCCGTTATGTACTTATTTTCCTGTTTCCCCGTTGCTTTTTCTACGATCTGAATCAGGCTCCAGATCACCGCGCAGATCACGCTTCCCTTCACAGCATTCATCCAGTCCCCGTCTGCGCTCATACCCAATACTGCCGCCGGCCACGCCAGCGCTCCCATTCCCGGCGTCATCTGCAGCGCGCTGAAAAATGAGATCCCCACCGGATAATAGGAATAAAACATAGTTCCTGCCAATACCGCCATTATCATTTGTAACATCGTTCCTTTCCAGATTTTTCCCTTCATCTTTTCTTTCTTCCTCCATTTCTGCGTTCCCCTTATTGAAGTTGTCTTCCCTCACAGGCAGCCCGTTCTGCCCGGCGGTTCCGCGATACAAACGCCATTATAACGGGTTTGCCTATGATTTTTTGTCATTTTTACAGTCGGAAATCAAAAAAGATTTAGACAGAAAGCCCGGAAATCTCTGTTTTGAATCGTTTCGACGGAGATAATCTTATTTAGGAAATTAAGCGAAACGCTGCCGCGCTTCGGAAGCCGTGATCTTATGCAAATAAAAAAGCTCCTTAAAGTACGGTTTCCCGTTCTTTAAAGAGCAATATTTCCCTTTAGACGCCGTCTGCAGTCAGTCTTCTTTCGGCTTAAATATGATCTCACCCGGATAGACCAGACCGAATTTCTTAGCCATTTCTTCTACGTACTTCTTGGTCTGCACATAAATCCGCTGTTCTTCCAGTTCATCCCGGCGCGTCTGCTGCTCCTCCAGTTCCACCTGAAGCACGGATTCCTGCTGCTCCAGCTCCTGAAGCTCTTTCTTAGACTGCTGCGTATTATAAAATAAAACCAGCCCAAAGATCACTACCACACAGGTTATGGCAATGATTCCCAGCCGGTTGCTGCCGCGGCCGGAGTTTTTCTTTCTTCCTGAAGTTTTCTTAGATTCAACAACCCTCACGAATTCACACTTTCCTTATCCTGCTTTTGTTTCTTCGGCTGCTTTTGCTTCTCCGCCTGCTTTTTCATTTTCTTTATTCTATATTTTTTTCTCATCTTTTGCAATGGTTTTAAGAGGAAATTTATAAATTTTATAAACCACTGTCCCAGCAATACCTCAAACACCAGCATCCCGATTCCGACAGCCGCGATCGCGTACCAGCGGATGATGCCGTTGTTTTGGAAAAATAAGAGCAGGAAAACCGCGACGGCTGCCAGAGTCCAGAACAGAACATCTTCCAGAATCACAGCCGCTTTTTTATGTATCAGCAGCCGTCTCCACGCCCGGATCACATCATAGGCCGCCATCAGGCATACGCCTGTAACCGCAGACCAGAAGAACAGGTCTACTTCCAGTACGATTTCAAAATCCATGCCGGCACCTACTGAAACAGTCTTCCGAAGAAAGACGTCCCTTTCTTATGAAGCTGATGGACCTCGCTGTAAGCCAGGCTGTCCACCTGTCCGTCTATATCAACCTCGCCCTTGTCCAGATTCAGCCGGCTCACATGTAAATCCGCGCCTTTCACGGTAAGCATTCCCTGTGTCGTCTCCAGCAGCACGCTGTTCATATCAAAGGAAATAACATCCAGCACGCCAGTCACGGTTCCGTTCTGTCTGCCGGCAAATGCCAGACTGTGTTTTCCGGTATTTTTGATCTCTTCCATATATACCTCCTGTCCGAAGCGCTTTGCGCTGTCTGGTTAAACATATGAGGCATATACGAATTTTATACCGTCCCGGCCTACAGATACCGATATAATTCTTTTGCTTCTTCCTTTTTCACGGTTTCGCTCACATCCAGCACTTCCACCTTTACATTGCGGTTGCCGAACCGGATCTCTATGATATCCCCGGCCTTCACACTGAGGGACGCCTTCGCCGGTTTCTCATTGACCAGAACCCTGCCTGCGTCACAGGCCTCATTGGCAACCGTCCGCCGTTTGATCAGCCGGGATACTTTCAGATATTTATCCAAACGCATAACTTCCTCCATGAACCAAAAACCGATATTTTTCGGTAAGATAAAAGGAAACCGCTGCAAATAATCCTATTCCTTCGTATTAGAATCATTTGCAGCGGCTTCCCGTATCATTTCGATCAAAAAATCATCTTAGTTAACAGCATCCTTTAATGCCTTGCCTGCCTTAAACTTCGGTGACTTAGAAGCTTCGATCTTGATCTCCTTGCCTGTCATAGGGTTTCTGCCGGTTCTTGCAGGTCTGCTGACAACTTCAAATGTACCAAAGCCTACTAACTGAATCTTCTCACCCTTCTTTAATTCTTCGGTAACAACTTCAACAAATGCCTTTACTGCTTTCTCAGCATCTTTCTTCGATAATTCTGTCTTATCAGCAATTGCTGCCACAAATTCGGTTTTGTTCATTCTGAATTTCCTCCTAATCAATATAATAGATAAAACTTGGTATTACCTTCTTCAATATTTATACTATTATTCTCCGAATTTGTCAACTGATTTATGCCGCTTCTGGCGCTTTCCCTATATTTTTTAAGGCTTTTTTCTAGTTCTCCATCTGTTTTCCCAGAAATTCCGCCGCCACTTTTGCCAGTTTTCGCTCCGTCTCTCCAATCACGCTGCCGTTTTCCTTTTCTAAAATAGCGACTGCCCCGGTGATATCACCCTCGCTGATGATCGGATAAATGATCTGGGAAGTGGTTTTCCCGTACTCGTCGCTGTCTGTCAGGGCAATCGACGGCTGTTTATGGCTGGTGGTATCTACCACCTCTCTCGCTTCCATAACTTCTTCCATAGATGAACTGATCCGCTTCCCCAGCAGATCTTTTCTGCCGGTTCCGGACGCGGCGATGATCTGATCCCGGTCCGTAATGACTACGCCGCAGTTGCTGACAGTTCCCATGCTTTCCGCGTACTGTTTGGCATATTCGCCGATCTCACCGATGGGGGAATACTTCTTTAAGATGATTTCTCCTTCCCGGTCCGTAAAGATTTCTAACGGATCGCCTTCCCGAATCCGTAATGTTCTTCTGATTTCTTTCGGGATCACTACCCGCCCAAGATCGTCGATCCGCCTTACAATTCCTGTTGCTTTCATGTAAAAATTCCTCCATATTACTGTACTTTCCTTTTCCGGAACTAGTATCTGTAAATATGGAAGAATTTATTCATATTTCCTTATAAGATCACGCTCCACGCTTCCGTCAGTTTTTTTTGCGTCCAGGCCGCATTTGCGGGACTTGTAGACGGCAGACAGATCGCGTCCCGCCCGGTCTGCGCTTTCATATAACGGTTATACAGGGCAAATGCTTTTTTCCCGTTGACATAGATCTGCCGGATCTTCGCCTGCTTCAGGATCAAACTTAAATCATTGACAACCACATTTTTAATGCTGCTGTCGGAGGATCCTGTGATTTCACAGGAGTGGATCAGATCCCAGACCGCGATCTTATGCCGCAGTAAAAATTTCTTTTTTTCTTCTATGGTAACCGGCGGTTCCGCTCCGAATACGGCGGCAGTTACCTTCCAGAACCGATTTTGCGGATGTCCGTAAAAAAAACCCGTTTCTCTGGACTTAACCGAAGGGAAACTGCCCAGGATCAAAATCTCGGAATCCGCGTCATAGACCGGTTCGATCGGATGCACCTGCCGGGCAGACGCTTCCGGCGTTAAAACTTTATTTTTCATACTGTTGCGATCCTCATTCTACCAGCTGCAGCACATTGATCAGCAGTGTCCAGACCAGTCCGTAATAGGTTACAACTGCCACCAGATCATTGATCGTACTGATCAGCGGTCCCGATGCCACGGCCGGATCCACGCCCAGCTTCTTCAGGCAAATTGGAATTATGGTTCCGGTAAAGCTGGAAATTCCCATGGCGATCATCAGAGAAAGTCCGCAGCAGCCAGAAACCGCAAAGGAAAACAGAGCCGTATGGTCTTTTGCAAACAGCACATAAAGCCCGATGCAGGCAAAGGTAACGATTCCCAGCAAAAAACCGTTCGTCAGTCCAACCCGCACTTCCTTTAATACCAGAGAGCGGCGCTGTCTGGTCTTTAAATCGTCATCCATTAACACACGGATCGTGACAGCCAGCGACTGCGTTCCGGCATTTCCCGCCATCCCCAGGATCAGGGACTGGAAGCTGACCACCAGCGTCAGCTGCGCCACAACGCTTTCAAACATTCCCACTACAGTGGAGACGCCGAGTCCGAGGAACAACAGGACGCACAGCCATGGGATCCTTTTTTTCACACTGGCGGACAACGGCTCCTGCAGATCCTCTTCCTCCGTCAGACCGGCCAGCTTCGCGTAGTCCTCGCTCATCTCTTCATCTACGACTTCTACGATGTCCTGCGAGGTGATAATGCCAAGCAGCTTTTTATCCTGACTCAAGACAGGAATGGAGTCCTCAGAATAATCCTTCAGTTCTTCAATACATTCCGTAATCTGTTCATTCGCGTATACATAAGGATAGGAAGTGGTGATCAGAGTTTCCAGTTCCGTATAAGCTCTGGCAATGATCAGGTCGTTTAAGCTGATCGCACCGTAAAACGTCTCATCCTCCGCCACCACATACAGCGTGGAAATATTATCATTTTCCGCCGCCTGGGAGATCAGTTCCTTCATCGCCTGCCGGACGGTAAGATTCCGATGGATGACAATATAGTTGGTCGTCATCTTGCTTCCGATCTCATCTTCATCAAAGGACTGAATCAGATCGATATCCTGTTTTGCTTCTTCATCCAAAAGCTCGATCAGCTCTTCCCGCTGTTCGTCTTCCAGTTCTTCCAATACGTCAATCGCGTCGTCCGCGTCCATGGACTCGATAATGTCAGCCGCATGTTCCGTATCCAGTTCTTCCAGATAGGCGCCTACGTCTTCTTCCAGGTAGGCAAACACATCTGAGGTCGCTTCCGCACCCAGAATCGCGTACAGACGCTTTCGTTCTTCTGTTGTCAGTTCCTCCAGAGCATCCGCAATATCATTTTCATGGTAGTCGTTTAACTGTTCTCTGATCTGCTCAGTCGGGGCTTCGCTTCTGATGACTTCCGCAATCTCCGTAGCGTAGTCCGGTCTGTCAGGTACGCTTTCTTCCGATTCCTTTTCCGATTCTTTTTCCTTTTCTGATTCCTTTTCCTGTTCATCCTCCTGTCCGGTTTTCTTCTCTTCCAGTTCTTCCACGCTGCATTCCTCCTTTCCTGTAAGGTTTTCATCTGTTATGACAGGTTGTCCGCAACCCGCCCCAGCATCTGCAGCAGCAGGTTCCGCTCTTCCCCGGAAAATCCCGAAAAAGCCCGCTCTTCCAACACCTCGACCAGTTCTTCTACCTGTCTGGCCTTCACCTTTCCTTCCGGCGTCATATATACCCGGTATGCCCGTTTCCCTCCGGAAACCCGGGTTTCTTTCCGGAGAATATATCCCTGCTTTTCCATCCGGTCTAACAGAACAGTCATGGACGCCGGCCGCACTCTGGCCATCTCGGCCAGTTCCTTCTGCACACAGCCTTCCGCCCTTAATAAAATGTACAGCGTCTTTGGCTGTCCTTCCGACAGGTTCAGTTTCTGAAATCCCTGCATGCTCAGGTGTCCGTGCGCGCGCTGCGCTTCCATTAAAGCCAGAAACAATTTATCTTTCATATCCGTTCTCACCCTTCCTTTCACAGATTCAGGGCTTCATAGTCCTCCGGCGTATACCGGTGGTAAATCAGATGGCAGCCTTCGTTTGTGATGCAGTAACGGAAATTATCCGGGGTTCCGTCTTCAAAATATAGCAGCCAGTCAAATTCTCCGTGTGCCGCCCGTTCTATATGAACATGTTCCGAATATTGATGAAAGAGGTTCCGGATTTCTTCCATCGTACATCCGTGTTTCCCGATGGTTTGGATAAACCCGGCCAGAAAGGACGTATCTCCCATATGCGCGTGCACATATTCCGCGCCCGCGGGTGGGATCGTAAAGCAAAACCGCTCTCCCTGATTGGAAACGGAGATCTTCCCAAGCCTGTCCGTTACAGCTTCCGAAAAATTCCGCAAGGTTTCCCGCATCTGCGCGATATCCTGTTCGCACCCCAGCGCCCGGTTTAGAGAAGAAAGCGGATAGTAAAGCCGGACCGTCTCACTGGCATAGCCCAGCTTTAACTGCTCCTCTTTCATCATCTCAATGATATTATTTTCTAACTTCAGGTAATTCATGAATTATCCCCTTAAAAATGCCTGATAACCTTTGACGGCCTCATAAAGATCCGCTTTGCTGGAAATCTCCCAGGGCGCGTGCATATTGAGCAGGGCAATTCCGCTGTCGATCACTTCCATTCCGTATTCCGCAGTCACATACGCGATGGTTCCGCCGCCGCCCTGATCGACTTTTCCCAACTCCGCAGTCTGCCAGTGTACGCCGGCGTCATCCATGATCTTCCGCAGATACGCGATATATTCCGCGGACGCGTCATTGGAACCGGATTTGCCCCGGGCGCCGGTAAATTTATTGAATACCAGCCCTTTTCCCATATACGCGGCGTTTTTCTTTTCAAATACATTCTGATAATTGGGATCTACCGCAGCGCTTACATCGGAGGAAAGCATATTACAGTTTGCCAGTGTCTCCATCACAGTGCCGTAATCGGCGGCGCCCTGCATTCCGAGCAGTTTTGCCGCGGTCCGCTCAAAAAATTTAGAGGACATACTCGTGGCGCCTACGCTGCCGATTTCTTCTTTATCACAGAAAATGCAGACAGAAGTCCGTTTCGGGATCTCCGTCATTTCCAGCTGCGCGATCAGAGAAGTATAGGCGCAGATCCGGTCGTCCTGTCCGTAGCCCATGATCATGCTGCGATCCAGACCGAAATCCCGGGCCGGTCCTGCGGGAACCGCTTCCAGCTCCGCGGACAGGAAATCCTCTTCTTCTATTCCATACTGCGTTTTCAAAATCTCGAGCACCTGTTTTTTGACCGTGTCTTTTTCATCCTCTTCGGCTGCGATCGGACGGCTGCCCACCAGGATATCCAGGCTTTCCCCTTCAATGACAACCGAAGCTTTTTTCGCCATCTGTTCGCCCGCCAGATGGATCAGCAGATCCGTAATCCCGACTACCGGCTCGTCAGGGGATTCTCCGATGGAGATCTTCTGCACGGTTCCGTCTTTTTTGGCCACAACGCCATGAATGGCAAGCGGCAGCGTCACCCACTGATATTTCTTGATCCCGCCGTAATAATGGGTATCCAGCAGCGCCATATTCAGGTCCTGTTCCTCAAACAGCGGATTCTGCTTGATATCCAGTCTGGGTGAGTCGATATGCGCACCGAGAATCTGGAAACCTTCTGTCAGCGGTTCGCTCCCGATATGAAACAATGCAATGCCCTTTTTCTTATTGACCGCATAAAGTTTAGCTCCCGGCACCGGTTTCCATCCTTTTTCCGCTGCCTTTTCCATACTGACATAGCCCGCGGCTTCTGCCATTACCGCGATTTCCTCCACGCATTCCCGCTCCGTCTTGCATTTTGTAATAAAGGCTTTATATCCGGCGGCAATCCGCTCTGTTTCCGTTTGCTGTTCTTCCCCATAAGATAACCATGCGCTTTTTCGCTCCATCGTTCAATTCCTCTCTTTTCCTTTGTATTTATTGAAACGGTACAATCGTACCGCATCCGATCCGCTCTCCCGCATTCCCCGCAGGCTGAGTCCGGTAATCATCGGGCTGATCGTGCAGGATCACCGTATGTCCCAGCACTTCCCACGGCATGAACGCTTCCGTATAGCAGGCGCTCCATACTTTTCCGTAATTGCTCAGCAGCACAGGCAGATCGCCCGCATGGGCCGGATGCTCGCATTTTCGGGGATTCCAATGACTGCCGGCAGCCAAAAAAGCTCCGTCCTGCTGCGTCCCGCCACAGGCATTCCCTTCGTGAATATGGAAACCATAGAAACGGGGAAGCCTGCAGGCCTCCTGTTCTGTCCCCGCTTCCACAAGTCCGGTCAGATCCGCCACTACGATCGTTCCGTTATTAGCTTCATAAAACAGTACATTGCCGGACAGCAGGGGATAGGCCTGACTGCCTGTTATAACGGCGCCGCAGACCGGCGGATTGTATAAAATTGCTTTCATAAAACTGGTATACACAGATTTCAGCTCCCAAATGCGCTCTCTTTAGTCTATGCGTCATCCGGGCTTTTGTGCCTATCCCAGCTTTGCTATCTTCTGCGCCTTTTCTCCTTCCGGCTGCTCGATCACGATTCCGTCAATGCTTCTGATAAACTGCTCAAACTTGTAGTAGCCATATTCCTGCATTTTAAAATCCTTAAATTTGGAATAAAGGTTGTTTGCAAGCGCGCCCAGCTCCAGCGGACCGCTTTTTAAAGAACTCCTTACAAAATTTTCCACAACCGTTTTCAGTTCCTTGACGCGGGCGTTGCTGACCATGATGCTGCTTCCCATCTTTACGATCTTAAACTCTTTCATATCCTCTACGAAGGTATATAAGGACTTATAACCGTAATTCCGCACATCGAAATCGGAATATGTATTCATCAGGGTGCTGCCGATCTCTCCAAGTCCCGCCATTTTTCCCTTATCTTCCTTTTGTGTGATGATATCGGAGATAACTTCTTTGATATCCTTCAGATCTACAATCTCGGAAACCGTATTCTCTTCTTCCCGGTCTCCCAGGATCTCCAGATTCTTAAACTGGGTACAGGCCGCCTTTAACGCTTTGGACGCGTCGCTCTTTCCCATGCCGACCACTTCCATGCCTTCTTCACACAGGCGGTTCACAAGTCTTGTGAAGTCTCCGTCGCTGGAAACGATGCAAAAGCCTTCTACCCTGCCGTTATACAGGATATCCATAGCATCAATGACCAGCATGATATCCGACGCGTTTTTCGCCTTGGAATAATGGGGCTGCTGAATCTGTACGATGGCGTGCTGGATTGCCTTTTTATTCCATTCTGCCAGTTCGTCCGACGTGAAATCTCCATACATCCGCTTGTAGGTCACTCTGCCGTACTGGGAAATTTCCTTTAAGATTCCCTCAATGTACGCAGGACTTGTATTTTCTGTATCGATCAGTACCGCGTATCGTTTTTCTGACATTTCTTCTCACCTCCACTTTGTCATTTTTTTAATGAAAATCCATAATCAAATAAGGAAATCGAATCTGTCCACCTGCCGGGTTCATCGGAATTCAATACCACGCACAGATAGACCTGCTCTCCTTCTTTTGCCAATGATACCAGACATTTGCCGGCATTGTCCGTGCTTCCGGTCTTCATGCCGATCGCTTTGTCATAGTAATATTCGCTGTCCGGATTCAACAGCTGATTGGTGCTCTGCCAGGTCACATCCCGCTCCGGCACATAGACCTTGGAAAGCTTACAGGTCCGGCGGATCACCGGATTCTGATACGCCTGATAGGCGATAACCGCCAAATCTTCCGCGCTGGTATACTGATTGTCGGCGTCATAACCGTCCGGAGAATTAAAATGCGTATGCGAAAGCTGCATTTCTTTTACCCTCTGATTCATCAGATCGATAAAATAACGGACTGCCTCCGAGTCGGACAGTTTTTTTTCGGATAACCGGCGACCGGTGTTGGCTGCCAGTACATATGCGGCGTCATTGCCGGAACAGATCAGCATTCCCTGGATCATCTGTTCCACTGTCAGCTTGTCCCCTGCCTCGAGCCATGCACGGCTGGCGTCCGGCGCCACCAGATTGATCTCACTTCCCACCGTGATGGTTTCATCCGCTTTCCAGTATTCCAGCGCCACCAGGGCGGTAAGCAGCTTTGTGGTGCTGGCGGGATCCATCTGTACATCCGAATTTTTCTCATATAGGATCGCCTTCTGATTGACGTCTACCAAGATCGCGCTTTTTGCCGCTAACTGCTTTTCAAACTTTGCGGAAACCTGATTGGTGGCGTCCACGTACTCCACGACCTGATACAGTGTCGTATCCGTTGTCGCCGGTTCCGTGGGGTTTGCGGAGACGATCACCTGCTTTTTCGTCGTATCCTGCCGTGCGTCCGCATCCGGCTTTTTGGAAGACTCTGTTTCCCCGGAAGTCTCCGGAAGATCGGATTCCGTTCCTGACGGCTCACCGGCGTCCGGGACCTGCAGGACAATACCTGTTTCCGAACTGCTTTCCGGCTCTTTTTCCATCCGGCCGTCGACGCAGACATAGATACCGGCGATCACTAATACTGCCAGGACAATGGATGCTCCGATATTGACAATCTTATACCTCATCTTCGTAATGAAACTCCTTTTCCAATAATTCCGCTGCCATTCGGATCAGCTGCAGACAGGGGCGTTTTCTGTAATATTCTTCCGTCCGCGCTGCCGGTTCTGCCGTTTCTTCCTCCTGCTGCTTCTTTGTCAGTCCCAGCAGTTCCTTACAGTAAATCGTTCCGTTTTGCTCCCGAAACGCATTTGTCAGCTTCTGAACCTTTTCATAATTGGCTTTTTTCCGAGCCGTATCCTTTCCCTGCACCGCGCCGGTTTCCATCCCGATCGCCAGCGCCATGCCCGATACAGTGCCGCAGACCTCCCGCATTCTCCCGAGCCCGCCGCCAAAGGAAGCGGAAACCTTCATCGCGGTTTCAAAGTCCATTCCATATAGATCCGCGAATGCGCCGAACACCGACTGCGAGCAATTATATCCTTCTTTAAACAGTTCCACTGCCCGTTCCGACCGTTTCATTTTCTTCCACTCCTTCCGACAATCCCAGAATATCCGTGATCACCTGATCGATCACCTGCAGATATACCTCGCTGTCGCCGCTCTGATCCTTTCGCGTATAGACAAATCCCGGCTCTCCATCTGTGATAAACCGCATTTCGCGGCCGTAACGCTTTAACAAAACCGGAATCCGCAGCGTATCGATCTTCGCCTTCGGATACATGGAAATCCGCAGCTCCTGCCGGTTTCCGGTGATTTCCGTAATATACGCGCGATGCGCTTTGGCTTTCAATAATGCGATCCGGAGCAGATTTACCACCTGTCTGGGCGGCTCGCCGAAGCGGTCGACCAGTTCATCTTCCATGTCCGAATAATCCTCCTGCGTTTCTACCGCCGCGATCCGCTTGTAAATATCCAGTTTTTGTCCTTCGTTCGCAATATAAAAAGGCGGGATATAGGCGTCCAGATTCACATCTATGGCGGTTTCATATTCCGCCGGTTTCTTTTCTCCTTTCAGGGAAAGAACCGCCTCATTCAGCATCTTGCAGTACAGATCATATCCGACGGCTTCCATATGCCCGTGCTGACTGGCACCCAGCAGATTTCCGGCGCCCCGGATCTCCAGATCTTTCATCGCGATCTTAAAACCCGCGCCCAGATCTGTAAATTCCCGTATGGCAGCCAGCCGTTTCTCCGCCACTTCTTTCAACAGTTTATTTCTTCTATATAGAAGGAAGGCAAAGGCCACCCGGTTTGATCGTCCTACCCGTCCGCGCAGCTGATACAGCTGCGCCAGTCCCAGCTGATCCGCATCGTGAATGATCATGGTATTGGCGTTGGAAATATCCATTCCGGTCTCAATGATCGTAGTGGAAACCAGCACATCGATTTCTCCATTGACGAAATCGTACATGATCTGTTCCAGCCGCCGCTCGCTCATCTGCCCGTGCGCGTACTCCACAACCGCTTCCGGCACCAGCTTCTGAATATGCAGGGTAATTTCCTCTATATTATTAACCCGGTTATACACATAGAATACCTGACCGTTTCGGGAAAGCTCTCTGGTGATCGCCTCCCGCACCATCTCATCCTCATATTCCATCACATAGGTCTGAATGGGCATCCGGTCCACCGGCGCTTCCTCCAATACGCTCATATCCCGGATCCCTGCCAGACTCATATGCAGTGTCCGCGGGATCGGCGTCGCCGTAAGCGTCAGTACGTCAACGGTATCCTTTAACTGTTTGATCTTCTCTTTATGGGCAACGCCAAACCGCTGTTCTTCGTCTACAACCAGCAGTCCCAGATCTCTATACTGCACATCTTTGGAGAGAAGCCGATGCGTTCCGATCACAATATCCACAAATCCTTTTTTCAGATCCGTGATCGTCTGCTTTTGCTGCGCCGGCGTCCGGAACCGGCAGAGCAATTCCACCCGAACCGGATAATCCTTAAAGCGCTGCACAAAGGTATTAAAATGCTGCTGCGCCAGGATGGTCGTCGGCACTAAAACCGCCACCTGTTTCCCGTCCTGTACGGCTTTAAACGCAGCCCGGATCGCTACCTCGGTCTTTCCGTAACCCACATCGCCGCATACCAGCCGGTCCATGATCTTCGGGCTCTGCATATCTTGTTTGATCTCTTCTACGGCCCGGATCTGATCCTCGGTTTCGGCATAAGGAAACATCTCCTCAAACTCCTTCTGCCAGACCGTATCCGCGCTGTATACATATCCCTGCTTGGCCTGCCGCCTCGCATACAGATCTACCAGTTCCCTGGCGATCTCCTGTACGGCTCCGCTTACTTTCTGCCTGGTCTTTCCCCATTCCGCGGTGCCCAGTTTATTTAACTTCGGCGGCTTTGCCTCCGATCCGGCGTATTTCTGGATCAGATCCATACCGCTTGTCGGCACATACAGGTTCCCGCCGCCGCCATACTCGATCTTCATATAGTCCTTGGTGATCTTATCTACCTGAATCCGTTCAATCCCGCGATAGATACCCAGACCGTGGTTTTCATGCACCACATAGTCCCCTACATGCAGATCGGTAAAGCTCCGGATCTCCGTTCCCTGATATGCCCGCTTTTTCCTGCGTCTCTTTTTCTTTTCTGTCCCGAAAATATCGGTTTCCGTAATTACCACAAACCGGATTGCCGGATATACAAAGCCCTTATGGACATTGCCTCTGGTCACCATGATCTCTCCGGGCTGCGGCACCCGTTCCCGGTCATCACTGTAGAACGCGGGAAGTGCAAAGTCCTCCGTCAGATCTTTCGCCAGACGCTCCCCTCTGGTCCGGGACGCGCAGAATAGAAGAACCCGATATTTCTGTTTTCGGTACGTCCCCAAATCCTTTGCCAGCAGAGCAAACTGATTGTGATAGGAATTGATATTCTGCATCACAATATAGAACTGCTCTTTCGCATTAAACTCTTTTATCTTCTGCTCCAGCGTCGTCATCAGGACCAGCCGCATTCCCGCCAGCTTCGCCAGAATCTGCTCTGTCGTCCACAGCACTTCCGCCTGTCCCGGCAGTACGGAGCCATGCTCCAGCCGGTGTATCATGCTTTCCTTAAACTCCCGTTCCACACTTTCCGCATGTTCACGGATCCGTCTGGGTTCATCCAGAAAAACGGCGGTTTCCTCCGGATCAAAATAATCCAATAAGCTGACAAGTCCGGATGTAAAATAGGAAATATACCCGTCCAGCGCCACATCTGCCATACCGGCCTCGATCCGGGCGCAGAGATCCTCAATCGTAATCTTCAGCCTGTGCGCTTCTTCCGTCCGCATCTGTTTCCGCAGGATCTGACTCTGACTGTCCGCCTCCTCTTTCAGGCGGCGGATGCCTTCCGTTTTCTCCAGACGGCTCAGTACGTACTCCGTAGCCGGAGGGATCTGAATCCTGTCCAGCTTTGTCACCGCCCGCTGGCTTTCCGGTTCAAACAGCTTGATCATATCTACATCCTGATCCCAGAAATCGATCCGGCAGGGCAGTTCAGCCGTCAGCGGAAAAATATCCAGAATACTTCCGCGGATCGCAAACTGTCCGGGCGTTTCCGTCTGCGTCACCCGTTCATACCCCAGGCTTAACAGCTTCTGCGCAAGCGCTTCCGGTTCTGCCTGCTGCCCGACTTCCAGTTCGATTTTAGCGTCCCGCATGCGTTCCGGCGGCAGGATCGGATCCATGAATCCGTCCAGGGTAGTGATCACCGTCACTTCTTCCGCCCCAAAGATCTGCTCGATCGCCGCAAGCCGTTCTTTTACAAGAAGATTTCCATGGACGTCCGCCTGATAAAAAATAAAGTCTTTCGCCGGATACAGTACCACATTCGTATCAAAACAGCGGTAATCTTCGTATAATTCTCTGGCTTTCAGTTCATGAAACGTAAGAATGATTTTCCGTCTGAATCCCTCTCCTGCCGCATGGATAAACTGCACCATACCGGAATCCAGACAGCCCGTGACCTGTATGCTGCATTGTTTCTGTTGTAATCTGTTCCGGATCGCCGCAAAATCCTGCAGTCCTTCTAAAGGTTCCGTTACCGCTTTCATGCCATCCTCCATCAACGGTTAAAATGATTCATAGCCGTTTCCATACCTTCCATCATGATAACCGGTACGGCCAGGGCGGCCTGCGCGATCGCATCATCCACGGCCTGCCGTTCTTCGGGCGGGAACTTTCCCAATACGTGTTTTACCAGATCCTGCCCTTTTTTCGCCCCTACGCCTATTTTAATCCGCTTAAAATTTTCCGTCCCCAGATGGGCGATGATGCTTTTGATCCCGTTGTGTCCGCCTGCGCTTCCTTTGGCCCGGATCCGCAGCCGGCCGACGTCCAGACTGATATCGTCATAGATCACGATCAGTTCTGTCTCTGGATCGCATTTATAAAAATCCACTGCCGCACGGACTGCTTCTCCGCTCAAATTCATATAGGTCTGCGGTTTCATGAGCAGTACCTTCTGTCCGGCGATCAGTCCCATTCCGCACAGTGCCTTATGTTTCTTAATCTCTACCGATACTCCCATCTGGCCTGCCAGCTCGTCGATCGCGTCAAATCCCACATTGTGACGGGTTTTGGCATATTCAGCTGTAGGATTTCCCAAGCCTGCGATAATATACATAATGTTACAGCTCCAATTCCGAAGTTTTCTGTTTTTTGCAGTCCCAGTATACCATTTTCTTTTCCGAATGACAATCAAATTTTGCATAAACAAACGGAGCGCCGCCACCTGACGACCACTCCGTTTGTCTGTGTAAAATCTGTTATTGTAAAACCCTCAAATCACCTTATGTTTCGTCCGTATCTGTTACTTCTTCCGTAAGCACCTGCTCATATTTCTCTAAAATTGTCTTTTGCAGACGCTCTCTTGTCTCAGAGTTGATCGGATGCGCTACATCTCTGTATTCTCCGTCCGAAGCTTTCCGGCTGGGCATAGCGATAAACATGCCCTTCTCGCCTTCAATCACTTTTATATCGTGTACAACAAACTCTTCGTCTAGCGTAACAGAAACTACGGCCTTCATCTTGCCTTCCTTGGCAACCTTCCTGACTCTTACGTCTGTTATCTGCATGTTGTATACCTCCCAAACTCAAAAAGATATTATAGGCCATCCTATACGTTGTATCTGTTTTCCTTCTCCAAAACGATCGGAATCTCACCATTTTCTCCGATATATGTGGAGTTCGCCCGAATCGTACCTCTGCTCTCTACAATACAATTCTCGATATGGCAGTTATCTCCGATATATACGTTGTTCAAAATAATGGAATTCTTGATCACGCAGTTGTTGCCGATATAGGCTTTCTTAAACAGTACGGAATTCTCCACCGTACCGTTAATGATACATCCGCTGGATACCAGTGAATTCCGCACCACTGCGCCCGGATTATACTTCGCCGGCGGATTATCCTCCACCTTGGAATATACATCAGGATACTGTTTGAAGAAATAATCTCGGATCTCCGGTTTCAGGAAGTCCATGTTGGTATTATAGTAAGATTCCACTGTGGAAATATTACTCCAGTAAGATTCCAGTTTATACGCGTAGATTCTCTTCAGATTCTTATAGCGAACCAGAATATCGCCGACAAAATCATACCGATCCTCTGCCGCGCACTTCTCAATCAGTTCGATCAGCTGTCTTCTCCGGATCACGTAAATACCGGTAGAAATCGTCGTGGAATTGGTCATCATGGGTTTCTCTTCAAACTCAATGATCCTGCTGTCCGCATCCGTCTTCACACAGCCAAATCTGCTGATATCCTCGCCTTCACCAAATTCTTTACAAACGACGGTAATATCCGCTTTCTTCTCAATATGATATTCCAGTACCCTGTTGTAATCCAGCTTGTAAACGCCGTCGCCGGCCGCGATCACCACATAAGGCTCATGGCTGTTCTTCAGAAAATTGATATTCTGATAAATAGAATCTGCCGTACCTCTGTACCAGAATCCGTTATCGGCAGTGATGGAAGGGGTAAATACATAAAGACCGCCCTGCTTTCTGCCGAAGTCCCACCACTTGGAGGAACTCAAATGCTCATTCAGGGACAGCGCGTTGTACTGCGTCAGCACCGCTACCTTCTGAATGTGAGAGTTTGTCATATTGCTCAGTGCAAAATCTATGCACCGGTAGCTTCCTGCAACCGGCATCGCCGCGATGGCCCTTTTGTATGAAAGCTCTCTCATCTTGTTGTTGTTTCCGCCTGCCAGTATCAATCCAATCGCTCTCATTCCGTATCACCTGCCTTAATAATATATTCGCCGCTTGCCAGTACGCCGTCCACATAATCTTCTGCGCCTGTCACACCGGAAATCGCCGTATTCTTGCCTACCTTCACACCGTCGGGCAGTACGGAATTCTCTCCGATGGTAGCCAGTCCGAACGCATAGATCTTCGGATCCAGTTTGCTGGGCGCTTCTTCTCCGATCCCCAGCTCACAGTTCTTTCCTACCGTAACATTCTCCGCGATAATCGCCTTATAAACCTGGCTGTCTGCGCCGATCACCGTATCCTTCATAATGATGGAATCCCGTACGACCGCTCCCTTTTCAATGGTTACGCCCGGACCGATAATGGAGTTGTAGATCTCACCCTCGATGGTGGCGCCGTCACTGATAATGCACCGGTCAATCTTCGAATCACTGGAAATGTACTGCGGCGGCAGGGTATCATTCTTCGTATAGATCCGCCAGAATTCTTCATACAGATTAAATACGGGAATGATATCGATCAGTTCCATATTCGCTTCCCAATAGGAGCCTAATGTACCAACATCCTTCCAATAGCCATTGTACTCGTAAGCAAATACACGGTCACCTCTTCCAAAGCAATATGGAATAATATGCTTACCAAAGTCACAATTTCTCTGATCCTTTAACTTGATCAGTGCTTCTTTTAAAATCGGCCAGCTGAAAATGTAGATACCCATAGAAGCCAGGTTGCTTCTCGGGTTCGCCGGTTTCTCCTCGAAATCGGTAATTCTGTTATTATCATCCGTAATTACAATGCCGAACCGGCTTGCTTCCTCAATCGGTACAGGCATAGCCGCAATGGTAATGTCGGCATTATTCGCCTTATGATAATCCAGCATCACTTCATAATCCATCTTATATATATGGTCCCCTGATAAGATCAGCACATAATCCGGATTATAGGAATCCATGTAATCAATGTTCTGAAAGATCGCGTTCGCGGTACCGGTGTACCACTCACTGCTGGTACTCTTCTCGTACGGCGGCAGCACGGTCACACCGCCGATATTCCGATCCAGATCCCAGGGAATACCGATGCCGATATGCGCATTCAGTCTCAGCGGCTGATACTGTGTCAATACACCCACCGTATCCACGCCCGAGTTAATACAGTTGCTAAGCGGGAAGTCGATGATTCTGTACTTACCACCGAAAGATACTGCTGGCTTTGCAACCTTCGCTGTCAGTACACCCAGTCTGCTTCCCTGTCCACCTGCTAAAAGCATGGCAATCATTTCTTTCTTAATCACGCTATCACCTCGCTGTAAAGTTTATTTGATAGATAGATTATAACATAAAATCCAAAATATTCAAATTATTTTTCGTTTTTTTGTATAATATTTTTTCGTGTTTTTCTGACTTTTCGTTTTTTTCATATAAATTTACACAATTTTTCCTTGGCTTTTTCGTCATTATCACTATCCCTATTTATTTTTGCCCGGACAAAGGTGATTATGCTTCGATTTTTTAATGATTTTTGTGGCATTTTTTGTATTCCTATAGTATAATAAAAACGTTCAGACACTATTTTTTTACAGGAGGATGCTTCCTTATGTATCAAATTGATTTTTCATGTACCGGATGGGTACATTTTACGGGAATAGGCGGTATCAGCATGAGCGGACTGGCGGAGATCCTGCTTGCGAAGGGATTTCGCGTATCCGGTTCCGACTCCAGATCCAGCGCGATCACCGAACATCTGGAATCTCTGGGCGCTGAGATCTCTTATCGCCAGGCTGCCGACAATATTTCTCCCGAGATGGAAGTGTTAGTCTATACGGCTGCTGTTACGCCGGACAATCCGGAGCTTGTACGGGCTGCCGAACTGGGCGTGCCTCTGCTTACCCGCGCGGAATTTCTCGGACAGATCATGCGCAATTACAGGATCGCGATCGGGGTTTCCGGCACGCACGGCAAGACGACAACGACCTCCATCCTCTCGGAGATCCTGTTAGACAGCGGGTTGGATCCGACGATCCTGGTAGGCGGCATTTTTGAACATATCCACGGCAATCTGCGGATCGGACATTCCGATCTGTTTGTTACCGAGGCCTGTGAATATACCAACAGTTTTCTGTCCTTTGCGCCGACCACTGCCATTATTTTAAATGTGATGGCGGATCATCTGGATTTCTTTAAGGATATTGACGACATCCGTCACAGCTTCCGGAAGTTTGCCGAACTGCTGCCGGCGGACGGCTCTCTGATCATCAACAGCGCGATTCCGGACCTTTCCTATTTTACGGAAGGCCTGCCCTGCCGGATCATTACCTTCGGTCTGGATCCGGCCGCAAGCGATTACTGTGCTTCCAATCTTACCTATGATAAATTCGGCTGTGCCGGTTTTGATCTGATCGTACACGGACAGAAGATCGGCTCCCTGCATCTGAATACGCTGGGCGAACACACCGTGATCGATACCCTGGCCGCCATTGCTGCCGCTATGGATCTGGGCCTCAGCTTTCAGACGATCAAACAGGGGGTTTCCGTTTTCCACAATGCGGACCGCCGCTTTCAGATCAAAGGGGATCTGCACGGCATTACAGTCGTAGACGATTACGCGCATCACCCGGATGAGATCCGGGCCACGCTGACCGCCGCGCAGAAATATCCGCACCGGGAGATCTGGTGTGTATTCCAGCCCCATACCTATTCCCGCACCAAAGCGCTGCTGCCGGAATTTGCCGAAGCGCTGGCCCTTGCCGACCATGTGGTGCTGGCTGATATCTATGCCGCCCGCGAGAAAAACACTTTGGGTATTTCCTCCATGCATATTTTAGAAGCGATGAAACAGTTTGACTGTGACGTTCATTATTTTCCGTCTTTTAGCGCCATCGAAAATTTTCTTTTGGAAAATTGTATCAGCGGCGACCTGTTGATAACTATGGGAGCCGGAGATGTCGTATTAATCGGAGAAAAACTGCTTGGGATTTAGTTATTCGCATATCCACATTTTTTGAAGGCAATTTCGGCTTTCAAAAATGTGGATAATTTTTTATTTCCGTTTTCTGTCCTGCCTTTCGTTTTTCCTGAAACCAGTGCCTTTCGACACCTTTTGACAAAATTCCGCAAAACTTATACACCATTTCCACATTTTCCACATTTGGGCGAATTGCAACTTTTTATTTAAACGTTCGCACTAGATGATTTTTATTTTTTAAAGTTTTGTGCTATACTCGTTTTCGGATCGGGACAGCCCTAAGGGGAGGTGGAGCTGCCGATTTAGATGTTTAAGCAAGGATGTAGCAAAATGGGTGATTTATTTTTAGACAAGGGCAAACTGGTGGATACTACCTCCGTATCCAATTATTTTATTGACTCTTATATGCCGGGCGCGAACGGAGAATTTGTCAAGGTGTACCTGTATCTGCTTCGCTGCGCTTCCGACTCCGATCGGGATTTATCCCTGGAGACAATCGCAGACAGATTTACCTGTACGGAAAGCGACATTTCCCGTGCCCTGCACTATTGGGCCGATCTGGGACTGCTTACTCTGAGTGAGGATTCCAGCGGGCACATCCAGGGAATCTGCCTGGAGCGCTGTCTTCCCAAGACTTCAAAACCAAAAGTGGTTTCCGCTCCGGAACAGCCGTTATTCCCGGCTCCGGAACGGCCTGTCTATACCAGCGCGCAGCTGGCGGCTTTCGCGCAGGAAGAAGATGTGAAGAACATTTTATTTACGGCGGAACAATATCTGGGGCGTACTTTAAGTCCCAAAGATATCGAGACTCTGATCTACCTGTATGATGAATTGGGTTTTTCCTATGAACTGATCGACTATCTGATCGAATACTGCGTCAGCAATAACAAACGGCGTATGCGGTATATTGAGAAAACTGCCCTCAACTGGGCTGAGACAGGGATTACGACGCTCGAACAGGCAAAAGCACAGACTTCCCTGTTCAGCAACAAATACTACCCTGTCATGCGCGCTTTCGGCATCTGCGACCATTCTCCCGCTGAGATTGAGCGCAGATATATCAATAAATGGCTGGACAAGTTCGGCTTTCCTATGGAAATCATCATTGAGGCCTGCAACCGCACGATCGCTGCTCTGCATAAACCCAGTTTCCAGTATGCCGATAAGATACTGACCGACTGGCAGGAACAGAACGTCCGGACGCCTGCCGATATCAAAGCGCTGGATCAGGAATATCATCAGAAAACAGCGACACCCCCGCCGGTCCGCGGCAGGAATGAATTTAATAATTTTTCTCATCGGGATTATGATTTTGATGAACTGGAGAAACAACTGTTGGCTTCCAGAAAGTAATGCCGGATACGGAGGTGGCACATGTCGATTTCATCGGAACACTATAATACAATTTTAAGAGAATATGACCAGAAGCAGTTTACGGTCCAGCGGGAATTAAGCGAACGCCGGGAAACCGTTTATGCCAGGCTGCCGCGGATCCGGGAGATCCATGACAGACTGTCCGGCTTACAGGTAGAAAAGGCGCGGCTGCGTCTGACGCAGAATGCTTATACGCTGGAAGCAATCAACCGGGAGATTTCGGCGCTTTCCGCCGAGCGGGACCGGCTGCTTGCAGAGAACGGCTATGCGCCGGATTATCTGGAACCGCATTATTTCTGTAAAGACTGCCGGGATACCGGTTATACGGCGCAGAACCGGATGTGCCACTGCTTTAAGCAGGCTCTGATCGATGTAATGTATGATCAGTCCAATATTAAAACGCTTTTAAAAACCTGCAGTTTTGAGCATTTCAGACCGGACTATTACGACGATACCGAGAAAGATCCGCAGACGGGAAAAACCGCCAGAGAAAACATTCTGGAAACCCGCCGCTACTGCGACCGGTTCATTGAAGAATTTTCTTCTCATTTCCGGAATCTGTTGTTTTACGGAGAAACCGGCGTCGGAAAATCCTTCTTGTCTCTCTGCATTGCCAAAGAGCTGTTGGAACGCTCCTGCTCTGTGCTTTACCTGTCTGCCATTGATTTTGCGTCGATCATGTCGGAATCCGTTTTCAATGCGCGGGACATGAGTTCCGAGACAAAGGAAACGCTTCATTTTATCTATGACTGCGATCTGCTGATCTTAGACGATCTGGGTACGGAAGTGACAAACAGCATCAAATCTTCTCACCTGTTCCACTGCCTGGACAAGCGGCTGCAGAACAGGCGCGCTGTTATCATCAATACCAATCTTTCCCCCCGGGAGATCAGCCGGATCTATTCCGACCGCATTTTTTCCAGGATTATCGGAAATTATACCTGTTTTAAGATTTTCGGAGACGATATCCGCAAAAAACAGAAACTATAGGAGGTTATCATGTTAGACTATGAAAAAATACTTGTAACGATTCCCGCCGGACCGCTGGGGATCGTACCGCTGCGGGGCTGCGAACAGATGGCCGCCGCCGTCGACCAGTACATTGTCAACTGGCGCGCCAACGCAACACACAGTGAAGCGATCCGCTCCAATGTTGCCTTTGTGGACTACAAACGGGACACCTTTCTGGTAAAATCTCAGGTTCCCCGTTTCGGTTCCGGTGAGGCAAAGGGACTGATCAGCCAGTCCATCCGGGGCGACGATCTGTATTTTATCGTGGATATCACCAATCATAGCCAGACTTATAAGCTGTGCGGACAGATCAACCACATGTCTCCGGACGATCATTTCAGCGATCTGAAGCGGCTGATCGCCGCCGCTGCCGGAAAAGCAAAGCGGATCAATGTCATCATGCCGTTTTTATATGAGAGCCGGCAGGATAAGCGTTCTGCCAGAGAATCTCTGGACTGTGCGCTGGCGCTTCAGGAACTGAGCAACATGGGCGTAGACAATATCATCACCTTCGATGTGCACAATCCGGCAGTCTGCAACGCCATCCCATTAAAGGGATTTGAAAGCGTACGGCCCACTTATCAGTTTGTCAAAAGTCTTCTGGCCGTAGAAAAGGATCTGCAGATTTCTCCCGATCATTTAATGATCATCAGTCCGGATGAAGGTGCCATGAATCGTTCCATCTACTTTGCCAATGTGCTTGGCGTCAATGTGGGCATGTTCTATAAGCGCCGGGATTACGCCACCATTATCAACGGGATGAACCCCATTGTGGCGCATGAGTTTTTGGGAGATGACATTACCGGCAAAGATATCTTTATTTTAGACGATATGATCTCTTCCGGTGAAAGTATCTTAGATGTTGCCAGACAGCTGAAGAAACGCAACTGCCGGAAGGTATTTCTGGCCGCGACCTTCGGCCTGTTTACCAACGGCATGGAAAAGTTTGACAAAGCATATGAAGAAGGCGTGTTCGACCGGGTATTGACGACCAACCTGACTTACCAGTCTGAAGAATTACTGAAACGCCCTTATTTTATCAATGTCGATATGTCCAAGTATATCGCCCTGATCATTGAAACCTTAAATCATGATGCCAGCATGAGTTCTCTGTTGGATCCCATGGACCGTGTTGCAAAGCGGATCGAAGAATACAACGCGGCACAGGGGCGATAAGATCTTTTGTATTATTTTTAAGCCTTTCAGATGTTTTCTTATTGTTTTGCAGAAAAAGCCGCCGCTTTTCGAAGAATTCTTCGAGAAGCGGCGGCTTTTCTGTTTTGGTCCCTCTATGATAAAACAACCAGATGGTATGGAATCTGTTCTCTGTCCGCGATCACTTTCTCCCTTGTGTGGCAGGTAAATATCAGCAGCTGCCCCTCCGATCCGGCCAAAGCTTTCAATGCATTGCCCAGCCGGACATTGTCATAATGGGCAAAGGTATCGTCCAGCAGCAACGGCTGCTTTTCTGAATAAAGGACATCGGCGGCAGCCAAACGCAGAGACAGATAGATCTGCTCGAGCGTTCCGCGGCTCAGCCGGGCCGCGTCTGTCTTTTTCCCATGAATCGGAACCTGAATATTCAGATCCCCGTCAATAAACAGTTCTTTATATTTACCCTGCGTGATTTCGGCAAAATATTCAGAAGCCCTGGCATTGAACCGCAAACCGAATTCCGCGCGGACCTCATCCATTACTCTCTGCGTATTGAACAATTCCATCTCCAGTGAAGCGGTCTCGGCCAGCGCAGCGCTTCTTCGCTTCTGCTGATCCAAAATCTGCTGTTTCTCATTCTCCAATTCTGTCAGGCGCGCCTTCTGCTGTTCAACCTTCCACTGCAGATTCTGAATATCCAAAGAAAATCTGACAATTGCCTGATTCTTTTCCTGAACTTTCGCCACAATCTGCGCGTCGATCTCCATTCCGGCCAATTCCTGCTGTTCTTTCTTAACTGCTTCCAGTTCCTTTGTAATCCCGGTCAGTTCTTCCGAAGTCTTTTCCAGCTGTTCGCTGCACTGCTTTCTTTCCTGCATCAGCGTGTCTGCAGCTTTCAGTCCGTCCAGATCTCTATCCCGATACGTTTTTTTAATGAAGAAGCCGGCAATAACTGCCGCCAGCAGGATCACCGTAACCGTTGTACTCTGGATTGCGTAAGTGCGCTTGGTGCCGATAAAATTATAGATGGAAATGAGTGCGGCAACCGCAAACAATATTACTAAAACCCAGGGAACCGGCAGTTTCCTGTTCAGCTGATTCCGTTTATTGGTCAGATCCAGTTCATTGACAATTCCCTTTTTCTCCAATTTTTCCGCGGACTGCTCCAGTTCTTTCGCCAGTCTGTCGGCTTTCTGTTTCAAAACTTCCGACTCTTTCTCAAGGCGTTCCTGTTTTTCCTGAGACAAGCGCAGCATTGCCTGCGTCTTAGCCGCCTGGTCGGTCTGTATCTGCTCAACCTGCTGAATTTCTTCCAGATCCTGTACGGTCTGCGTCCGTTCCCTGTCCTTTTCAAGCGATTCTGCTTCCAGCTGTGAAATCATCTCTCCGGTCTCTCTGCAGGCTTGTTCATTCTCCGCAAGCTGCCGTTCCAAAGTCTCCTGATCCAGCTCTCTCAGTATTTCTCCCTGTTCCGCTTTCTGCTGCTGCAGACGGTCAAAGGTCTCCTGCAGTTTCAGCTCCACATTTTTCCGATTATACAGCTCTGCCGCATATTCGCGCAGGGCAACCGCCAGAGACGCGTCCGTTTCGCTGCAAAGCTGCCCGACACTGACCGTATTCATATAGCTGTTTTCTTCCAGCTCCGCATACAGCGCCGCGATCTCACTCTCCGCAAGCTGCACGCCGGTCTCCAGATCCGTTATACAAAAAGACGCAGACTCTCTCCGGAAGTCCCGCTCCAGCCGATACCACTTCCCGCCTGTTTCCAGTTCCATAGATCCGGCATACTGCGCATCGCCTTCCCAGGGCTCATATTTCTGATACCGGTCGGTTTTCGCCTCATCCGCGCCATTCTGCCCGAACAGCATAGCTCTGATAAAGGTATGTATCGTGCTCTTTCCTGCCTCGTTTTCTCCATACAGGATATTAAGGCCCGGTTCCAGCTCTATAGTTTTCTCATGAAACTTGCCGAAATGTTGTAATGTTAACAATCTGATTTGCATGGTTCTGCCTCCGTCAGCACATTAGGCCAATTTCTTACGATTTCTTACAGTTTAACACAGGTCGGATATAAAATGCAATTACTTTCCTGTGAGATTCTCGCCAAAAACCGCTGTTAAATCTCCTGCCGGTGTGATATACTATCAGAAAAAAAAATGAATGGAACAAACCAGAAAGGATTGTTGAGATTATGGATCAGAGAATTCAGAAATTAGCGCATAATTTAATTTTTCACTCCGTCAAAGCGCAGCCGGGTGAAAACGTGTACATCCACCATTTCGGCCCTTCGACACGGGAACTGGCAAGGCAGTTAATCAAGGAAACCTACGCGGCAGGCGCCATTCCGTTTGTCCATTATACCGATACGCGGCTGCAGCGGGAGATTCTTCTTAACTGTACGGAAGCACAGTTAAATCTGATGGCGGAGATCGACGGACTGGAAATGTCTAAAATGGACTGCTATATCGGAGTCCGCGGTTCGGATAATATCGCGGAGCTGTCCGATATCCCGGAAGAAAATATGGCGCTTTATGAACGCTGTTATCAGGATCCGGTACACGGGCAGATCCGGGTTCCCAAGACCAAATGGGTGGTACTCCGTTATCCCAATGATTCCATGGCGCAGTTATCCAACACCAGCCTGGAAGCATTTGAAGACTTTTATTTTGACGTCTGTACGCTTGATTATTCCAAAATGGGAAACGCAATGGAAGCGCTGGTTGCCCTGATGAACCGGACGGACCGGGTGCGGATCACAGGTCCCGGCACAGATCTGCGTTTTTCCATTAAAGGGATTCCTGCAATCCCGTGCGCAGGCAGTATGAATATTCCGGACGGCGAAGTTTTTACCGCCCCGGTCTGGGACTCTGTCAACGGTACGATCACCTATAATACGCCTTCCGTACTGCAGGGCTTTACCTACGAACAGGTTTCTCTGACTTTTGAAAACGGAAAGATCATAAACGCCGCTGCCAATGACACCGCACGGATCAATAAAGTCTTTGACACCGATGAGGGCGCGCGGTATGTGGGAGAATTTGCCATCGGCGTAAACCCTTATATTACAAAGCCCATGAAGGATATTCTGTTTGACGAAAAGATCATGGGTTCCATTCACTTTACGCCGGGCCGGTGCTACGACGAGGCGCCAAACGGCAACGTCTCTTCGATCCATTGGGATCTGGTCCTGATCCAGACGCCGGAATGGGGCGGCGGCTCCATTTATTTTGATGATGTTCTGATCCGGAAAGACGGCCGCTTTGTCATTCCCGAACTGGAATGCCTGAATCCGGAAAATCTGCTTTAACCCTGAACCGGGCTTTTCGCGAACGCTTTGACTTTCGGGAAACACTCGTGCAGGACTGCAAACAGATACGCGGCTTTCGCCTGGATATGCGGGGACTTGCAGGCCTCTGTCCGATCAGAGGCCTGTTCGGGCCCCATGAAATTTTCAAAGATCCTTGCCCGATCCTCTCCTGCAAAGGTCTTGCTGTACCCGTCTATAAAATATATCTCCGAGTCTTCCGCATCCGGCGTATATTCCGGAAAGGCCGCGGAATCGATATCCATGCCGTCCTCTGTTACATAGGTATAAAAATAATCAAACCCCTTCGGATTTAACGCCATCCATTTATCGTGATCAAATCCCTTTGCCTTTCCGTCAAGCGTCATGGCGTCGATCTTATATTCCAGATGGTGCCACAGTTCATGATAAAGACAATTTCGGATCATATCCGCGTCATTGGAAGAAATATCCAGTACGATGATATTTTTGTCATCCATCTGCAGAGAATAGCCCATTGCCGATGAGATCCCGGTTTCATATCCCCGGATCAGCGTTCCGCACAGATAAAGATCCAGTCCCTTCATTTCGTCATATACAAATTCCAGGAAAAAATTCTCCCCCAGCTTTTTCTCCACAGACTCCAGAATATCTAACGCCGTACCGATCGCTCTTTCGTCTTCTATGGGATTAACGGCAAAATCAGGGAAAAACCGGATCGCGTCCTCTCTCGTATGGATCGTGATCCCGCACTCCTTTTCCAGTTCGCGGATACGGCGGTTGTTGTCTGCGGGATTTCCCGCCCCGCTAAAGTAATTGGGTACCGGATCCGATTCCGGCGTATACGCCGAAATTGTTTCCGTATAATTCCATAGACCGATCCCTGCATTCTGTTCATTTTCATACGTCATTAACACATAGGGAGAAGCCGCGCTGTCCAATCCAAAGAAACGGTACAGATTCTCTGCGCCGTCCAGCTGCAGAACGCCGGCCAGTTTTCCCTGCTGCCGGTCATAGATCCGTACCAGTTCTCTCTCACTGTCGTTTCCCGTATAACTGTCTGTCAAAAGAAAACGGTCATTGCTGTCATACAGAATACTTCCGGCCTCACTGTCTTCCTCCAGCGCAAAGCTCGTAACCAGACGATTCCGGTCCAGATCCACCCAACGCACAACCGGATCGTCCAGAAAACCGTAAAACAAAATACTGTTTCGTCCGGCTATCCGGTTGTCATTGCTGTTCCCGATCTCCAATTTCCCCGTCTCTGCCAGATAATAACCGTCTCCTTCTTTATCCCCGCTTTCACTGTATCCGTCCACAAACAGGATCTGCCTGTCCTCCAACATGCCGGAAAGCGCACAATCCGCATAGATCTCCTGAAAATCCGTCAGCTTCTCCGCCTGTTCTTTAGAAAAATCATAGCGCCAGAGTTCGGTCTGGTTTTCGATCAGATACAGGACTTCATTGGTCTGATCGAAATAATATTCTCCGATCTCCCGTCCGATCTCACAGGTTTTCTCCAGCTGCCAGTCCGCATTATAGATCAGAACCTGTCCTTCATAAGAGAGACAGTACACCCTGCCGTCCTGCCCCGGTCTGACTGCCAGGCAGGTTTTCCCTTCCGACTGGCAGGGAACCGGTTCCGATACTTCTCCGGTCCGGATATTTTTCTTTGCGATATACCATTTTTCCCGGTCGCTCCACCGGCTGTCCGTATCGCAGAGAATGACTGCATACGTATCCTGTTCGCACTGGAAACCGTCAAACGGCGTCTTGCCCGGAATCTCCTTTTCATCCATCAGCCGGTATATATGATCCTGTATCTGCTCCAGCGAGACCGTCTCTTCCTCCCGGGTTTCTTCAGCTGCAGGAGCTGTCTCCGTCTCCGTCTGATTCTGCTCCTTTTTATTGTCCCCGCAGCCGCTGCAGGACAGCAGAACAGCCGCAGCCGTCAGGAAAGCCGCCCATTGTAAAACACCCTTTTTCATACGCTCTCCATTCTTCGATCAAGATTTAAACGTTTCCCGATAACTCCATATCACCTGATTGCTGCTGTCTGTAAAAAATCCTTTCCACTGGCCGGCTTTCTGCTGCGCCCTCGCCAGAGAGGTTTCCACGCTCTGCAGTTTCCCAAGTCCGTAAACATAGTAATTGGGATCCTTTTTCTGCTGTTCTTTAATTGTCAGCGTATTCTCCGCCGCCATCTGTATGGTCTCCGGCGCCCGTACCTGTGTTTTCTCCGAACTGATCACCGCTGCCGCATAGCGCAGTACAACTTCCGTCTGTCTGGCCTCTGTAACAATCGTTCCCAGCGTTACGCCTGCGGTTTCCGGCTCTGTATTGCTCAATATCTGATCTGTTCCCATATTTTTTAACGATACGGATTCCCCGCTCTGTTTTTTCTGTACCAGATCAAACGCGATCCGCGCAGAAGTAACGTCACAGTTGACGATCAGCCGGTTTTCCTTTTGATACTGCTTTAAAACCTGTTTTTCGGAATTGATGATCGTAAGTTCCGAAATCAGGATCTGTCTGCTTCCGTCTATCGATACGATATTACCTTCTTCCACGGTCCCATAGACAAAGTCTTCTCCCAGAAATCCAATCGGAACCAGGATCTTTCCTTCGCTTCCTTCCAGAATCAGATCCATACCGGTCTGCAGATCCTTGATCCGGATCGTATTATTGGTTTCCAGCGCGTCTGTCCAGGCCAGCCTCCGTCCGCTTTCATCGGAACAATATCCGTCCTGCGGCAGATCAGGAATCAGCTGAATATAGGTTTTTCCCTGCAGATCTACGCAATAGATGCCAGGATTCAGATAAATATAGAAAAACTGTTCTGTCAGATAACAGATTTTGTGAATGCTTTCTTTTAAAACGGAATACGGCCGGTCCGACGGCAGAAAGATCAGTTCCTCCACCCCATTGGTCTCGCTGTTGTAGCGGTACAGAACCACGCCGTTTTCTCCTTCCAGCGTCCCCCGGTTCATATAGCCGTATACCAAAAAATCCACCGTTCCTTCGTCGGTCACGTTCACAACCTCGATCCCATGATCCGCGATCCGGTCTCTGATATCCTGATGCGTCTCGTCATAGAACGAAAATACCCGGGTGATCCGGTTTGCGTCCGTATCCATCAGCCAAAGCTGGTTTTCCTTAACAAAAGCGATCTGCCGGCGATCCCTGCTTGTCCGATAGGAAATCTCCAGATCGCTGTCGATTCCCAGATTCATGCGGCTCGCGGATACATTGCCGATCTCAGGATTATAGACCTGTTCCATTTGTCTGTCAAAGGAAACCAGATATGTCCTGCCTTCATGATAGCAGATCCGGTAAAATTCTGTTACGTGATATTGAACAGGAATATCTTCCCCTTCTATTGTCTGTCCGTCATAGGTCAAAACATAGGAACCGGTTTCACTGTTTATATCCGATATCGTCACCTGCAGTTCGCCTGTCCGTTCCAGTTTAAAATTATCCCAGGTGATCTGCTTAAAGGAAGCTGTAATATCTACATGTCCTAAATTATTGTTCCGCGCCGTCTCGGAAGGCTCGATATACGGAATGATCGACTCCGCTTCCTTCTGGTCAAAGGTTTTGTCACTGAAATCTTTAATGAACGCAATCTGCGAAGAAATCGGCGCATCCGGCAGATAACGCAGTACGGAATAATAGTACAGCGCCTTCTGGCTCTCTGTCGCAAGCGTGATCCGCAGCATATAATCGTCCATGGTTCCGATCTCATCCGACAGGGCAGTCAGAACCAAAATGCCGGTTTCCGTTTTTTCCCAGGCGGGGGATACATAGTGATCGACCTGCGTTCCGTCCATTTCCAGGACGTCAACCGTAACGCCTGTTATATGGTTTCCAAACCCTTCTACTTCAAATTCCAGATCCCGGCCGGCGCCCAGAACCGTCAGCTGATCCCGCATATACCGCAGATCCATTTCCATTCCATAGCCATGCAGCGTTGTAACCGGATTCCCCTCAAATCTGGTATGTATGATCGGGAAAGTTGCCTCCTGGATCAAATCCGCTTTCTCTTCCGTTTCCTGTATGGACAGCTTATAAAAACGGTAGCCGCCGTAGCCGACGATTACCAGAATGCATAACAGCAGCAAGCCCAGTCCCTTATATATCTCTCGTTTCATATTCTTCCTCTCCGCGCCGGAGCAGCGCATACAATGCGAGCCGTAAACGGACATCCATCGTCTGTCTTTGCCGGCGGTACCCTATGCGCCTTCCGGGGTACCGCCGTCTGATCTTTCGGATTCCATTATACGATACGGATTTGCCTTTATCAATAGGGGATAAAAAATTGATGGCGATTTTTGTAGCTCCGGTAGCGGCGCCGCCGCAGCATCATTTCCTGACAAAGCATGACCGGAACGATCTGGTCGATCCAGTCCTGATTCCGTTCATTCTGGCATTTCTGGCAAATCTTCTTACACCGGAGGCGCATCATGAAGCGGTCCGGATATTCGTCAAACATAGGACTCCCGTCGTACTCCATCTGGTCGCAGAGTTCCTCAATCTCCTGCTGTATTTTCTGCATTTCCATCGGATAAAGCTGTTTCAGATAATGGTAATCGCGCCGTTCTGCTTCCGCATTTCCGAAATTATAATATGTGCCTTCAAACATATTGTCACTCCACCACTTTCTCGCTTTATCTTATGAAAAAATATACGTTTCGTTCCTGCTTTCAATAATCCAGATCCAGGATCGGCGCAGCCAGGTAGATCTTAGTCCGGTTATTCTGCTCGTCGTAGGTGATCGCGATATTAAGATTTACGGTCTCACCGCCCACAGTAACGCAGTCTTCCATTTGATCCGTATAGCCGTATACCGTATACAGACCGCCGTCCCTGCCATCGATCACCAGTCTGCTCCCCGTATCCTTCAGTAATTGTTCTATGATCGCTTCTTTCTGGGCGTCGCTGCACTTTCCGTCGATCAGCCCCATGATATTAACCGTTACTCTGGGGTTTTCCGCGAACCGGCCGGCTGCCTTTTTGATCTGCTGCCTGTAGTATAACGCGCTTTCCGCAGAATCCTTCAGCGCCAGATTCACATAAAAATAATGAGCCGGAGAATCTTCTTCCACGGTCAGAAGCTTAATGGCTGCGGAATATTGATCCGTTTGTTTTGCCAGCACCCGTACCGTTCCGTTTTCATTTTCTTCCTCATACATGGTATACCTGTCATGCAGTCCTATATCATCGGCAAGCTGTACCAGTATTTCTTCCTTCTGTCTTAAAGTCAGGTTCCCTTTTCCGTAATAAGCCATACATTCTACCGTAGAAACCGTTTCCTTACATGCCAGACTCGCGAACGCGCTTACCACCTGATTTTCCGCCTCTCTCTGAAACGGCATAAACAAAACCACGCCGATGATCAGAGCCAGGCAGCCTGCCCCGTAATAAATCCACTGACGCATAAAAACCGATCTCCTTTCTTCTGTTATTGAAAGGATAACCGGTTTTTTGGTTTATAAACAAAAACTGTTTTTCTTATAACTGAATGGTAATGCTTCGTCCCGTCCGCTGATATGGGATCAATTTCACGCCTGCGGTCTGCAGCATACGCTTTGAGGCCTGTACCGACGGCGTATCCGCATATTTATCACAATCATATACAACAGAAGTGATCCCGCTCTGGATGATCGCCTTGGCACATTCATTACATGGGAACAAGGTCACATACATCTTACAGCCTTCCAGACTGCCGCCGCGGTAATTTAAGATCGCGTTTAATTCGCTGTGCGTAGAATAAAAATATTTATTCTCCAGCGGATTCTCATTAACCCGGTTCCAGGGAAATTCATCATCCGAGCATCCGGTCGGAAACCCGTTATAGCCTATAGACAAAATCTTATTGGCCGCGCTGACAATGCAGGCGCCTACCTGCGTGCCGGGATCCTTCGACCGCATTGCCGCCAAATACGCTACTCCCATAAAATACTCGTCCCAGGAAATATAATCTGTTCTCTTCTCACCCATGGTACGCCTCTCTTTCCGGCAGACACCCAGACCTAACCTTCAATCTGGCTGATCCTTCTGATATGCCGTTCATCATTGGAAAACGGGGTATCCAGAAATGTATCTACAATTTTGATCGCCAGACCGGCTCCTACTACACGTCCGCCAAGCGCCAGAATATTGGCGTTGTTGTGCTGTCTTGTCGCTTCCGCGCAGAAGCAGTCCGTACACAGCGCGCACCGAACGCCCGGAATCTTATTCGCGGTAATGGAAATCCCGATTCCGGTTCCGCAGATCAGGATTCCGAACTCGCATTCTCCGTCCACGACTGCCTTTCCCACTTCTTTCGCATATACGGGATAATCGCAGGATGCTTCTTCATAACATCCGAAATCCTTATACGCGATCCCTCTTTCTTCCAAATGCTTCATAATCTCCTGTTTTAACGCAAACCCGCCATGGTCGCTTCCAATTGCTATCATTTCTCCTCCATTCCGCCACACCCGTGTGACAATCTAATTTAATTTCCGTTCATTCTTCCGGTTCCGCGGCTACGCCTCACTGTTCAGTCTGGCGATTACTTTAGAAACCAGATCCTCCAACTCCTCATAAAACTCCCCGTATGCCTGCAGATCACCGCCGTAAGGATCGCCTACATCTCCGGTCTCATTCACAAATTCTTTCACCGTGTATATGTTGACTGCCTCTTTATAATCCGCGTAAATCCCTTCTTTCAGCTTGTCCGACATAACCAGAACCAGCACATCTTCCGAAAAATCCTTTTCTTCCAACTGCCGGGTTCTGTGATTTTCCAGGGAAATTCCCTTACTCTTTCCTATGGCTACCGCTTTCGGATTGGCCGGTTCCGGAAACAATACAATAACACCTCTTGACTCTGCCCTTATATCCGTATCGGCATGACGGTTAAAGATCTCTGCCGCCAGCGGACTTCTGCAGGTATTGCTCCTGCAGACAAATATGACTTTGTGATAGGTCAACATATGCCTTCCTTCTTTCTGTCAGGAAACCTGTTCGATCCGATACCCTGCCGCCTTACAGAGACGATTCATAATCGCGGCCCCCATTGCTTCCGTATGGAATGCTTCGCAAAAAATAATCTCCATATCGGCTTCGTCCATTTTTCTGAGTACATGATACAGATTTCTCGCTATGGTACTTTCGTTGCTTCGTTCCCCTATCGATATGATCCAACCGTAATGGTATGCGTTTTTTGTCTCTTCTGTGGCGATAATACCCACCCGGTATCCCCCGGCTGTCTTTTCCTTTGCTGCCGCATTGATGCGGGCGACGACAGAACTCTGTTCTCCCTCAAAGATCGTCAGTTCTCCGCGCGGCGCGTAATGCCGGTACATCATTCCCGGCGCTTTCGGTCTGAGCCCTGCCTGCGGTTTCTCCAGGATCGCCGGATCCACTGTTACCGAACCTGTAACAGCTTCCAGCATAGCCCGGTTAATATAACCCGGTCTTAAAATAACCGGCATCGTTCCGGTTACGTCTACGATCGTAGATTCGATCCCGATCCCGACTTCACCTCCGTCCAGGATCATCGCGATCCTGCCGGATAAATCCTCGGCCACATGCTCCGCCCGTGTAGGGCTTGGTCTGCCGGAAGCATTGGCGCTGGGTGCCGCAATCATAACGCCTGACTGCCGGATCAATTCCCGTGCGACCGGATGTGACGGCATCCTGACGGCTACCGTATCCAGCCCCCCTGTCGTGGTATCCGGCACGCAGCTTTTCTTTTTCAGGATCAGAGTAAGCGGGCCCGGCCAAAATGCCTTCATCAAAGATTCTGCATATGCCGGAATCTGCCCCGCCAATTCATAAACCTGTTCTTCCTCCGCAATATGCACAATCAGCGGATTATCCGACGGACGCCCCTTCGCGGCGTAAATTCTGGCAGCCGCCGTCTCATCCAACGCATTTCCGCCCAAACCGTATACCGTCTCTGTCGGGAACGCAACCAGCTCTCCCTGCCGCAGCAGGACGGAAGCTTCCTCCAAAATCTCCGGTTGGGGAAAATCCTGATTGATTTTGACGATCCTTGTGTCCATCTTTCCTCCATAACGCCAACTGTCTGACTGTCCCCAGTATAACATTTTTCTTCGTATTTTTCAATCCTTATTCCCTGCAAGATAGGCCAGGATCCCATCCTTAATCGCATTTGCCACCTGAATCTGATATTCTTCCGATTTCAGCTTTGCCGTTTCCTCCCAATTGCTTAAAAACCCGCATTCCACAATTACTGCGGGACATTCCGTATGTAGCAGCATATAATAATTCTGATTGTTTTTCGCCTTTCGCTTATTATTCGGATCTACCTGTTCTATCAGGCATTGCTGGATCTTTTCCGCCAGTTCTTTTCCGCCTTCCGATTTTTCATAATAAAAAACCTGCGCGCCTTTTACCGACTCCGATGGATAGCTGTTTTGGTGGATACTGACCACAACATCAGGCAGGCTTTCCGCGATCAGTTTACACCTTGCTTTTAAGTCCGCCGTCTTTTTATTCAGATCCTGTTCTGTATACAGTGCCGTATCTTCTGTTCTGGTCATCACGACCGTGATCCCGTTTTCTTCCAGAATTTCTTTTAAGCGCAGGGAGATCGCCAGATTGATATCTTTTTCCGGGGTTTTGTCTACCGCCACTTTTCCCGGATCATTGCCGCCATGTCCCGGATCGATCACCACCACTTTGGCCACTTCTGTTTCGGCACGGTTATCCGCTGCCATCAGTACCGGCACCTGTATGGACAGCACATATACGAGCGACAGCAGAATCAGGCACATGACCGCCTGAACCTGATGCCCCGCATACCGTTCCTGTATCGTTTCTTCTGTCCGACTCTGCTTTTTCTGCATAGAATTACTCCAGTTTTCCTTATGGATATTCTATGCGGGAAAAGAAAAAATGTGCCGGATACGACGGTAATTTTTCTTTCATCCGCATCCGGCTTGCTTTGCAATAAAATATGCTGCGACTCAGACCCTTTTCGCAAGCAGATTGGTAAAATCCGCAAACTGCTCCAGCGTCAGCGCTTCTCCGCGTATCGTAACCGACAGTCCCAGTTCTGTTAAGACACTCTGAATCTGTTCTTTGGAAAACGGCAGATCCGCCGCATTGGACAACGCGTTCTGCATCGTCTTTCTCCGCTGATTAAACGCCGCGCGAATGATCCGAAACAGCAGCCTTTCATCCTCTGCCGAAACCGGCGGCTTTTCATGCTTCGTAAGGCGGATTACCGCAGATCCTACTTTGGGACGCGGGATAAAACAGTTCGGCGGCACATTTCCTATGATCTCCGGCTTCGCATAATACTGAACTGCCAGTGACAAGGCTCCATACTCTTTGGAACCGGGCCCTGTCTGCATCCGGTCGGCCACCTCTTTCTGCACCATAACGGTAACGGCAGAAACCGGCACATGCTTCTCAAACAGCCCCATAATGATCGGAGTTGTAATATAATACGGCAGATTCGCAACCACCTTAAAAGGCTTGCCCTCATTCTCCGTTTCCGCCAGTTTTTGAATATCTATCTTCAAAATATCCGCATGGATAATTTTCACATTTTTATAATCTGCCAGCGTTTCATTCAAAATCGGGATCAATGCCTGATCGATCTCCACCGCGATTACTTTTCCGGCATGCTCACACAGATATTGAGTCAGCGTCCCGATTCCGGGCCCGATCTCCAACACCGTATCCGCAGGACCGATCTGCGCTGATTGAATGATCTTGTCCAACACGCGGGTATCGATCAGAAAATTCTGTCCGTATTTCTTTTGAAACGCAAACTGATATTTCTGTAATACGGCAATCGTGTTGCCAGGTATTCCTAAATTCGCCATATCCGGTCCTTTCCGATATTTATTTCCTGCAGTCTTACATCCTGTTGATCTCAAACAGGCGCATGGCGTTATCCCTGGTGATCTGAATCACTTCCCGCGGCGCGATCTCCCGGATCTGCGCGATCTCATTTACAACATGCGTCAGATTCAGCGAAGAGTTCCGCTGTCCTCTTAACGGCTCCGGCGACAGATACGGACTGTCTGTTTCGATCACCATCCGATCCATCGGCATATATTTCACAACTTCTTTCAGTTTTTTGGAATTTTTAAAGGTAACAACACCGCCGATTCCCAGATACAGCCCCATATTCAGAAATTCTCTGGCCATATCGACGCCATAGCTGAAACAATGAATCACGCCGCCGATATCCCCTGCATTTCCCTCTTTCAGGATCGCAAGCGTATCCTGGGCCGCTTCTCTGGAGTGAATGCTGACGGGCAGATCGCTTTCCCGCGCCAGATCCAGCTGCCGCACAAACCATTCCTTCTGCAGCGTTCTTACAGCTTCACTTTCACTCCAATAATAATCCAGACCGATCTCTCCGACTGCCACGATCTTCGGCGTAAAAATATTCTGTTTCAGCCAGAAGAACTGATCTTCCGTCACCTTGGATACTTCGTTTGGATGAAACCCTAAGGCCCCGTATACAAAAGGAAAACGCTTAATTAAACCCAATGTCTCCCGGCAGCCATCCATAGAGGCGCCTACATTGATAATATAACCGATTCCCCGGGATTCCATCGCATCCAACAGGGTTTCTCTGTCCTCATCAAACGCTTCATCATCATAATGCGCATGGCTGTCAAAAATCATAGTTTTGCTCCTTCCTTTGTAACTTAACAGATTTCCGAACCGGCAATGATATCCCGATCCACAGTCAGTACAGACAGATTTCCTTCTTCATCACCGGCAGCCAGGATCATTCCTTCCGATAAAATACCGCATAGTTTCACCGGTTTCAGATTGGTGATCACTGCTACCTTTTTCCCCACCATTTCTTCCGGTTTATAAGAGTTGGCAATTCCGGAAACGATCTGGCGGACCTCATCTCCGATCCGGATCTGAGATACCAGCAGTTTCTTCGCTTTTTTTACCGGCTCACACTGCAGCACTTCTCCCACCCGGATCTGAATTTTATCAAAATCATCTATCGTAATCTCCGCTTTCGGTTCGATCTGCGGATAACTTACCTCCGCTTCCGTTTTCTTCATTGCCTCAACTGCTTCCAAAACTTCTTTGACATCCAGTCTGGCAAACAGGATCTCCGGCTTTTCCGTCACTTTATTTCCGGACGGATACAGTCCATACTGTTTCATTTCTTCTAAGGTCCGCTTTGGCACCCGGATCTGTTCCAGAATCCTGGCGGAAGTCTCCGGCATAAAGGATTCCAGCAGACTTGCGCCAATGGCAATACATTCTACAAGATTATAAAGTACCGTTGCCAGCCGCGCCTTCCGGTTTTCGTCCTTTGCCAGTACCCATGGCATCGTTTCATCGATATACTTATTGCATCGCTTAAATAGCGTAAATATTTCTGTGATCGCGTCCGCGACACGAAGCCTGTCCATCTGGCCGATCACCTTTTTCGGAGTTTCCAGCGCAAGCGCCTTCAATTCCTCGTCTACCGGTTCTGACACGCCCATATCCGTGACAGTGCCGTCAAAATATTTATTAGACATGGATACGGTCCGGTTCAACAGATTTCCCATTGTATTGGCCAGATCGGAATTCACACGCTCCGTCATCAATTCCCAGCTGATCACGCCGTCGTTCTCAAACGGCATTTCATGCAGCACAAAATACCGCACCGCATCTACGCCGAAAATCTTTACCAGGTCATCTGCATAGATCACATTTCCTTTGGACTTGCTCATCTTACCGTCGCCCTGAAGCAGCCAGGGATGTCCGAAAATCTGCTTCGGCAAAGGCTGATCCAAAGCCATCAGCATGATCGGCCAGTAAATGGTATGGAACCGTAAGATATCCTTTCCGATCAGGTGCAGATCCGCAGGCCAATACTTTTCATATAATTCTCCATGATTCCCGTCCGCGTCGTATCCCAGGCCGGTAATATAGTTCGACAGCGCGTCGATCCATACATATACGACATGCCCCGGATCAAAGTCAACCGGGATCCCCCACTGAAAAGAAGTTCTGGATACACACAGATCCTGAAGGCCCGGAAGCAGGAAATTATTCATCATTTCATTCTTTCTGGACTCCGGCTGAATAAAATCCGGATGTGTATTGATATATTCGATCAATCGGTCCGCATACTTACTCATACGGAAGAAATAGGCCTCTTCTTTGGCAGGATGCACTTCCTGTCCGCAGTCCGGGCATTTTCCGTCCACCAGCTGGCTGGCCGTAAAGAACGACTCGCAGGGCGTACAGTACATGCCTTCATAATATCCTTTATAAATATCGCCCTGTTCGTATAACTTCTTAAAAATCTTCTGTATCTGCCGTTCATGGTCCTCGTCCGTAGTCCGGATAAATTTATCATAAGACGTATTCATCAGATCCCAGATGGTCTTGATCTGACCGGCTACATCATCTACAAACTCCTTGCAGGAAACTCCCTTTTCTTCTGCCTTTAATTCCACCTTCTGACCGTGCTCATCTGTACCGGTCTGAAATCTGACATCATAACCCTGGGCTCGCTTAAACCGCGCGATACTGTCCGCCAGCACGATCTCATACGTATTTCCGATATGCGGCTTGCCTGATGTATACGCGATCGCCGTAGTCAAATAATAGGTTTTCTTACACATCGTTCTGTTCTCCTTCTTCCGTCAATCCATATAGTATCAATTTATCCTTTTTCGGCCTATTTGTCAATAGGCAGCGTAATCCGAAATTGCCTGCCTCCGATCTGTAAGACATCGCCGCTATGCACTTCTGCCCGGCTATAGGGAACAAGCATCGCCCCGTTCAGGCGGGTTCCATTCATGGAATTCAGATCTTCCACATAATAAACTCCTTTTTCCTGATACAATTTTCCGTGGATCCGGCTCACAGTCGGCACCGGAATTACCGCTGTCACGCTGCCGGTCTGTTTTCCAAACAGGCCGCCGCTTGAAGGGAGAACGACCACAGGCAGCTTCTGCTCCGCATCCCAAAGCTCAATCGCGCTGCCGTTTCGCATCTCTGTGTTCAGCAATACGGTTTCTTCCGGTTCCTGTTCGGCCTGCCGTAAAACAGGCTCCGGTTTTGGCGGTTCCGGTATGGAAATCTGTTTTTTCTTATTTTTTGTCTGAAGCCATTCTTTTATCCGGATCCGCCAGCTTTTCCGCTGATAGAGCTCCTGCTCCCTCAGCTTGGGAACCGCCTGTTCCGGCTGAAAGGCCTCTGCTTTTGGCGTGAAGATCTTTTTTCCCAGATCTTCCAGTTCTTTCTTTGTCGGAAGCCCCTGATCCGCCATGATCTGTATTTCATAGAGAAACGTAACCGCCTGTTTATCATTATAATCAATCCAGTTTAACATATTCTGAAGCAATTCCTGTAATTGCTTCAAAAACGGTTTTGATTCATACGGATCGATACAAAACTCAAATTTTTCCCGGTCTCTGGTGATAAAGATCAGCTCCGGGATCAGCAGGATCGTCTCTGTACTGAGAAAAAAGTCCTGCATTTTTTCTGTCAGGCTCCACAGATTTCTTATGAATCTTTTCAAACAATCCACGGTCAGCTTCTGAACCCTGCAAAATTCAGTCAATGATTGTCGGTTCGAGATCTGATATAATAAGTACGGATCGTTATCGATATATCTGACGGAAAGCGGAATTACAAACGGTATCTGATTCCGGAGCAGCATCTGAATCGCATACGGATCTTTTTCTTCCGCTCTTTTTGCCGGCAATACGGCATATATGCTGTTCCCTTCCCGTCGGTACGCTATTTCCATCCATTTCCTTCCTTCAGTTTTTCTTCCACACTGTCAAAAATTACCTGATATTGCTGCAGTTTTTCGATTGCCGGAACTCGCTCCACAGACACGGTCTGCTCCATGTCTTCCGAACTGACATTTACTTTCTGTTGACTGTCGTCCGCAAATTGTACCTGTACTTTCCGCCGCGTAAGAAACTGTTCCTGCAGCGCCTCTTTCATATCGGCTTCCTTCAGTTCCTCCTGTTCAATCCAGCTTCCCCGCAATATTTCCACGCAGGCACGGTCATGCAGAAAAAGCGCCAGACTGCAGACTGAAAGAACCGCAGAGAGTACGACCGGCATGACCAGCGCATGTTCCAAAGTATGCATCACATCTTCCTCCTTATAATCCACATCGGCTGCAGCGCTTCAATCCTGTGACTTTGTCCTGACTGATCGCAATCACGCTTCGTTTTAGCGCGCTGCAGGACATATCCATGTGAAATCGGGTTCCATCTTCTGTGATATACACATAAATTCCACTGAGGATTCCTCCCCTGCAAAGACTGCACGCCTCATATTTATCGCCCTTTTGGTTTCTTCGGTTTTCTATATCGGAAGCCGCAGCTTTTTGGATCCGGCTTTTCAGATAAGAACAGTCCTGCTTCATGTGGTAGACCGTCCCATTCGGTGTAATATAAACGATTACCTGATGGCTGCTCAGACTTTTCCCAAGCCACAAAGCATGCCGCTGCCATTGTTTTTGATAAAACGTCTGTTTCAGTCCCGGCAATATAGAGATTTTCCACTGATAATCTGTCTGCAGATCCATAAACTGCGCTTCTTCATTCACGGCGGAACCGACCATCGTCATGGTCCCCTGTACCGCCTGACTGCTCCATAAAGCGGTTCCTGTCTTTCCCTGCAGTCTGCCGGCTAAATACAAATCTGTCACCGCACCTTCCAAAGCCTGACTCAATTCCTGCCTGTCCTCGTTCTCCAACAGATTCAGCCATGTCTTTCCCAGCTTTTCGCTCCGTTCCCGCACATACCAGTTTCGTCCCAATTCTCTGCCCAGCTCCATCATCGCGTTTTCTACTTTGATCCGGGCTGTATACAGACAGTATATTTGCAGAATTGCCAAAAGAAAACATAAGACCAATGGCAGTACCAGAGCAGCTTCCGGCGTAATGCTTCCGGTACGGGAGGTGATTGAAAACACCCTTTCACGGCGCTTATATTTTTTAATTTGATCTGTCAGATACTTTGGCCTTGGTACTTGGAGAGGGGTACTGCGACTATGCAGGATCTTTTTTTCGCAGAAACAGAAAGTCTCTGTTTTTATCTCGTGAAAGGGCATTTTCAATCACCTCCCTGTGTAGCCCTGCGTATGCGAAACCGAAAAGGAATCCGCCAGATTAAATGGATCCTGTATTCTGAATTCCGCCGAAACCTGAAATGTATCTATGCATTGATAAAAGTAAAAACTCCTGTTGTATCTGGTCTGCAAATTAAATTGAATCAAGTCCATCGTCCTTCCCCATAAAATTTCATCATCCTGTAATAACAGCAGACACTGCAGATACTGTTCGTAGGTCATGCCTTTCTGCTCATTGGACGCCTTCGGTTTCTGCGCCGATACTTCCAGAACATGATCCAGCGAAAGCTGCCAGTCGTCCTTACTTTTTATCAGCCCAAGCTGATTTCCCGCCATCAGGCTTTTTACATCCATTACGGATTCCGCAAAAGACCAGACGGCAACAATAACCCCTTTTACGATCATCTGCAAAACCGGAATCCCGCTCCACCCCACGATCACGGCTGCCAGCTCTCCGGCCTCCGCCATCTTTTGACTGTCGGCAAGCAGGGAGATCAGATTAATCCCTTCTCTGATCCGGATCAGCTGCGTTACCGCCTCCGATAAATTCTCCTTATCCCGTTCTTTTCCGCCCAATACATACTCCAGTTCATACCGGAGAGCGGTATTCGGTTTTGCCTCTCTGTAATTGCCGAAAAATTCTGCCAGATACTGGGTGCAAAGCGCCTTTTGGTAAACAGTCGAATCCGTGATCTCCTCACTTTCCGCCAGGCGTTCAGAGGGAAGCTGTCCGAATTCCACGGCTGCATTTGACAATTCCGAAACATTCTCCGCCACCAGAGCCAGTTTTCCCTCTGTCAGCAGCGCTTTTAACTGTCCCAGCAGATCTTTGTCCTCTGATCCTTTCTTTGCAGGAAGCGCAATCCGATCCCAATCCTGATAGATATTCTGAAACTGTTCTAATTTTTCCAAAGCCTCAGAAACATCCGCCTCTTCATCCGGCTTATACTTCTGCAGATATTCCAGCAATTCCTGATCACCAGTCTGCACCTTCTCCAATAACTGCTTATTTTCCAAAATAAAATCCGCTTTTTCTGTTTTCCCGGACAATATGCTTTCCTTTTGCGCCAACAGCTCTTCTGCCACCTCGTAAGCCTCCATCCGGACCAACAGCCGGCTCAGCGCCTGTTTCTGCGCCACAACATCAATGATCAGATGCTGCCACCGCCAGCTTATCTCATAAGATTCCTTTGCCCAGTCGGACTTTTCCCCGGCAGCTTCTGCCTCCTGAAGTTCCCGGATCAGATCCGACAGCCGGCGCCTGGGCTTATTTTCCGCTTCTTTCAGTTTTTTCAGATCTTCATAAATGCCTTCCGCCATTTCAGACAATTCGTCCATCTGGTCTTCCGTCTCTTCCGAAACCGTTTCTGCTTCCGTCTGTTCCGATCTGTGGAGCGACTGAGAATCCGAGATCAGCTTCGTGATCACCTGCGCCGGCACAACCGCTTCCATATAGCTGCAGACCTGCTGCCGGAACGCTCCGGCGCCAAAATCCAGTGCATAGGTCTTTTTTACCTGACAATCTTCCAGCGTAACCTTCTGTAAGGCGTCCGTCTGCTGCAGCCGGCTCAGGATTTCTCCTTCTGTTTGATCTTCCAGGCAAAACATCACGCCATAGTCTTCAAACAGTTCCCTGCAGTAATTCGCCATATCGGCGTCTACAGCCTGCGTCACAATATGAGAAGCGGTAACTTTCTGAATCTTGATCCGGATCCCGGCCATAACCAGTAATAATAAACTCAAAACACTTCCTAAAATAAGCAGAACCCAGATCGTCACACTCCCTGTTCTGTCTCTGATCAAAACGAACTCACCTGATTTCTGATCTTGGAAAACAGAGAATTGGCAATGGAAGTGATCTGCGTCCGAAAGATCAGCGCCAATCCTACCAGAACCACGATGATCAAAATAACTTCTATTACGCCCATTGCCTCTTCTTCCTCCATAAACTGTTTCCATAATGTACGCATCGCTAAGCCTCCTTCCCTTAAAATGATAGTTGACTGACTGCGGGGATCATAATCAGCGCCATTACGATCACCAGCTGAATCCCCATCGGCAGCAGCAGCTTGCTTTCCGCCTCCTGTGCCCGCTTGATCGCCTGGTTTTTTCTCAGCTCATACGCTGCCATTACTTCCGCCTGCAGTAAATAGACAAACTGTTTATTGCCCTTTTTCATATTCTGCGTCAGCAGATTCGCCAGTTTCATATAACAATGCAGATGGCAGCGCTGCCCAAATCTCGAAAACGCTTCTGCCTCCGGACTGTTCCGTTCCAGCCGCCGCACCAGGATCTTCAGTTCTTCATACGCGTACCTGCGCTTTCCCTTTTTTTCATATTGGGCCACGATCCTGGAGAGTGTCTGGTAAATACTGATCCCGGCCTGATGAAGCAGCGTCAGTTCGGAAATGATCTGCGGATAATCAATGATCATCTGGTATTCCCGTTCCTTCATACTCCGGTATAATTTCTGATCCTGCCGCACCAGGATCATTGCAGTCAGACTGGTCCCCACAAAGATCCAAAGAATTCTGTTCTGCGCAATATTCAGCACCGCCAGCAGAACCGCTGCGCCTGTCAGCAGAATCCATATGGAAATCTTTCGTACATAATATCGATCCAGATCGTCAGATACATCATCCCGCAGATACAGTGCCTGCATACAGAGTAAAATTTTCTGATTCTGCCGGAGCCTGTCGTATGGCAGAATATGCCGTAATAAAAAACGGCTGCACAGATCCGGTAATTTCCACATATCGCTACACCTCGATTTTCGTAACCCGCTCGCCCAGCCAAACCGCGGTCAGATAAATTCCCAGAATGACCGTCATGATCAGATATCCGGCCAGATTGTGATAGAGCATATCCATCAGCCCGTCTGACGCGGTTCTGACATAAATCACGATCGCGATCGGAATACAATCCATAATCCGCTGCTCATATCGGCGGCTGTTCATGATCACATCCATTTCCTGCATCGCTGCCAGCCGTTCTCCGATATTCTCTCCGGTGATCCGCATCAGCTCGGCCAGATTTCCTCCCGTCTTTCTCGCCGTCTCAAAAATCTGGGCAAACTGCAGGATTTCTTCAACATTGGTTTTTTCGGCAAACTCTTTCATTACATTACCCACCGCCTGACCCGTCTGCAGTTTATACACCATGGATTGAAATGCCTGTACGATCCATACTTCCTCTCCATACAGTGTACGTAATTCCCGCCACGCTTCCCTGATACTGTTTTCCACGCTATAGCCTGCCATAACCGCCGCCTGCATTCCCAACAGGGCCTCCCGAAACTGTCCGGCGATCCTATCCTGTTTTTTCCGATCATTCCATTTCGTAACCGCCTTCTTCTCAAAATGCCAGAATATCGGTATCAGCGCCGCCGTGTACCAGCAATCATAAAAGGTATACCCCAAAATTCCCAGCACGCCCGCACCGGATAAAAACCAAACCAGCCTTTCTCTCTTTGACAGCAGATACAGCGGCTGTTCCTCCGGCTTTTTCTGTTTACGCATTTTCGGTTTACGCATCTTCTCCTCCGTACCGCAGCAGCTTCTCCCTGTTATGCAGATCGCCGATCCGCTCCAATGTCTGGTTTCGCCAGAACAGCTTCCTTAACTGAATGCCGTTTTTTGTCACATGCTCCACTTCGTCGATTTCTATGACTTTTCTGCTTTTATCCTGCATTCTGCCCAGAAACACAACCAGGTCGATCGCCATGGAAATCTGCTGCCGGATCGCAGTCAGCGGAAGATTGGCACCCATTAAGACCATGGTCTCCAGACGAGTCATCATATCCGCCGCGCTGTCCGCGTGGCCGGTAGACAGACTGCCGTCATGCCCTGTCATCATGGCCTGCAGCATATCCAGCGTTTCTTCTCCCCGGACTTCTCCTACAATGATCCTGTCAGGCCGCATCCGAAGCGCCGTCCGGATCAGATCCCGAATCGATACCGCATTGCTGCCTTCTTCATTCGCCGCTTTTGTCTCCAGCCGGACCAGATTTTTAATCTGCGCGATCTGCAGTTCCGCTGAATCTTCAATGGTAATGATCCTTTCGTCTTCAGGAATATACTCAGACAGCACATTGAGAAACGTGGTCTTGCCGGAACCGGTTCCGCCGCATATAAAAATATTGTACCGCGCCCTTACCATCTGCTTTAAAAACTCTGCAGCCTCTCTGCTAATGCTGTTCCACGCGATCATATGCCGCATGGTAATCCGCTCTCTGGGGAATCTCCGTATCGTCAGGATCGGCCCGTCAATCGCCACCGGCGGCAGCACGATATTGACTCGGGAACCGTCCGGCAGTCTGGCGTCTACGATCGGGCTGCTTTCATTGACACGCCTGTTCACCTTGGACACGATCTGCGAGATCACGGCATGCAGCCGCTCTTCCGAAGAAAATTCCAGATCTGTTTTTGTAATTTTTCCTTCTTTTTCTACATAAATATCCCGATATCCGTTTACCATGATTTCCGTTATGGAGTCGTCTTCGGCCAGTTCTGAAAGAATATCAAACCCACAGACTGCATAATACAGTTTTTTCCGCATACGCCTTTTCTCCGGGACAGACAGGTAACGGTTTTTCTGCTCATTCTGCAGCACCGTTTCGATCACTTCATATACCGCTTCTTCTCCCGGTTCCTGCGACATATCCAAGCGCATTAAAACCTGTTCATACAGTGCTTCCGCATTCATCCGCTTCCTCCTGCTCAATGATTCTGCGCACCTGTCGGTTATAAAATCCTAAAAACAGCGCATCCAGCGAATCTTCTTCTCCTTTGGCCTCATCCCAGGGCAGTTCCACATACTGAATCCGTTCCAGCACCTCCGCATATTCGGTCCGGAATAAAAATTCTTCAAATTCCTTTTTCTTACACTGTGATAAATAAGAATCATCGACCGGCGCAAAAATCCGGTGGCACACAGCAAGCAGTTCCTGAACGTCTCCCAGGGAATCCCCAACGTCTACTACGACATTCTCATACAGTCCCGTCTTCATGATCCCCAGCAGCAGTCCGATCCACTGCCTGGTCTCCACATCATACACGCTTCCGCCAAAATGGAACGGCGGAATATAATCAATATTGTGAATGGACAGCACCGTCGCCTGGAGCTGCGCCGTCAGTTTCATCGGGTTCTGCAGATAAAAATACATCAGGTCTCCCACGTCCCGTTTTTCGTTCTGTTCCATCCACTTGCTGAATCCCGAGAACATCTCCAGATTCACATAAAGCGTCGACGAACTCTCGCCCAGCACATTCGCGAGCGCCAGCGCAAACGCCGTTTTCTGCCTCCCCTTTACAGGAGAATAAACCCCCACCAGCCTGGTCTCCGTATCACTCGGTATGGTCAGATCCGTTCCGTTATGCGTAACCGCATAGCAAGCCATAACTTCCCGGATAATGCCGTCTCCCGACTGATACTTATAGATGCTTGGATATTCCAGAAATGCCGTACTGTCTTCTCCGTTTGACAGCAGAATGATCTGCGCCACCGGCAATCCCTCAAATTCTTCTTCCATAACCTGCGCTGAAATCAGCAAAATCTCCAGTTCATTCGTCATACAGTATGCAAGCAGCGCCTCTTTCTTTGTAAATGTCCTGATTTCAAAAGGGATCCCCTTCTTCCCGGATATGTAACTGGAAAACGCGATCGCATACTCCATATCCACATCATAAATTCCTAATACCTTCACTTTTTTTCCTTTCTCCGTTTTACCGGCTCATCCAAATTGTCAAAAAAAATCCGCCTAATATTACCCATGTAAAATGTATCGTATCCTGCTCATACTGGCCGGAAAAATGCTGATAAGGCCTGAATTTCCCGCTGCGAAGCAGCTCCGCTCCCCAGCGGAACGCCCACATCAGCCGCGCCCGGAATTCTCTTTGCCGGATTATCTTAAGCAGACTCACAAAACCTCCCAATGCAAACGCCCATAAGATACACCGAAAGCCGAAGCCGATCCCGTAATAGCATCCGATTACCGCGAACAGTTTAATATCCGCTGCTCCCAATACATGCAGCGCAAATAACGGAAATAAAGCAGCAATTAAAATCACACATGCCGCGATCCGTCCGGCTCCCGCAAAAAGGCCATCCTGACAGAAGGTGATCCCTAATCCTAAAAGCCCGGTTCCGATCAGAAAACGATTTGAAATCGCGTACCGTTCCAGATCCATCAGACATGCCATGATCAGAGCACATACCATACAGATTATTTTTATATCAATCATTTATCATCTCCTTCCATGGTTTATACTTCATTTATGTTGTTTTATTCTGTGCACTTATTATATATGATGTTTCATGTTTTGTAAAGTATAAATTTCATAAAAAAAATAGTTGCAATTTATGGTTTGTTGGTAACTCACCATAAATTGCAACTTTCTTACTTTTGATTACATATAACCGTACAAAAATTTTTTTGATTTCAGCGCCCAAATATATGTTAATATGCTTATATTCTATATAGATCTATTTATTTTTGAGGGGTTTTCCGCTGCTTCTTTCCGGTATCCGCTTTCTTAGCGGCCGGACGTCTGCCTGTTCCCGAAGCCGGCTTCTTCGGCATGGGAATGGCAAGCACCATCGCCTCAAACGGACGCAGCGGAATATTGAGCCTGTCCGCATAACCGTCACATTCATCCTGAACAGACTGATATACGGTCTGAGCGCCTTCCTCCACTGAAGACAGCAGTACCTTATAATTTCCCGCATGCGGTACACCTACCGCATAATCGCCCCACTCCATCGGCGTGAAATTAAACAGGAACAGCAGCGCGCCTTTCCAGCTCTCCGGCTCTTTTCGGATCAGGCTGAATGTACTTCTGCCTGCGTCACTGCAGTTGATCCACTGAAATGTATCATAACCCGCATTATCCAGATACATCGCCGGCGTCTTTTTGTATAGATGCAGCAGCTGCTTCATATAATTCTGTACATCCCGATACTCAGGTTCCTGCAGCAGATGCCACTCCAAACTCATATCCTCCGCCCATTCGTGCTGCTGAGCAAATTCCTGTCCCATAAACAGCAGCTTTTTACCGGGATGCGCCATCATAAATGTATAGGCCGTCTTCAGATTTTTAAACTTGTCCGACGGATATCCGGGCATTTTGTTGATCATGGAGCACTTTAGATGCACCACTTCGTCATGGGATAAAACAAGGATAAAATTCTCGCTGAACGCGTAGGTAATGCCAAATGTCATTTTGTCATGATTATTCTTTTTAAACAGCGGATCCAATTTTACATATTCCAGAAAATCATGCATCCACCCCATGTTCCATTTCATAGTAAAGCCCAGGCCGCCGTCTTCCGCTCTTCTGGTCACATCCGGCCATGCTGTGGATTCCTCCGCGATCAGCATCGCGTTCGGAGTCCGGCGCTCCAGAATACTGCTTAAATGCCGGAAAAATTCGATCGCTTCCAGATTCTTGTTTTCTCCGTATTTATTGGCAACCCACTGTCCGTCCTTCCGTCCGTAATCCAGATACAGCATAGAAGCCACAGCGTCCACGCGCAGCCCGTCGATATGATATTCTTCAATCCAGTAAAGCGCATTGCCGATCAGGAAATTTTTAACTTCGTTTTTCTCAAAGTCAAAAACCTTCGTTCCCCAATCCGGATGCTCACCCTTCCGGGTATCCGCATATTCATATACCGGAGAACCGTCAAACATGGCAAGTCCAAACGCGTCCCTCGGGAAATGCGCCGGTACCCAGTCTAAGATCACGCCGATTCCCTTCTGATGCATATAATCTACAAAATATTTAAAATCCTTTGCGCTTCCATAGCGGGAGGTAGGCGCGTAATATCCGGTCACCTGATATCCCCAGGAACCGTCAAACGGATGCTCCGCAATTCCCATCAGTTCCACATGGGTATAGCCCATATCTGTTACATAATCTGCCAGCTCCGCAGCAGCCCGTCTGTAATCATAAAAACCATCTTCATTCAGACTGTAGTCTTTCTTCCAGGAACCAATGTGTACCTCGTAAATGGATATCGGTTTCCCTGTGTTCTCTCTGGCCTTCACCTGCGCAGCCTGCCATTTCGAATCTTTCCAGTGATATCCGTCAATATTGGTTACGACAGACGCCGTTCCCGGACGCCGCTCCGCGCCAAACGCGTACGGATCTGCCTTATAATGCTCCTGCCCGTCCGCGCCATCGATCCAATACTTATATAACTCCCCTTCCAGATTCCCGGCAATCCACAACTCCCAGATGCCGCCGTCTCCCAGTTTCTTCATCGGATTGGCTTTCGGATCCCAATTATTAAATTCACCGACTACGCTGACCGCCTTTGCTTTCGGCGCCCACACGGCAAAATTCACGCCGTCTGTTCCGTTCTTTTCTTCCAAATGCGCCCCCAGCTTGTGGTAAATCTCATAATGCGTGCCCTGGCCAAACAGATATTGATCCATTTGTGTTATCATTTTTGCTACCTCTTTTCTCTTTTATTTTTCATTCCGCATTTCATATTGTATATTTTATCACAAAGATTTCAATTTACATAGAGCAAAATCCAAAATTTTCTCTTTGCGCTCTGTCAGAATGCCCTTATAAAAAGTTTTCTGCAAATCAGAAATGCAGGAAATCTCATCAATGATCGTGTAAACCTTTTCCATATCAATTTTGGGGACAATACGCTCCAACGCCTGATTACAATCGGGATTTTCTAAAGACGATAAAAATGAAAAATAATTGATTTTCCGATTGTCAATCCGAATCCCTGACAAGGGGATTTCGAAAACTCTGAGATCCCGCTCTGTCTGTTCCGCAATGGTTCTTTTCATAATTGTTTCATCTGCCTGTGGGAAAAGACAGCTTCCGCAATCATAAACCGGTGCCAAAGTCATTTGGTCTGTATCAGTCTCATACAGAAATCCCCAGTTTCCATTATGCCTGTCCCAATTACCAATGAATGCGTCTACAATAAACATGTCCCAAAACCATTTTTTTAATGTTTCCGGCGGTACCACACTCTGTTCCTCTATTGTCTGCAAAATATCTGAAAGCTCCGTACCATATCCATTGTGCGCGGAATCAATAATCGTATTTTTGATCGACGCAAAATCCTGAAGGACAATGCCGGAGGAAGTAAAATCTTTGCAGGCGACAACCAGTTTTTCTTTTCCGTTCTTTGTGTAAGTTCCAAGCAAAGTTTCCTGTACCGAAATCCCAACAGATTCGAAAATATGACAGCCGATATATTCAGATATACAGCTATTTGTATAACTCATTTCTTTATTTCTGGCAGGCGGAACCGGAAATTTTAGCATATATAATTCTCCATTGTATACAACAGAAATCTTACTGCCGTTCGCTCCGGCATATGCCTTTTTCTTCACTGGGAGATTTGTAAAATCGATCATCTCATCACCATTCCTTCTCCATCCTTAAATATTTTCTTCTCAGATACCAAGCCTGTTCAGAAGAAATCAACTGATCCACTTCCGCAGAATTTATATCTGCATTCAGATCGCACCAATAGATATCCCAATGATAATCTGTCTGTCCGCTGTCTTCCAATTCCCAGGACTTTTTCATAGCTTCAATCGATGTAAGCAGATAAGGCGGCAATCCTCGTTCCAGATATTCTTTATTCTCCGGCAATCCTGTCTGCGGATCGTATTTTTCGATTTCCTTTGGCATGATACTCTCCATTCACTGTATTTGATTAGATTATATCGGTATGCCGGCTATTTGTCGAGTATTATTTTACACACAAAAAAATCCTCCCATAACAGATCTGTTTTTCTGACATGTCTGTCATAGGAGGATTCTATTATTTTTCAGAAATCACATTGTTGATACAGTCGTACCAAGTTATGCTAATTGAGCAAAATCTGTGGTATATGTACCATATTGTGCCGCTATACGCGCATAGACAGAACCTTCTAATTTACTTGCATCCACCGAATATGTTACAAATTCAGTGCTGTCCGTCATATTATAATACTCAATGGTAATCTTATCACCTACACGTTGTATAGTCACTGTCCAAGTACTTCCAGCCTTTACTGCATCATAGTTAGCTGTAATACCTCCAGTAACTGCTACGTCTCCAAATCCAACTCCATAGGAACCTGCATTTATCCACTTTACAGCAGAAGCTTCATCATGCAATTGTACTACAAGGATGTTTTGATCGCTGGCTTTATCTACTTTAACAGTATACTGCCAGATACCGTCTCCTTCCAATTTCTGTTCAGTGGATACTGTTCCCGGATCCCATGTCCACCATCCTGTTCCTGCAAGACTTTCTGATTTAGTAGAAATGCTATTAAAACTTAGCTCATATGTACCATATTGTGCCGCTACACGCGCATAGACGGAACCTTCTAATTTACTTGCATCCACCGAATATGTTACAAATTCAGTGCTGTCCGTCATATTATAATACTCAATGGTAATCTTATCACCTACACGTTGTATAGTCACTGTCCAAGTACTTCCAGCCTTTACTGCATCATAGTTAGCTGTAATACCTCCAGTAACTGCTACGTCTCCAAATCCAACTCCATAGGAACCTGCATTTATCCACTTTACAGCAGAAGCTTCGTCATGCAATTGTACTACAAGGATGTTTTGATCGCTGGCTTTATCTACTTTAACAGTATACTACCAGATACCGTCTCCTTCCAATTTCTGTTCAGTGGATACTGTTCCCGGATTCCATGTCCACCATCCTGTTCCCGTGAGTGTCTCCGTTGTAGGTTGCGGATCGGGTTCATCCGGATCTGGCTGATCTGGATCGGGTTCATCTGGATCGGGATCAGTCGGTCCCGGATCCGGCGTTACCGAAGAGCCATTATTCTTCACGGTTACATTATCTACTGCTGTAACAGAATTGTAACGTCCACCTCTTACATAGAGGCCGGTAACATCATTGCTTTCGCCATTGACTGTAACAGTGCCAGTATAAAGAGTAGTATCACCATTTGTAATCTTCACTGTAACCTTACCGGTCGTCTTATCAACAGTTGCACTGATATGAACCCAGGTATCCTTCGGAATTACAACAGTATCATTTGTACCAACAATACTCCATGTTGTACTCTTTTCCGAAGACAGTTTCAAAATATATCCAGACTCAATACCGTTATTGGCATTTCTCTTACCCTGATTATCTGCCATATATGTACTATTACCGGCAGTTATTGCAAATTCTGTCGTCTGATCATTGCCAGCTGTTAATTTTACATCGGCTTCTACAGTATAAGAATCGTCCAAGTTTAGACCTGAAAATGTCGTATACGCAGCTCTGGAATTTTCCTTAGCAGGAGGAGCAAACTCAACATAATATGCATGTTCGTCCCCATCATTTTCCAATTTCAAGTAGCCCTGTGCATTCGGTGAAGTCCATCCGGTATCCGACAGATTGTTGTAGTCTTCATAATACTCATAGCCTGAAGTATCTGCCTTCTCAACTGCTTCTACCCACAGTTCCACATCACTGATGGTTCCGTTGAAAGGTGTATTCCAATCAAATGCGCCCTTACCAAAGTTTAATTCATCTGCAGTATGATTCAGATAGCTCATAGCTTCTGCATACGGATCTCCCGCACCAATACTGCCCGGGATTTTTTCGCCGACATCATCCTGCGTATAGGCCAGTTCACCATCAAAATAAACTTCAAACCCAGTTCTGAAAAGCTTGATTTCAACTTCAACTTCTTTTGTCCCAAGGAAGTCTTTTCCGGCCGTCCATTTTAACGGAGCATCATATGTAGCATTATATACATTTGCATCATAATAAACACCTTTTTCCGGATCATTATCTATAAGCGTACCGATGTTATATCCCAGATAAGAGCCGCCGTTAAACCATAATCCGTTATTGGCTCCCTTTTCATTAAATCTGAAGATATTACTTACGAAATCCAATGCTGCCCCGGTACGCTGTGCCTTAAATTTGATCGACACGCCGTTGTAAATCGGCAGTCCGGCAGTTACATTCCGGTTATACGGATTCCGATATGTATAAGTATTCGGCGTTCTTTCCTCACAGGTAATCTTCGCAGTTACCCCAAGCGTGTAAGCTTTTCCAGCATAGGTAATATCTTTGGAACCGGAAACAGTAACAACCGGATTCTTTACCTCCACATAAGACAGATCCTGCGGCTTATCAGTAAAGAATTCCGCAACTTTATATGCGCCGTCATGTTCTGCAAATACCTTAACCGTATAAGAAACCTTTGTCGTTGCCTCACCATAAGTAATCGTTGCCGTTAAGGTTACTTCTGTATCTTCGGCCGGTGTTGTAACCTTACCTTCTGCAGTCAGGACAGCCGGATTGGAGGATTCCCATTTAATGGTGGTCCCATAAGCGCCGGAAGTCGGTAATGCAAAGCTGCTGACCGCACCCATCGGAACTTCCAGTTTCTCACCTGCTGCCTCAACTCTGTCTTCATCTGTAAAATCGTAACGATATCCCCATACGCTGATTTCATCGCTGCCTAAAACAGTAAATACAGTCGCGGTTTCATCGGTTCCTTCTTTCTTCTGCTCTAAGAACACACCCTTATAAGTTGTATTGCCTAACTTCAGGGTTACATAAGGAGAACCCTCTTTCGACTGCTTCCAGGTACCGGTTCTGTCTCCGGTAATGGTCCCGTCTTCGGCAAAAGTCAGTTCCACGCCTTCTACACATTCCACATTCGCAAAATCCGTTCCCGTCTGGAATAACGTCTCATATACGCCGGCAATCTGCGCTGTCGTAATCTTCTCTGGCAGTGATTCGCCGGTATATTCAAACGGCGCCGCAACCAGCCATCCGTCTTCATTCAGGAATAACTGATGCACTCTTACCTGATGCCATTCCGTATTGTTATTAAACCTTGTATGATATACCACATAGGCTCTGCCGTCACTATCTACAAATGCGGAGTTATGACCTTCCGCTACATAACCGTAGTCCATGAAGCTCCACTTATAATAGGACATCAGACGGTTTCCGACATGCCCGTTGGTATTGCCGGCATCGCTGGATCCCGGATCGCCGGTTGCCATCGGGTATCTGGCGTCTTCTCCGTTCTCATCCACATAAGGCCCCGTGATCTCTTTGGAACGGAACACTCTCATATTATATCCGCCATTGGCAGCCAAGCCGCCATAGGTAACGAACAGATAATAGTAATCTCCGATATGCTCAATATAAGATGCTTCACCGCTTCTCTCATTACCGCCGGCAATCTTATATCCGGTATACGGATCAGACACGCTTGATTTACTTGCGTATTTGGTATTATAGTCCCGTAATCCGGTCTTATTATCCAGACGGATCAGACCGATACCGCCGGACCAGGATCCATAGCTCATCCACAGGTTCCCGTCTTCATCATAGGTAACGCAGGGATCGATCGCGTGCGGCTCAATGGTCGGATTTGGGCGGCCGTATCGGTCGTATTTAACCGCATTAGTATAACGGCTGTTCACGGTTGTCTCTCCCGTTACCTTGGTATAATCAAAGGTCGGACCGAATCCCACAGACATACCGGACTGAATAACCGGTCCTACATAGGTCCAGTTTCCATCCAGATGATCTGCCGTCAGCAAACAGATCGTCGAATTCCACCGTGGACCATTGATACTCATATACATGCACCATTTGCCCATTGCTTCGTTGTAGATAACATCCGGCGCCCACATATTCGTTGCTGCACCCGGAGTTGCTAACTGGTAGTTCGAATCTGCCTTCCTGCTCCATGCAGCTTCCGCAGCAAATAAAGTCTCATAATCTCTGTTAATATTATTAGTAAAAGGAGTCCAGTTCTTTAAATCGGTAGACTTCGCCCATGCCAGATGAGAACCGAATACATAATAAGTATCGCCTTCTTTTACAATACTGGGATCATGTACAACAGCTCTGCCGCTTTCCCGATCCGGTGACGCCGCATAGGTCTCAGTTGATGAAACAATCCCCACCATACTCAGTACCATAGCAACTGTCAGCAGAGCGGACATACCCTTGCGAAGCCATTTCTTCTTATATCCGACAACGACCAGTGTACCTGCTGCCGCAAATACTGCTACCCAGATCAGCATCGTAGGCGCATCGCTTGTCTGTGCCGGATTTCCTGTCCCATCGCCGTCTCCCGGCTTTACTGCAGGATCATTTCCGTCTCCCGGCTGATTATCATCCGGATTCGCCGGCTGTGAAAGCTGGCTCAAGTTACTAAAGATTACATTTGCTCCTGCCTCCAGACCGTTTAAAACTGTTGGCAGCTTGTCATATCCCGGGATCTTATCTTTCAGTTCATCCGGTATATTATAAGTCAACTCCACTTTCGTAACAGTTGCATTGGACTGATTATCAATCCCGATCTGCAGTCCAATCTCATCCCCATCCGCATATGTATCTTTATTCGTATCCACTGAAACCGTGAAATCCGATTCCGATACTTCCGCAAATGCCGCCATTGCTCCGGTCAGCACGAAGATCAATGACAGGAAAAGCGTAAAGATTCTTTTTACACTTTTTTGCATAAATCTACCTCCTTATATGACTATAGTCTTATCTAATTCTCTATTTTAACATTTACTTTGGACAAATGCAACCCAATCTTTCGTCATTTTCACTATAATTTTTTGGAAAAAAAAGAATTGTGCAAACATTTTTAACTATTTTGCACAATCTCTTTTAATAATGCTTACATTGTTTCCGAAATCACCTGCAGGGCTTTGGAGTAAGCCGCGATCATCTGCTGGTTGGTTGTTTCCCTGCAGGAAACGATATGCTCCAGCGACACGATCTTTTGAGTGATGATCTCCGGATCGCCGTCTGCCGGAAGCTTCTCCATATTGTCCAGTACATTTTTCAGATACGCGCTTTCCCGGTTAACCGCATCCAGTTTCTCCAGAATATCTTTCAGCAATGCTGTGTCCATATACGTATTCTCCTTTCTGATCTGTATTTACATTTTTTAAGTACTCTTTATTATACATGCATAAGAATATATTTTCAAGTTTTTCTCATTTTGATATTGACATTCAATATGATATATTCTATATTATTTATTATATACTCATTATGTGATCCCTCATCATCCTTTTCCGTCTATTTCTTATTTGTTTTTTATTTATTCGTATATTTATGCTTATTTTAATAAATTTTTAAATTGACTTTTCCCCGTTTTTATATTATAATTAAGGAGGCAATAAACTTGAATGATAATCTTTACCACAATTTAAAAGCTGCCAATGCAGATGTCCGTTATGATGCCTGTGCGAAACAGCTTCTCGCGGACAGGCAGATTCTGGCTCACATTCTGGCGGGAACCGTATCCGAGTTTGCGGGTATGTCCCCAAAAGAGATTTTGCCGCTGCTTGAAGCCGATCCGCAGATCTCCGCAGTTTCCATTCTGCCCGGTGAGAGCAATTCCGCGATTTTCGGCCACAATACAGAGAATACCATTCCGGGTGAAGGCACCGTTACCTTTGACATTCTCTCGTCCGCACGCCTCCCCGTCTCGGAAAATGAGCACAGACGTTCCGGGATCATATTCGATGTCGAGGCGCAGAACCGCCTTTCGCCGGCCTGCCGGATCACGCCCAGAGGAATTTATTACGACGCGCGCCTGATTTCTTTTCAGAAAAACCGGATCTTTTCCGATTCCCACTATGAGGATATCCAAAAGGTATACTCCATCTGGCTGATCTTGTGCGCGCCGGAGCGAATTGCCAATACGATATACGAATATCGTCTGGATTGCCACGAGTTGTTTGGGCAGCCGAAGGATAACAGTGCTTACGACTTAATGCGGGTCGTCATTGTCGGCCTGCCGGCTCAGATACCTCCGGCGGACGAATCCGCCCCTCTGCTCCGACTGCTGAGCGTTTTATTTTCAACCGCATTATCTTTTGAAGAAAAAAGGGATATTTTAACAACAGAATTTCGGATTGCAATGCATTCTGAATTAGAAGGGCAGGTGATGAATATGTGTAACTGGAGCGTCGCGATCAGGCTGGAAGCCATGGAGGAAGGACTTGCCCAGGGGCTCCAACAGGGGCACGAGCAGGGACTTGAACAAGGATTACAAGAAGGGCTTGAGCAGGGTGCTGACCTTCTCGGCCGACTGATTTTACGTTTGCAGCAGGACGGAAGAACCGCGGACATTGCCGCTGCTGCCGCCAACCGGGAGATCAGGAGCCACCTTTATCAAACATACGGTCTGTTATCCTGATTCCATTCTAAGAGTTATTTTCCATATAAAAAGGGCAGCCGCAAACATAAGCAGCTGTCCTTTTTATCATTCGCAATGATTCTGTTTTTCTGTATCTCAGCCGTTCTGTTTCTGCACCAGCTGATAATATCTGCCTTTCTTTTCCATCAGTTCCTCATGGCTGCCGGCCTCTACAATGCCTTTCTCATCGATAAACAGGATTCTGTCTGCTTTCTGGATCGTGGAAAGGCGGTGCGCAATCACAAAGCTCGTTCTTCCTTTCAGCACTGTATGCATCATCTCCTGAATCTGCGCCTCTGTATCCGAGTCAATATTACTGGTCGCCTCATCCAGAATAATGACCTTGGGATCCGCGAGGATCATCCGCGCAAAAGAGATCAGCTGACGCTGACCGCCGGACAGTTCACTGCCCTGCTTGGTCAGGACGGTATGATACCCCTTCGGCATCTGCATAATAAAATCATGCGCATATACCTTTTTCGCCGCTTCCATGCATTCCTCATCTGTCGCTTCCGGTTTTGAAAACCGGATATTCTCAATAATCTCACGGCTGAAAAGGAAGGTATCCTGCATCATCGTCGCCACCTGCCTGCGCAGAGATTCGAGCGTCACTTCCTTAATGTCATGCCCGTCTACATAAATGTGGCCGCCCTGACAGTCGTAAAACCGGCTTAACAGACTGACCATCGTAGTCTTTCCGGCTCCGGTCGGCCCTACCAGCGCGATCATTTCTCCGGGCTTTACATCCAGATTCACGTGCTCCAGCACCGGCTCGCCTTCCAGATACGAAAATGTCACATCCTCATACCGCACTGCACCGGTAATCTGCGGCAGCTCTTTCGCATCCGCTTTATCCTGAATCGCCGGTTCCTCATACATCAGTTCAAAAATACGCTCCAGATTGGTAGTCAAGGTCGTAATATTCTGGAACCGCTGGCACAGGTTGAATACCGCCTCCGCAAATGTCTGCATGTAGGTGGTAACACTGACGATCACACCCAGGTTCAGCGTTGTGGGATCAGACTGGATCATTAAAAATGACGCTACATAAATCACGATCATACAGCAGATCCGGATGATACCGTGAGACATAGGGAAAATGGCTTCCCGGAAATGCGTCTCCATCATGAATGCCTTCGTACACTGATCCGTCAGGTTATAAATGATATCTCCGTTTAAATCTTCCCGGTTAAATGCGTGAATAACATCAATTCCGTTAATATCCTCTGCCACAAATGCGGTCCGGTTACTGTTTTTATTCCGGGTGATCCGGGCACATCGCTGCAGGTTCCGGATCAGAATATATACGATCACCAGCATCGGCAGCTCAACCAGCATTACCCAGCCCATCAGACGGATCTCCGTAAAGCAGACAAATACCAGCGTAAAGATCATGTTAAACAGATTCATAATGATATTCGTCAGGTGATCCACAAAAATCTGCGTGATCTCATCACAGTAAGTCGTGATACGCACCAGGATCTTGCCGGACGGACGGCTGTCATAGTAATCAAATGACAGCTGCATCAGTTTGTCAAACATATCCTTCCGCAGTTCACAGACAATACTGTTGCCCAGGCGCAGCGTTACCCGGTTGTTAATGTAAGTTGCCACAACCTGGCCGATGATAACGGTGCTCCAGATGGAAATAATGATAACCGCACTGATCTTGAAATTCGGCAGCAGCTCTCCATCTTTCGGCAGCACCCGGTTAATGATCTGCATGTTTAAATATGCCGGCAGCATGGACAGCACACTGGTCAGAACCAGGAACCCCATAACCAGCGCATAAGTCTTCTTATACTTCTTCGCGTACTGCAAAATATTGCGGATCATGGCAAAATTGAAGCTTCGCTCCATCATTTCATCTTCATAATAAAGATTTCTACTCATCCATTGCCACCTCCTCGCCGACCTGACGCTCATAAATCTTCGCATACCTGCCATGCAGCGCCATCAGTTCCTCATGGGTTCCCCGCTCTGCTACCCGGCCGTTTTCCAGAAACAGAATTTCATCCATATCTTTTAAGGCACTGGCGCGATGCGTTGCGATCAGCAGCGTTTTATCTCCGCAGATCTCCTTAATATTGGCAAAGATCTTTTTCTCCGTTTCAAAATCCAGCGCACTGGTACAGTCATCCAAAACCAGAACCGGCGCTTCCTTTAACATGGCGCGCGCGATCGAAACCCGCTGCTTCTGACCGCCGGAAAGTCCAAAGCCTTTTTCACCGACAATGGTCTGATAGCCGTCCTGCATTTTCAGGGCAAATTCATCGACTTCCGCAGCTTTCCCGTACCGCATAACCTTCTCATCCGGCGCATCCGGATCGTAAAATGCGATATTGGACTCAATGGTATTGGAAAACAGGAATACATCCTGCATCGCATAGCCGAATTTCCGCCGCACACTGCTTCTTCTGTATTCATGGATATCTTTTCCGTCGATCGTGATCTGTCCGCCGGTCGCTTCCAGGAAGGTTTGGATCGTCCGCAGCAGAATGGACTTGCCGCTTCCGGTCTTACCCATGATCCCGATTTTCTTTCCATAGGGAATATCCAGCGTAATATCCGAGATCAGTTCCCGGCTCTTTACGCCATAGTCGCGTACATACGCCGAAACATGATCCAAGCAGATATGCGGTTTATCCCCCACTTCTTCGGTTCCGTAAGCGTCTTTTTCATAATCGGTCAGATTCAGCAGCCCGAATAAACGCTGACTGGATACCACACTGTTCTGCATTTCGCCCAGGCCATTGGAAATACCGACAAACTGTCCGGCGATCATCATTAAATATGTAAGGAAACTGGTAAATTCACCGTTTGTCATGCTCATGTTGACAGACAGCACAATGCCAAAGATCATACTGCAGATATACAGCGCATTCTGAATACCGGAGTACATCATATTGAAATTGGCGCGGAAATCACCGAACTCATACATCGTATTCCGCAGCGTCAGATTCCGTTTTTCAAACAGACTGGTCTCATATTCTTCCCGGGCAAACGCCTTGATCGTACGAACGCCGTAAATCGCTTCCTGAATCTCTGTCGTCAGTTCAGAGCCCCGCAGCCACTGCTGATCCCAGTACATTTTACTCCTGCGGATAAAACGCCGCGTAACGAATACATAACACAGACCGGTAATAAACGGGAAGATCATCAGCCACACGCTCAGCCTGCACAGATACACTGCCGCGACGCTGATATATACAATGGGATCCAACAGTCTGGGAATATAATCGGTATACAGCGTTTTCAGTTTCACCGGATCGGAATTGGCAATCGTCAGCAATTCCCCTGCCGTATACCCCTTCAATAATTCCGCACTGGAGCCGTTCAGCTTATCCAGCGCGTCATGACGCATTTCCCGCTCGCTCTTGATCCCGAAATAATGCGCCAGATGCCAGCGCGCATAGAACGAAACCACATAAACCGCAATCATGACCAGCAGCACGCTGACCAGCCGGATCAGGATGGTCTTATAGTCGTCGATCGGCACATCTTCGATGATAAACGCGAATAAACTGTTGTTTTCCACCGATGCGGCCCCGAACGCAGGATTGATAACCCGGTCGACGATCAGTGACAGAATCTGCGGCTCCATCAGCAGAATGACCATACGCAGCATACCCAGCAGATAGCATATACAGTGGATCCATAAATACTTTTTAAAATAGGGAAACGTATTGTGAAATAATTCCTTCAAGCTTTTACCTCGTTTCTAAGCGGCTGATTTCCGTCCGGAGTCCATGGCGCCGCCGTCCGCACAAACCCCTGTCCGAATGTGCATTTTACTCGCTTTCAAAGGAATTGTAAATAGAAAAATTTATTTTTGTTTTTGTGTAATCTTATACCACAGAAAGGGAAGGGTAAATAATATGCGGGCTTTACAAAAATGATCCCGCTCCGGCTCAGAGGAACTCCGCCGTTTCGGGATCATTTTCTGCAAAACTTATTTCTTTTTTTATAACTTTATAACTGCTTGTTATTAAAATTGATCAGACAGCCTTTCAGAATGATCTGCCGCTCATCATCCGTCATCTGGCCCAGTTTAAAGTCTACCGGCGTCAGTGCGCCGTCTTTTACGATAAAGGCATGGACGGTTTCCGCTTTTTCCGCGATTGCCTTCGCAATTTCCGGCACGAAAATATAGTCTCCGCTTTTAAACGGCAGTTCTGTTTCTTCATATAAGAATGGAAGCATGCCCCAGTTCATCAGATTGGAACGGTACCGCTTGGTCGCGTATTCTTTCGCGATATTCGCCCATCCGCCCAATACTTTCTGACAGGAGGCCGCCTGTTCACGCGCGGAACCGTCGCCCGGCTTTACTGCGTAAATGGTACTGCCAAATCCCACATTTGTCTTATTGACATTAGGATAAGAAGCTTTAATGGTATCCATCACGGCCTTTACTTCCGGCAATGCGGACGCAGGGCACTTTCCTTCTTCGACTGCTTTCTGCGCTTTCTGCACTTCCTTGGCACGTCCGACATAGGCGGGGTCTTTTCTGGACAGCGTAAATTCTGCCAGTCCCAGCGGATTGGAACGATAGGAAGACGTCTCGCCCGACGGGATCAGTTCATCCGTAGTCGTAACCGGATCGTGAATCTCCGATACGATCTTCAGCACCAGATTCTCCGGCAGTTTCGGCATCTTCGGCCAATCCTTAATGTTCGGGCCGAACTGAATCTCTACGGACGGATCCGCAACACCCTTGCTGTCAAAAACGCGGTTCGCGTAAATACTGCTGTCAAAATGATATTTCGGTCCGGTATATTCCACATCCAGATCGGTCGCAGGCGTCAGGAAGCCTCGATTTGCCGCCGTAGCCGCAATGGAACGGGCATCCATCAGCGCTACCGAAGCAATCTGACCGTTCTGCAGCTTGGAGCCTTCTCTGTTCGGGAAGTTTCTGGTAGAATGGCGGATACTGAACGCATTATTTGCCGGCGTATCTCCTGCGCCAAAGCAGGGACCGCAGAATGCAGTCTTCAGGATCGCGCCGCACTGCAGCAGATCTGCTGCCGCGCCGTTCTTGATCAGTTCCATATAGATCGGCGTAGAAGCCGGATATACGCTTAACGTAAAGGCGTCAGAACCGATATATTTTCCTCTCAGGATATCCGCCGCCGCGCAGATATTCTCAAAACCGCCGCCCGCGCATCCGGCAATGATCCCCTGCTCCACATAAAATTTTCCGTCTACAATCTTGTCCTGCAGAGAATAATCCACCGCGCCGTCCAGACTGACAAGCGCGCGCTTTTCCACATCCGCCAGCACGTCCGCCAGATTCGCGTTTACTTCTTCAATCGTATATGTATTGCTGGGATGGAACGGCATTGCGATCATCGGCTTAACGGCGCTTAAATCCACATAAACCATGCCGTCATAATAGGTCACGTCACCCGGATTCAGTTCCCGGTAGTCTTCCCTTCTGCCGTGAATGTCATACCATTCCGCAATCTTCTCATCTGTTCTCCAGATAGAAGACAGACAGGTGGTCTCAGTCGTCATAACGTCAATTCCGATCCGGAAATCCGCGCTCAGATTGGAAACGCCCGGTCCCACAAATTCCATTACCTTATTATTCACATAGCCGTTGCCAAATACGGCTCCGATAATCGCCAGCGCCACATCCTGCGGGCCAACGCCCTTTGCCGGCGTTCCTTCCAGATAAATACCGATCACGCCCGGCATATTGATATCATAAGTCTGTTCCAGAAGCTGCTTTACCAGCTCCGGTCCGCCTTCGCCCATCGCCATGGTACCCAGAGCGCCGTAACGGGTATGGCTGTCCGATCCCAGGATCATCTTGCCGCCGCCTGCCAGCATCTCCCGCGCGAACTGATGGATCACGGCCTGATGCGGCGGAACATAAATGCCGCCGTACCGCTTCGCACAGGTCAGTCCGAACATGTGGTCGTCCTCATTGATCGTACCGCCTACCGCGCACAGACTGTTATGACAGTTCGTCAGCACATAGGGAATCGGGAACTTCTCCAGTCCGGATGCCCGTGCCGTCTGAATGATACCCACAAATGTGATGTCGTGGGAAGTCAATTTATCAAACTTGATCTGCAGCTTCTCCATATTGCCGGAAGTATTGTGCGCCTTCAAAATCCCATACGCCATGGTATTCTTCGCAGCTTCCGCCGGTTCCAGATATCTGCCGCCCAGTTCCTGTCTTACCTGCGCTTCACTGCCGCACTCCACTACCTTCGTGCCGTCAACCAGATACGCGCCTGTCTCGCTTAATCGAATCATTATTTTCTCCTTCCTGCCTGCTGTTTTCACTTGTTTTCATTCCGTTCACTAAGTATACCTTTAATTCGGCAAAAAATCAATGTTTGCTGTGAAAAGATATTGATATTTTTTCAGGAATCATATATAATTCGTCCAAAAACCAGTTAAATATTTCAAAGTGAAACGGAGGTTCTTATGGATTTTCAGAATATCAAAGTAAATTTGAATCCAAAAAAGATCGGGAAGATCGCACTCATCATCATACTTGTGCTTTTTCTCATCTTATGCGGCTTTAATGCCACGTATCAGGTGAAGGAACAGGAGGAGGCCGTACTGCTGACATTCGGCAACGCCACCACGGTTTCCGATTCCGGACTGCATTTTAAAATACCGTTTATCCAATCGGTACGAAAGGTGGATACCACGATCCAGGGTTTTGCGCTGGGCTATGATCTGGAGACCGGCGAAACCGTGGAAGAAGAATCCCTGATGATCACCAATGATTATAATTTTGTCAATGTGGACTTCTTTGTGGAATATCAGGTCACTGATCCCATTAAAATGTTGTATTCCTCCAGCGACCCCGTAGAAATCCTGCGGAATATCGCGCAGAGCTGCATCCGAACGGAAATCGGCAGCTCTCTGGTGGACGATGTGCTGACAACCGGAAAAAGCAAGATCCAGGCTTCGATCAAGGATATGATCACGAAACAGCTTGAAACCTATGACCTGGGGCTTTCTCTGGTCAATATCACCATTCAGGACGCGGAGCCGCCCACAACCGAGGTTATGGAGGCGTTTAAGGCGGTAGAAACGGCCAAGCAGGGGAAGGATACCGCATTAAACAATGCGGAAAAATACAAAAATGAGAAGCTGCCGGCCGCGAAAGCGGAGGCGGACCGGATCCTGCAGGAGGCCGAAGCAACCAAACAGGCGCGGATCAACGAAGCGAACGGTCAGGTGGCGCGGTTTGAAAAAATGTATGCGGAATACGCCAAATATCCGGAAGTCACAAAGCAGCGGATGTTTTATGAAACCATGGAAGATGTGCTTCCGTCCTTAAAGGTTATTATCAATACCGGAGCCGGAGCAACCCAGAATATTTTGGTATCCGGTACGGAAAATATTTTAAACGGTACCGGCAGTCAGAACAGTACCGGCGGTACTGGCACACAGAACAGTACGGCAGGCAATGCGGCGGATAACGCGCAGAACCCGGCAGAATAGGAAAGGAGCTGGATTATGATGAAAAAAATATTTGCAGGCATTATTGTGGTAGTTGCGGCCGTTTTATTGTTTTCCTCTCTGATCATTACGTATGATGACGAATTCCGCCTGGTAAAGCGGTTTGGCAAAGTAGAACGGGTTATTACCGAATCCGGCGTACAATGGAAGCTGCCTTTTATCGAGCAGGCCGACACGCTGCCCAGAAATATCCAGTTATATGATCTGGCGGCATCCGACGTCATCACAAAAGACAAAAAAACAATGGTTACCGACACTTTTGTCCTTTGGAAGATCACAGATCCGCTGCTGTTTGCACAGAGCTTAAACTCCCTGCCTAACGCAGAAAGCCGGATCAATACCGTCGTATACAACTCTTTAAAAACAATTATCGGCAGTCTGGATCAGTCGGAAGTGATCAGCGCGCGGGACGGTTCTCTGCGGAGCAGTATCATGCAGAATATCGACCAGACCATGGATCAGTACGGAATTGAGATCGTCAGTGTGGAGACCAAGCATCTGGATCTGCCCAATGACAATAAAACCGCCGTATATGAACGAATGATCTCCGAACGGGAACAGATGGCGGCCAATTACACCGCAGAAGGAAAATCTTCTTCCCAGATCATCAAAAACGAAACTGACAAGGAAGTTTCCATTCAGATCGCGGAGGCAAAAGCAAAGGCGGAGGAAACCGTTGCGGAAGGCGAGGCTTCCTACATGCAGATTCTCGCGAAAGCATACAACACCAAGGATAAAAGCGATTTCTACACCTTTATCCGTTCCCTGGACGCCGCCAAAGCGTCTCTGAGCGGAAATAACAATACCCTGATTCTGGATCAGGATTCTCCTTTGGCAGAAATCTTTACCCAAAAATAAGAAATGGAGGACAATACCGATATGATCGTAGAACCCAAAGTACGCGGCTTTCTCTGCGGAACCGCCCATCCCCTCGGATGTGAAAAAAACGTGCAGAATCAGATTGCTTATGTAAAAGCCAACGGAACCTGTGAAGGTCCGAAGAAGGTACTGGTAATCGGCGCCTCTACCGGCTACGGGCTGGCCTCCCGGATCACCGTCACCTATGCCTGCGGCGCCGATACCATCGGCATCATGTTTGAAAAGGAATCAAACGGCAGACGGACGGCGACGCCGGGCTATTACAATACCCGCGCTTTTGAAGCGCAGGCAGAAGCCGACGGGCATATTGCGAAAACAATCAACGGCGACGCGTTTTCCGCTGAGATCAAAGCAGAAACCATTTCTCTGATCCGCGAAACTTTCGGTCAGGCGGACATGGTAATCTACTCGCTCGCCTCTCCCCGGCGGACCGCGCCCGACGGCGTTACCTATACTTCCGTTCTGAAAACCGTAGGGGAAAGCTTTACTGAAAAATCCTTAAACCTGCGCACAAACGAGATCGAGGAGGCTTCCATACTGCCTGCGGCAGAAGAAGAGATCGCCGCCACTGTCAAAGTTATGGGCGGTGAGGACTGGATGCTGTGGATCGACGCTTTAAAAGAAGCGGATGTACTGGCGCCCAACGCGGTTACACTGGCCTATTCCTATATTGGACCCGAACTTACCTACCCGGTTTACAACAACGGTACTATCGGTATGGCAAAAAAACACCTGACACAGACGGCAGAACAGATCCGCTCCAAATATCCGGATGTCACAGCACTGATTTCCGTCAATAAGGCTCTGGTCACCCAGGCGAGCGCCGCGATCCCGATCGTGCCGCTGTATATTTCCATTATGTATAAAGTCATGAAAGAGGCCGGTCTCCATGAAGGCTGTATTGAACAGATCCACCGCCTGTTTATGGAAAAATATCAGAACGGTTCTTTTCAGACCGATGCGTCCGGACTGATCCGGATGGACGACTGGGAACTGCGCGAAGATATCCAGAAACGCATTATGGAATCCTGGAAGCAGGTAAACAATGACAATCTCCATGCGCTCACGGATATTGACGGCTACTGGGACGACTTCTACCATATGTTTGGGTTCCGATTTGACGGCATTGACTACACCGCAGACGTGGAGATCCTGTAATTCTGTAATTTAAGATTTAAAAACGCCCCGGCAGTCCTTTCGGACCGATGGGGCGCCTTTGTTTGTGACCTATATGCTGTTTAGTACCGGATGACCTGTTTGGGTTCTGAATTTAAATGGAATCCTGAGAGGATAAAGGTCATCATCTTTGCTTTCGCAATTTCCACTTCCTGCTCAGACAGCTGTGTCTGACGCTTTGGTTCAGGAACTTCATAAATTTTCATTCCAATCATCTCCTAACTGTTTTACAACATGTTTACGGTTACATATTTTTCCCTTTTTGCACCCGGGGTAAACTTCCCGAATGCTACGGTCAGTATATGCGCTTTTTCAAAAAATTGCAACCGCTTTTGGAAACTTCATGAATTTCAACAATTTTATTGGGAAATTACGGCGTTTTTCATTGATTTTACATATTGCATTAACGGTTCTTTTGCGTTTTCTCCGTATTTTTCAATCAATTTTACAATTGCGCTTCCTACGATTACGCCGTCTGCCATAGCGCCGTATTTGGCCGCCTGCTCCGGTGTATTGATCCCGAATCCAATGGCGGCCGGGGTTGCGGAAGCCTCCCGGATCGTTTCCAGAATTCCTTCCAGATCCGTCTTGATCTCACTCCGCATACCAGTTACCCCCATGGAAGATACCACATAGATAAAGCCTGTCGCTTCTCCTGCGATCCGGCGGATCCGGTCTTCCGAGGTAGGCGCGATCATACTGATCACATCCACATCATTCGCTTTTGCGATCGAAAGCAGCTCACCTTTTTCTTCGTAAGGCATATCCGGAATGATGATCCCGTCAATCCCCACTTCCCGGCACTTTGCGAAGAATTGCTCATATCCGTATTTGAATACCGGATTTAAATACGTCAGAAATACAAGCGGAATCTGTGTTTTTTCCCGCACGGATACCACCATATCAAACACCTTATCCGTAGTGGTTCCCACCGAAAGCGAACGGATATTGGCATCCTGGATCACCGGGCCCTCCGCAATGGGATCAGAAAAAGGGATCCCGATCTCAATGAGATCCGCGCCTGCTTCTTCCATCGCCAGAATATATTCCTCCGTCTTTTGTAAATTCGGATCACCGGCTGTTAAGAAACCGATAAAAGCTTTTCCGTTTTGAAATGCGTTCTGTATTTTACTCATGCAAATCTACCCCCTTGTATCTTGCGATCGCTGCCACGTCCTTATCGCCTCGTCCGGACAGACAGCAGATAATAATGTCGTCTTTGCTCATAGTCGGCGCGATCTTGCGCAGATGCGCGACTGCATGGGCGCTTTCAATCGCGCAGATAATGCCTTCTGTTCTGGCAATATATTCAAACGCGTCTACCGCTTCCGCATCGGTTACCGGTACATACTGCGCTCTGCCTGTATCATGCAGATACGCGTGTTCCGGTCCGATCCCCGGATAATCCAGTCCCGCGGAAATGGAATAAACCGGTGCGATCTGCCCATATTCATCCTGGCAGAAATAGGATTTCATACCGTGAAATACGCCTAAGGTACCTTTTGCGATGGTCGCCGCGTGCTTATCCGTATGAATGCCGTGTCCTGCAGCCTCACAGCCGATCAGCTGTACCTCTGGATCATTGATAAATTCATAGAACATTCCCATGGAATTGCTGCCGCCGCCCACACAGGCCATCACCGCAGTCGGCAGTTTTCCTTCTTTTTCCAGGATCTGCGCCTTTGCTTCTTTGGAGATCACGCTCTGAAAATCCCGTACGATCATAGGGAACGGATGGGGACCCATTACGGAGCCCAGTACATACAGCGTGTCATTCACTCTGGAGGTCCACTCCCGCATTGCTTCATTTACAGCGTCTTTCAGAGTCATGGTTCCGCTGGTTACCGGGTGAACCTTAGCGCCCAGCAGCTCCATCCGATACACATTCAGCGCCTGTCGGATGGTATCTTCCTTTCCCATAAAGATCTCACATTCCATATCCAGCAGCGCAGCCGCCGTCGCGGTTGCCACACCGTGCTGACCAGCGCCGGTCTCCGCGATTACTCTGGTCTTGCCCATATATTTTGCCAGCAGCACCTGTCCCAGCACGTTATTGATCTTGTGAGAACCGGTATGGTTTAAGTCCTCCCGTTTAAAATAGATCTTCGCGCCGCCCAGGTCCTTTGTCATCTTCTCCGCATAGTACAGCAGAGACGGCCGGCCCGCATACTCTGCCAGCAGTTTGTTTAAATGCGCGTTAAATTCCGGATCCTTTTTGTAATGTTCATACGCTTCTTCCAAGTGAATGATCTCATTCATCAGCGTTTCCGGTATATACTGTCCGCCGTGAATGCCATATCTGCCTTTTGCCATAATTTCCTCCATTTCAAGCGCTTCCCGCTTTTTTTTATTTTAAACTTTCCAACATTGCCTTTTTGTCCGGACTTCTCATAAACGTTTCTCCGATCAGTACCGCATCCGTATGATTTTCCTTCAGCCGCTGCACATCGGCCGGCGTCCTGATCCCGCTTTCCGATACGAATACCCGGTCTTCGGGCACCAGTTTCCGCAGACGGATGCTGTTATTGATATCTACCGTAAAGGTTTTCAGATCCCGGTTATTGACGCCGATGATCTGCGCGCCTGCGTCCAATGCCCGCCGAACCTCTGCTTCGTCATGCGCTTCCACCAGTGCCGACAGTCCCAGACTGTGCGCCAGCTCCAGATACGTTTTCAGCTGCTCATCATTTAAGATCGCGCAGATCAGCAGTACCGCGTCCGCTCCCAGCACTCTGGCCTCATAAATCTGATACGCATCCACCGTAAAATCCTTTCGCAAAAGAGGGATTTCTACTTTCGCCCGAATTTCCTTCAGATACGCGCTGCTGCCCTGAAAATAATAAGGCTCCGTCAAAACGGAAATTGCGCCGGCGCCTGCCTCCTCATACGCTTCGGCGATCTCCAGATAAGGAAACTCCGGAGCGATCAGACCTTTTGAGGGAGACGCCTTTTTGATCTCGCAGATAAAGGACAGACCTTTCTGCCGTAATGCCCGCAGAAACGGAAAGTCCTGTCTGGCAGGAGGCAACTGCCCTGCCGCCTGCACCGCCATTTCCTGCATCTGTTCCGGCGATATCTGCTTTTTTGCTTCCGCTACCCGTATCTTTGTACGCTCGGCAATCTCAAATAAAATATTTTTTCCCATGATCACTCCTGCTGTGTCGCCGCTACAAACGCCTTTAACTGCTCTGCCGCTTTGCCGCTGTCAATGGCTTCCTCTGCCAGACTGATCGCATCTTTAATAGAAATATCTTCCTTTGCGATATGAATCGCTGCCGCTGCGTTTAAGACTACGGCGTCCCGCTTCGCTCCTTTTTCTCCGTTTAAAATTGCCCGAATGATCTCCGCATTTTCCTGTGCGTTGCCGCCCACCAGATCTTCCTTCGCGCAGCGGGTAAAGCCGAACTGCTCCGGCGTGATCACATAAGAGGTAAATTCTCCGTTCCGAACCTCGCAGACGGTAGTCGGCGCGCTCATGGAAATCTCGTCGATACTGTCCTGTCCGTAAACGACCATGGCTTTCTTAACGCCCAGATTAGACAATACCCGGGCCAGCGGCTCAACCAGTTCTTCACTGTATACGCCCAACAGCTGCATGGTCGCGCCTGCCGGATTTGCCAGCGGTCCCAGAATATTGAACATGGTCCGGATTCCGATCTCTTTTCTTACCGCGCCCACAAACCGCATCGCCGGATGATATTTCTGCGCAAACAGGAAGCACATATTGTGCTGCTTTAAGATACTGCCGCTTGCTGCCGGCGCGATGGATAAGTTGACGCCCAGATTTTCCAGCACATCCGCTGTCCCGCATTTGCTGGAAGCGGCGCGGTTTCCGTGTTTTGCTACCGGAATCCCCAGCGAAGATACCACGATTGCCGCAGAAGTGGAAATATTGAAGGTATTGCTGCCGTCTCCGCCGGTTCCCACGATTTCCAATACATCCATATCATTTAAAAACCGCTCGCAATGGCTGCGCATTACTTTTGCCGCAGAGGTGATCTCTGCAATCGTTTCCCCTTTCATATTCAGGGCAGTCAGAAACGCCGCTTTCTGCGCGTCCGTTGCTTCTCCCTCCATAATCTCATTCATGACCGCCGTCATGACTTCTTCGCTTAAATCTTCCCGTTTGATCAGTTGTGCGATTGCCTGTTGAATCATAATTTTTTCTCCTTTTACTTCATAAAATTTTTTAATATTTGTTTTCCGTCCGGCGTCATAATGGACTCCGGATGGAATTGTAATCCGTATACCTGAAATTCTTTATGCTGTACTGCCATCACTTCCCCGTCTTCCGTGTCTGCCACAACCCGCAGACAATCCGGGATCGTATCCGGCGCCGCTGCCAGAGAGTGATACCGCGCTACCGGGATCCGGTCGGCCAGTCCCTCGAACAAAGGACAGCCGGTATCCAGTGCGGCCAGAGACTGTTTCCCGTGCATTAGCCGTTTCGCGTAGGTCACGGTTGCCCCATATACCTCGCAGATTGCCTGGTGTCCCAAACAAACGCCCAGGATCGGGATCTTTCCGCCAAACTGCCGGACCACTTCTTCACAGATGCCGGCATTTGCCGGTTTCCCCGGCCCCGGCGAGAGGATGATCCGTTCCGGCGCCAGCGCTTCGATCTGTGCAATCGTCATCTCATCATTGCGGATGACTCGGATATCCGGATCAATCGATCCGATCAGCTGATACAGATTATAAGAAAAACTGTCGTAATTATCAATCAGCAATATCATTTACAGCACCTCCTGTCCCTGCTCCAGCGCGTTCATCACTGCTTTGGCTTTATTGATGCATTCCTGATATTCGTTCTCCGGCACGCTGTCCGCCACGATTCCCGCACCGGAACGGACAAATACCTTGCCATTTTTCTTAAACGCGATCCGGATCGCTATGCAGGTATCCAAATTGCCGGTAAAATCAATATATCCGATGGCGCCGCCGTAAATCCCCCGTTTGTTGTTTTCCAGTTCGTTAATGATCTCCATAGCCCGGATCTTCGGCGCTCCCGACAGGGTACCTGCCGGCAGGATCGCATCCACCGCATCCAGTGCGGTTCGATCGTCCGCGATCTCGCCCCGTACGGTAGACCCAATATGCATAACGTGAGAATACCGTTCGATTTCCATATATTTTTCCACTTCCACCGTTCCGAATTTACTGATTTTTCCGATGTCGTTTCTTCCTAAATCCACCAGCATATTGTGCTCGGCCCGCTCTTTTTCATCTGCCAGCAGTTCTTTTTCCAGTCTCTGATCTTCTTCTGGCGTCTTGCCGCGGGGACGGGTGCCGGCCAGCGGAAATGTATGCAGGACGCCGTTTTCCAGCTTTACCAGCGTCTCCGGCGAAGCGCCTGCTACCTCAATATCATCACTGCTGAAATAAAACATATAGGGGGACGGGTTGGTCGTCCGAAGCAGCCGGTAAGTATTTAACAGACTCCCCTCGAAGTCGGCCTCCAGACGGTTTGACAGTACCACCTGAAAAATATCTCCCTCATAAATATAGTGCTTTGCTTTTTCCACCATCTCACAATAGGCTTCTTTTTCAAACAAAGGCCGAAATTCTGAGGTGATCTTTCCGGGCGTTACGGAGACTTCCTCCCCAACCCGGATCAGTGTGGCAATCTGCAGAATCTCTTCCTGCGTCTGATAAAAGCTGTTTTCCAGATCGTCCGTCCTGGCATTGCCGATGATCAGAATTTTCTGTTTCAGATTGTCAAAGGCAATCACTTTATCAAACAGCATCAGATCTACATCCTTAAACCCTTCTTCATCTTCTGCGTCCAGCTTCAGAGACGGTTCGCTGTATTTGATATAATCATAGGAAAAATATCCCACCAGGCCTCCGGTAAACGGAGGCAGAGACGGCACCTTCGGACTGGTATAATCAGCCAGGATACTGCGGATGGCTTCTCCCGGATGCGCTACCTGCTTCGTATCCGTCTCCGTTTCTTCTTTTTTCCCATTGAATCCGTTTTTCCGCACCTGCAGCAATCCGTTGGTGCAGGTAATCTCCATGGTCGGATCAAAACCCAGGAATGTGTAGCGTCCCCAGTTCTCCTGTTCCTCCACGCTTTCCAGCATATAACAATGGTGACTGACATTTTTCAAAATACGCAGTACTTCCATAGGCGTTCGGATATCTGACAGCATCTCGTAACAGACCGGTACGATCCGATACCCTGCAGCCATCTGTCTGGTTTCTTCCAATGTAAATTGAAACATCCTCTTTCTCCTCTCTTTCTCAAATCAAAAAAGCCATCCTGAGAAAACACTTCAGTTCTCTCAAGGACGGCTTTTATCAATCCCTCTTGGAAATCATACACAAAATTACCGCGGTACCACCTTGCTTTGTGAAATTCACACACTCTGCAGAATACAATCATATTCTTCGTCCTTAACGCAGACGCTGCGTCATGGAATACTCAGAATCCGTCTTCACCAATGAATTCCTTTGACCATGCCCTCCGTGGTCCATTTAACAGACTGCATCTCTATGAGGCTCTCACCTGCCCTCACTCTCTGGAAGCGCATCTTCTGCTGTTATCTCCACATCAACGGTTTTCTATCTCTGATTTGATTTTAGTCTAGTTGTATTATACGCCGATTTATTGAAATGTCAAGAGCGGATTTTTCAGGATCTTGCTTTTCTCTATAAAATTCCATACTCATGATATAACCGTCTCCGCATCTCTTCGTCCGCTGCAATGGAAACCATATCTGAAATCCTCCCGTCTCTCTGCAGGCACAGGATCAGCTGAACCAAACGATTCTCGCCCTGAGTGATTCCCTGAGTGATTCCCTGAGTGATTCCCTGACTGACGCCTTCCGCCTTCGCTTCCTCCATCATCATATCCAATGCCAGACACATATCTACCGCCTCCTCTTCTTTCTTTGCTTTCTCCGGGAACCGGCTGTTCGTATGACTTTCGATCACACGGATCGCCTCCCGGCTCACCGTATGCGCATGCCGGTCCTTCCGCACCGACCATTCCAGCTTCTCCCGGTCCTTCCCGTACCGGAGCCACTTAAACACCATCCCTAAATCCGTTTGAAACAGTTCCAGTTCTTCCTCCTTCATCCGATGCGGATCGATCAGATGAATCTTATAATCCTGGATCCAAGGCTCTAACCGCCTGTCCTGGATCGCCAACATCTCCCTCAGGCTCACCGGCCCGCTCCACGCCTCCTGTGACAGGTTTAGGACTGCCGTGATCACCGGCAGGATCCGTTCGCCCCGCTGGATCCCGGATAGGAATTCTTCCGGGTTCTTCCCATAATCATGTCCCTGCCTGTGCAGTCTCCCCAGATCTTCCACCTGTTTAGTATAGGACAAGCTGTCATACAGCATATTTCGGACCGGCATGGCGTAATGCGTCTTTGCCTGGGCGTCGATCCCAAGCAGGAGATAAGCGGCCCTTCCGTCTTCCCTGGAAGAAAGTATCTTGATCTGGTCCCGGATCCGTTCTATGGCAATTCCTCTTCCCGTCTTTCCATAAGGGACCGCAGTCTCTACCGGATCCAGGGGAGAAAGCTGCTCCGGAAGGATCTCCTGTCTGCCCTGATAGAGCAGCATATTAAAGAGGTCGGCAAACACCGCGCTGTTTCCGATATACTGTTTTGCGTAAATATCCTTTTTGCCCATCCGGTTACCTCCATTATACCTGATTATTTTTATAATGCAATATATTCTTTCTTTTTATTGATTTATTACCGGCTCACTTATTATTTTTTATCTTTACTATGTTGTATATTATTATATCTATTATATCTCTTTTTGTCAATACAGAATTTAATATATTTTTAAAAATCAATATGATGTTTTTGTATTGTTTTTTATATTTTAATAAATATATTCCTGCTCTTTATTACTTGAAAAACGACATTTTATCCTAAAACCTTAGAAAAAAGGTTGCTTTATTTGTAATTTTCTATTACAATATGAGGGCAATACTTTCATAGCATACTAGGGGTGTACATATGACAATCGGAGAAACGCTAGAGCAGGTCATGATTGAAGACGGCTGCAGTAAAACAGAATTTGCGAGAGAATTAGGTTGCAACAAGAGCTTTTTAACCAGAATCTTTCAGGGAGACCGGTATCTGAACGAACCGATGATACAGGCAATTCTTTCCAGCAGACTTCTTTCAGAAAACAGTAAAAATACACTGCGGAAAAAATTTTTCACTGACCATTTCGGAGTCGATATGTTCCGGCAGATGCAATTATTTTTAGAAAACCTGAACCTGTTTGACGAAGCCCGCGGCAAATACGCGCGTCTGAATATTCATCGGGAAAACTGGAACCGGATTTTTTCGCAGACTTCCCGCCCTTATATCCTTGAAACCAAAAAGGAAGTTCTGGAGTGCGCGGCTTACTTTTGCCAGAAGGTTCTTTCTGCGGAAAATGCCTTCTTTTACTCCAACTATTCCTTTCTGCACACGGAACTGAATTCTGTTCTGTATACCCTGTTTTCAAAACGGGACCATAGCAAACCCCTCGATTTTATTCATCTGGTCACTTATCCGGATCAGCTGACCGACTACGAGATCACAGTTATTTTTGAGGCTCTGAAATGGGGCACCGCTCAATTGAACACATATCACTTGTCCGCTGAGGCGGAGCTGTGTGATTTTTTATTTCCTTATTATATCCTGACCAATCACTGTGTAATTTTATTTCAGGAACAGTGTGCCGGCGGGATTGTCTTTACCGATTCTTCCATGCTCCAGTGTTATAAAAAACAATTTCTGCTCAGGAAAGCGCAGTGCCGGCCTCTGCTTCAGTTTGTACCGGACAAGTTTGACTTGATCGCGGAAACTTCACCTTCGGAAGCCTCCTGCTACTACTCAATAGACGGATCCATGAGCGGCGTTTTTCTGGACAAAACGCTTTTAGAAAAGCTCATCAGAAAAGAGATTCCGAACCGGGACACCGTGATCCAGACCATAGCGGACTATTATGATCGGGAAAACCTGGAAAAGCGCTTCAATGCCTTTTACTCAAAACGAATGTTGGAACGCTTCTCTCTCACCGGAGAGATCACGGCGATTCCCACCCAATATATCGCGGCGTGTTCCCCGGATATCCGGATTCAGGTTTTTGAACGGATAAAACGAATAGCTGCCATTCCGCACAACCGGATCATTCAGATATTGGACGACAGGAAATTAAGGTTTCCAGAAAATTTGAGCATTGAGATTCGCAAGGATATCACCACATTTCACTACTTTTTCGCGGAAACCGCTTCCGCCGAGCCTGCCTCACCGCGCGGTATGTTTCAATTAACACTGGACAGCGCGCATCTGGTCCGGTTGTTTTCCAATCTGGAAGTTTATCTGCTGAAAAATGGCTTTTGTTTGAAAAAAGAAGAGATCAATCCGTTTCTGTTCCGGCTGACGGTTGACAACAAACTGAGAAGTTCGGATGTGGCAGAGCCCTATTAAATGATGGAGCCCTATTAAATGACGGAATCCTATTACATAAAAAAGGTACCGTAAAGTCAGCAAAAAATGACTGCACGGTACCTTCTTTTCGTCTTAAAAATAATTTTACAGCATACAGATCCGAATGGTATCGGATACATTGGATTTATTGACATCGGAACCGGTTACAATGATAATGTAATCGCCTCTATGTACCAGACAGGTATCCATTGCCCGCTGCTTCGCATATTCCAGCAGCTTATCAATGGACGGCTGTTCTTTTGCCTTCACAGGCACAACGCCCCAGGCCAGATTTAATTGCCGCAGGCCCCGCTCATTTACGGTCTCTGCGATAATGGGGCAGTTGGGACGGAAATCGGAAATAAATGCCGCGGTCTGCCCGGTTCTCGTCACGGTCACGATCGCCTTGGCATCCATATAATCCGCCGCGTCGCAGGCCGCTTTACAGATGGTATCCCGAATATTCTTCTCCAGATTGCACTCATTGATCACGAAATCTGTCTTATAATTGATGGAGCTCTCGGCTGCCTCCGCGATCTCCGCCATGGTCTGTACGGCCTCGCACGGATAATCGCCCGCTGCCGACTCCCCGGACAGCATGATGGCGGAAGTCCCGTCATAAATCGCATTTGCCACGTCCGATACCTCCGCACGGGTCGGTCTTGGCGACTTGGTCATGGATTCCAGCATCTGCGTCGCCGTCACGACGATCTTACCGGCACGGTAGCATTTCTCTATCATATTCTTCTGGATCGCCGGCAGATTCTTAAAAGGGATCTCTACGCCCAGATCGCCTCTGGCAACCATAATGCCGTCGCTCAGATCAATGATCTCTTCCAGATGTTTCACGCCCTGCATATTTTCAATCTTACTGATGATCTTAATCTCTTCTCCGTCATTATCTTCCAGAAAATGCCGCAGCTGACGGACGTCATCCACAGACCGCACAAAGGAGGCGGCAATAAAATCTACGCCCTGTTCGATCCCGAATTTAATGTCCGCTTTGTCCACGTCATTCAGATACGCCATCGGGATATCCACACCCGGAATATTGATACTCTTGTGATTGCTGATCATACCGCCGTTTAATACGGTACATACAATCTGCGATCCGTTGACTTCCTGTACCGCCATCGCGATCTTGCCGTCGTCGATCAGAATCCGGTCATCCTTTCTGATATACCTGGCAAGATTGGGGTAGGTAAGGCTGACGCGGCTGGCGTCTCCCTGTACCTCCCGGTTGGCGTCCAGTGTGAACGTCTGCCCTTCTTTTAACTCTACCTTGCCTTCCACGAAGCTCGCTACCCGGATCTCCGGTCCCTTAGTATCCAAAAGGATCGGGATTGGCAGCCCCATTTCTTCCCGGATCCGTTTTACCCGATCGATCCGGACTTTCTGCTCTTCATGCGTGCCGTGGGAAAAATTCAGGCGGGCACAGTCCATCCCCCGTTTCATCATTTCCCGCAGCATTCTGTCGTCGTCAACCGCAGGCCCCAATGTACAAATAATCTTTGTCCTTCTCATTCCTTCGCCTTTCTGTTCTTTCGAACGTTTTTTTATGTTAATCCTTTACAATGGACAACAGTTCTTCACACCATTCCTTCTGATACTGCTCTGCTTTTCCCTGATCGCAGTATCCGGCGATCTCGGGATCCAGCGGAATCTGCACATACTTCGCGATCTGATGCTTCTGCGCGATTTCTCGTCCATGGCTTTCCCCGAAAATATAATGTTTCCGATGGCAGTCCGGGCACTCGAAATATGCCATATTCTCTACCAGTCCCAGGATTGGAATATCCATCATCTCCGCCATTTTCACGGCCTTCTGCACGATCATGCCCACCAGTTCCTGCGGCGAAGTCACGATGATAATGCCGTCCACCGGCAAAGACTGGAATACCGTCAAAGGCACATCTCCCGTACCGGGCGGCATATCCACAAACATATAATCCACATCTGTCCAGATCACATCAGACCAAAACTGTTTTACCATGCCTGCGATCACCGGTCCCCGCCAGATAACCGGATCCGTTTCTTCGGGCAGGAGCAGATTGGTGCTGACTATCTGGATCCCCCCTGCGGAAACCGCCGGAAACAGGCCCATGTCGCTGCCCTGCAGACTGCCCGATACGCCGAACGCCTTCGGGATGGACGGTCCCGTGATATCCGCGTCCAGAATCGCGCTCTGATACCCGTTCCTCTGTGCCGACGCCGCCAGCAGCGCCGTTATAAATGATTTGCCGACGCCGCCCTTGCCGCTTACGATGCCGATCACTTTACGTACACAGGACATACTGTTTAAAGGTTCCTTTTCAATCTGCTGGCTGCAGTTTCCATTGCTCTCGCAGTTGTCACAATTATGATTACACTCGCTCATAGTTCCTCCATTCCGGAGCATTGATTTATATTCTCCGAACTTTTTAATGATAGTATACCGCATTCCTTAAATTTAGTCTAGACAAAATCTCTGAAATTATGTTATAGTATCTGTAAAGTGACATCGATTTCATATTATGTGCAAATGAGGGAATTGCCTATGATGAAAAAGGCCTTATTTTTTGATATAGACGGAACACTGATCAGTGAACAGACAGGACAGGTACCCAACAGTACTTTTGAAGCGTTGACGCAGGCGAAGGAAAACGGGCATCTGCTTTTTGTAAATACCGGACGCACGCGCTGCTCCATTCCGCCGGCGCTGTTTCCGCTGCCGTTTGACGGATTTTTATGCGGATGCGGCACTGAACTGATCTACAACGGAGCCAGCTTCTATCATGCATCTCTGCCCTCCGAAGAGGTTCACAGCCTCTTACGGAGTTTTTCGACATATGACTGCGACGGGATCCTGGAAGCCAGCGACGCAATTTATTTTCCCAACAGCTATTCCCGCTTTTCAGAAATCGAACGGATCCGCCGCATGTTCCAGAATATGGGGATCGCGAAAACATTCGGAGATAAGATCGGTCCGGTAGATAAGTTTATTTTCTTTGCGGATCTGCGCAGCAACCCCATTCCGCTGATTGAAAGTCTGTCTCCCAGATATCAGGTCATAGACCGCCGCAACGGCCTGTTTGAGGCAGTTCCCAAAAATCATTCCAAGGCAACGGCAATCCGGGCTATTTTAAAGAAGTTTTTCATTGGTACGGAAAATGCCTATGTATTCGGCGACAGTACCAACGATATCCCCATGTTTGAATGCGTTCCCAACGCAATCGCCATGGGACACCACGATAAAGACCTGGAACCTTACTGCAGTTATATTACGCGCACAGTCGAGGCAGGCGGCGTATATCATGCTCTGAAACATTTCAATCTGATCTGATTGTATTTTTTTGTCATTTTTGTGTATTTTTTTACGAACATTCTCAAAAAAATTCGTGCATTTTCCCCTGTTCTATTGTATAATAATTGTACATATGAGATTTTTTATCACTACATATCATATAAATATACATCATTTATGTATTGATAAAACAATACTGAATATGACTACTGCGAATGCAGACAGAAAGGAGGGGCTATATGGATTCTTTACAAAATGCGTTCAAAGGCACTGAAGCTCAGGAACGTGAACTGAAAGAAGTCATTGCCAAACACAAAGACACCCCTGGCTGTTTAATGCCTGTGTTACAGGAAGCTCAGGGAATTTACGGATATCTGCCCATTGAAGTTCAGACGATGATTGCTGACGGACTGGGTATTTCATTATCCGAAGTTTATGGAGTTGCTACATTCTACTCTCAGTTTTCCCTTACCCCTAAGGGGAAACATCGTATCAGTGTATGTCTGGGAACTGCTTGCTACGTAAAGGGTGCGGACAAGGTGTTGGCGGAAGTTGAAAACAGATTAGGGATCAAGAGCGGTGAATGTACGCCGGACGGGCTGTTCTCTCTGGATTCCTGCCGCTGCGTCGGTGCCTGCGGTCTGGCGCCGGTCATGATGATCGGTGAAGATGTTTACGGTAAGATGACACCCGATCAGGTAGACAAGATCCTTGACAAATACATGCAGGAAGAAGGAGGTGCCGAATCATGATGACCATTGAAGAATTAAACGGTGTGAAGGCCAAGATGGCCGATCTGGTTCAGGTCCGCAAGGTTGTACGGGAGCAGGGCGAACTGCTGGCAAGCAAGACCGGTTACCGGAAGCAGGTACTGGTATGCGGCGGTACCGGATGTACTTCCTCAGGCAGTAAAAAGGTAATCGCGGCTTTAGAGGAATCTTTAAAGAAGCACGGCCTGGAAGATGAGATCTTAGTTGTCAGAACCGGATGTTTCGGTCTGTGTTCTTTAGGCCCTATCATGATCGTATATCCGGAAGGCTGCTTCTACAGCCAGATGACTCCGGAGCATGTGGAGACCGTTGTTGAGAACCATCTGAAAAACGGTAACGTCGTAAAGGAATTGCTGTATGCTGAGACCGTACATGAAGACGGCAGCATCATTTCCCTGAATGAGACTAATTTCTATAAGAAGCAGATGCGTATTGCCCTGCGGAACTGCGGTGTGATCGATCCCGAGAACATCGAGGAAGCAATCGGCGTAGACGCATATCAGGCGCTGGCTAAGGTACTGACTACCATGACGCCGGACGATGTTGTAAACTGTCTGTTGGAATCCGGCCTGCGCGGCCGCGGCGGCGGGGGTTTCCCGACCGGTAAGAAATGGGCGTTTGCGAAGGCAAGCCAGGGCGATATCAAGTATGTATGCTGTAACGCCGACGAGGGCGATCCCGGCGCGTTCATGGACCGTTCCATTCTGGAAGGCGATCCGCACAGTATTATTGAAGCAATGGCAATTGCCGGTTATACCATCGGCGCACATCAGGGTTATGTATATATCCGTGCCGAGTATCCGATCGCGGTTGAACGTCTGTCCATCGCTTTGACGCAGGCAAGAGAGCACGGCCTGTTAGGAAAGAACATTTTCGGCACAGGCTTTGATTTCGACATCGAGATCCGTTTAGGCGCCGGCGCGTTTGTCTGCGGTGAGGAGACCGCTCTGATGACTTCGATCGAAGGTCACCGCGGTGAACCCAGACCGAGACCGCCGTTCCCGGCTATCAAAGGTCTGTTCGGCAAGCCGACCGTATTGAATAATGTTGAAACCTATGCGAATATCCCGCAGATCATCTTAAAGGGTTCCGAATGGTACTCTTCCATTGGTACCGAGAAGTCCAAGGGAACCAAGGTATTCGCTCTGGGCGGCAAGATCACGAATGTAGGTCTGGTGGAGATTCCGATGGGAACTACGCTGCGTGAGATCGTTGAGGAGATCGGCGGCGGCATTCCGAACGGCAAGAAGTTCAAAGCTGCGCAGACCGGCGGTCCGTCCGGCGGATGTATCTCAGCTGAGAATATCGATACGCCGATCGACTATGACAACCTGATCGCACTGGGCTCCATGATGGGTTCCGGCGGTCTGATCATTCTGGATGAAGATACCTGTATGGTAGATATTTCCAAGTTCTATCTGGAGTTTACCGTAGACGAGTCCTGCGGCAAGTGTACTCCGTGCCGGATCGGTACCAGAAGACTGCTGCAGTTACTGGAGAAGATCACTTCCGGCAACGGTGAAATGGAGGATCTGGATAAGATCGAAGAACTGGCGACACATATGAAGAATTCTTCCCTGTGCGCATTGGGCCAGTCCGCTCCGAACCCGATCCTGTCTACACTGGCACATTTCCGTCAGGAATATATCGATCATATCGTATCCAAGAAATGTACTGCCGGCGTTTGTAAAGCGCTGCTGGCTTACGAGATCGATCCGGAGAAATGTAAGGGATGTACCAAGTGTGCAAGAAATTGTCCGGTTGGCGCGATTTCCGGTAAGGTTAAGGAAGTACATACCATTGATAAGACAAAATGTATTAAGTGCGGTGTTTGCCAGAAGAACTGTAACTTTGATGCAATATATGTGAAATAGGGAGGTGTCATATGGAAACAGTAAAATTGACAATTAACGGAATCCCTGTAGAAGCACCGAAAGGGTCTACTATTTTAGAGGCTGCAAGAGCTGCGAATATCGAGATTCCTTCATTATGTTATTTAAAGGATGTTAACTGTATTGGCGCCTGCCGTGTCTGTGTCGTTGAATTAAAAGGCAGAAACGGACTGGTTGCCGCATGCGTATATCCGGTTGAGGAGGGCATGGAAGTATTAACGAATACGCCAAAAGTCCGTGCTTCCCGTAAGACCACCATTGAACTGATTCTGTCTAACCACAACAAAAAGTGCCTGTCCTGTGTACGCAGCAACAACTGCGAGCTGCAGAAGCTGGCGCTGGCTTACGGCGTAGACGAAGACCGGTTTAAGGGTGAGAAAGAGCTGACTCCGCTGGATACGAGTTCCGCTTACATTATCAGAGACAATAACAAGTGTGTTCTGTGCCGCCGCTGTATCGCAGCCTGCAAGAATCAGAACATTTCCGTAATCGGTTCCATCCGCCGTGGTTTCGCGACTCATATCGGCTGCGCATTTGAGAACGGCTTAGGAGAGTCCCCCTGCGTTGGATGCGGACAGTGTATTGTCGCATGTCCTTGCGGCGCTTTAACCGAGAAGAGCCAGACCGCTGAAGTATGGAACGCGATCTCCAATCCGGACAAGAAGGTGGTATTCTTTACCGCTCCTTCTATCCGCGCAACTTTGGGTGAAGCATTCGATATGCCGATCGGAACCAATGCGGAAGGCAAGATGGTCGCTGCGATCCGCCGTTTAGGCGCAGATTCCGTATTTAATATGGACTTTACCGCCGACCTGACCATTATGGAAGAAGCCACCGAGCTGGTAGAACGGATCAAAGGCGCGGGCCCGCTGCCGATGTTTACGTCCTGCTGCCCCGGCTGGGTAAAATATGTAGAGCATTATTATCCGGAGATGATCCCGCACCTGTCTACCTGCAAGTCTCCGCAACAGATGTTTGGCGCCGTATTAAAGAGCTACTACTGCCAGAAGAACAATATCGATCCCAAGGATCTGTTTGTGGTCAGCGTAATCCCTTGTACTGCCAAGAAGTTTGAGGTTGGCAGAGAAGAACAGCGCACCGGTGATTATGACGATGTAGATATTGCCTTAACGACACGGGAACTGGCAAGAATGATCAAGGAAGCTGCGATCCAGTTTACCGATCTGCCGGATGAGAAGTTTGACGATCCGTTTGAAACCGCTACCGGCGGCGGCCTGATCTTCGGCGCTACCGGCGGTGTTATGGAAGCAGCGCTTCGTACTGCCGCTGCGATGCTGGACAGCACCTGCGAACTGGTTGACTTCAAGGAAGTCCGCGGTACCGCAGGCATCAAAGAAGCAACTTATACGATTGCCGGTACAGAAGTACGGGTAGCCGTTGCTTCCGGTTTAGGAAATGCAAGCGAGCTGATCGAGAAGGTGAAATCCGGTGAGAAGGATTATCACATGATCGAAGTGATGGCATGTCCGGGCGGATGTATTAATGGCGGCGGTCAGCCGATCCAGAGCGACAGCGTCCGCAACACCGTTGATCTGAAAGCAGTCCGTGCGAAGGCTCTGTATGACGCCGACGCTAAAATGACTTTGCGCCGTTCTCAGGAAAGCCCTGTGATCAAGATGGTTTACGATGAGTATTTTGAAGCTCCGGGCAAACCGCTGGCTCACAAATATTTACATACCACTTATGTAGAACGCGGCAGATTCTAAATTATAATCTGAATCAACGCTATAAAGTTCGGGCAGCCGGCTTACCGGCTGCCCGATTTTTATGTCCTACTATTTATTAAGATAAGATTCCGTTAATCCCGCTCTATCTGCTCTAATACGGATAATCCGTTACTGGTAACGAACCGGCTCCGGATAGAATCGTCAAGCAGCGGCACAAAGCCGTCGGTCTCCACATAGCTTAAAAATTCCTGCCAGATATTCTGTGCCGATTTCGCATGGTTGGTAAATTCCAGTTCGCAGAGATGTCCTACAAAGGATTTCTTAAAGATATCTCCGCCTACATAAATCCGCTTTACGACACGCAGAGACGGCACATTCTCCAAAATACCCGCCATCTTGCCGTTGAAATAATAGCGGATGATCCCGCTCTTGGAATCATAAGTAATGGTAATGTAAACCCATTCTCCCGGTACCGGACAACAGCACGGCGTATCAAACCACGCGTTTACTCTTCTGGCGTCCCGCACGCGGTAAATGGACGCTCCCTCCCATGCTAACGGCGCCAGGCTCGCAAACCCGTTGTTAAACTCCATAAACAGAACGCTGGTCCAATATTCCAGGGGCTGCGTCGGTTTCAGCCAAAGGCTGATCGTATAGCTCTCCGAGCAAAGTGTCTTCGTCGGCAGCTCCAATACATTCCAGGAAACATCGCCTCCCGGAAATACAACCGACTGATGACCTTTGACAACGCCTTCGGCAAATTCCAGCTGATCTCCCACATATCTGGCTTCCAGCTGGCCGGTTTCATCGCACAGGGTTCCGTCAAGGCTGTATTTGATCCGATATTCCTTTAACAGCAGATGTCTGGCCGCATATTCTTCAAACTCATCAACCGGCAGCGGCTTGCTGTAATAAAATCCCTGCGCCAGTTCACATCCGCAGCTGGTCAAAAACATCATCTGCTCTAAGGTCTCAACGCCTTCCGCCATCAGTTCCATCTTCAGATCCTTACCCATGGTAATGATGTTCCGGATGACTGTCTTACTCTTAATACTGTCGTCTGACATCTGCAGGAAATTCCGGTCGATCTTCAGGGAATCCGCCGGAATATCCTTCAAGATACTAAGGGACGAATATCCGCTTCCGAAATCGTCGATCGCGATAAAGAATCCTGCCTTCTTCAATTCAACGATCCGTTTGATGATCGTCTCTTTATCCCGGAAAAAAATACCCTCCGTTACCTCGATCTCCAATTCATTGGTTCTAACGCCGTACCGGTCTGCGATCTCGATCAGCTTCTCAATAAAATCCTTCTGGAAGAAATGCAGTCTGGACATATTCACGGAAACGACCAGATGCTCATAAGGCTTCCCTTTCCAGGACTGTTTGATCTGACAGACCTGTTCATAGATGCTCATATCCATCTCGGTAATGAATCCGCTCCGTTCCAGTACGGGAAGGAATTCCATCGGCTGCCGGATCCCGTCCACAGGATGTTTCCAGCGCACCAGCGCCTCCGCGCCATACAGCTGAGAAGTCAGCATATTGAACTTGGGCTGCAGATACGGGATAAATTCCCCGTTCGCAAGCGCGTCATGCATCTCTTTTTCAATGCTCCGCTTCTTGTTGACCTCTTCTTCCATCGCATTAAAAATGACATACTGATTCTTTCCGCTTTCCTTCGCGCGATACATCGCAGAATCGCACTTATACAAAATGTCATCCAGCGACAGCTCTCGGGGCTGATCCAATATGATACCGATACTGGTAGAGACGGTAGACACAACTTCTTTTCTGTAATCCATCTGAGAAATGGAAGTCAGCATAGCTTTCGCCATCTCAATGACTTCTTCCTGGGAATAAGTTCCCGGGATCACTACCACAAATTCATCTCCGCCGATCCGGGAAACCACGCCGCCCTTCAGACACTTCTGAATTTCTTTTCCCACACAGATCAGCAGCTCATCGCCAACCGCATGCCCATATACGTCATTGACAATCTTGAAATTATCCAGATCCAGAAACAGGAAATGGTTTACCCCGCCTTGCTCTAAGTGTTCATAGTAATTGTACAACCCTCTTCTGTTATACAGATTCGTCAGATAATCTCTGTCCGCCAGACCGGAAATCTTCTTCTCCTCCTGCTCCGCGAGCTTCTGGTGACGAAACGTATACAGGTAGCCGGTCACGGTTTCCTCCTCCGTGAGCGTCACCTTCTCCATAATCACCGCATCGCTTCCATCTTTAAATTCCAGAAAACTCCGGTTCGGTCCAACCTTGCCCCGATTATTGCAGTTCAGCATTTTTAAGTCAAACTGTTTTCCAAGCATGGAATCGTCTATGGAAAATGTCTGCTTAAACACCTGATTCATCGCAAGAATCGTATCGTTCGGATCTGTATACAGTACAGAATAAGGGATCGCGTGCAGCACGCCCATATCCTGAACGCTCGGCACTTTTGCATCTGTCCCATTCGTATTCGCCATACTGTAATCTCCTTTATATATTTTAATCGACAACTTTATACGTTATTTTAACATATTTTCAGTGAAAACACCAGATATATTTTAGCATTTTATCCGAATATTTTTCTGTTTTTCTTTGATCTGTTGTGATTTTTACTCATTTTTTCACAATAAAGCCGCCAAAAACTATACAAAATAGAGGACGGCTTCTACTGTTCTCTCAAGTAAAAGCCGTCCTCTCTAAATGAAAACGATGTTTATGCGTTATCTTCCGGCGTATGCCATACCCAGTCTCTGACTTCCGGAATATCTTCTCCGTAAGTACCGATATGCTGTTTATGCTCTACCAGAATATCATTGATCTTCTGTACCAGATAAGATCCTCTGTTGCCTAACTGAGGCAGATGCTGAATCGCATCCAGTACCAGATGGTAACGGTCGATCTCATTCTGAACTCTCATATCAAACGGTGTCGTGATCGTACCTTCTTCGATATAGCCGTGTACGTTCAGGTTGCGGTTGTGTCTGTGATAAGTCAGCTCGTGAACCAGAGTCGGATAGCCGTGGAATGCGAAGATGATCGGCTTATCCTTGGTAAACAGAGCGTCATATTCCGGATCACTCAAGCCGTGCGGATGCTGTGAACTCGGCTGCAGCTTCATTAAGTCTACTACGTTGACGCAGCGAACCTTAACTTCAGGCAGGTTATCTCTTAAGATCGTGATCGCTGCCAGTGTCTCCAGCGTCGGCGTATCACCGCAGCATGCCATTACCACATCGGGCTCCTGGCCTGCGTCATTGGACGCCCAGTTCCAGATGCCGATACCCTGTGTACAGTGCTTTACAGCCTGATCCATCGTCAGCCACTGGAAACTCGGATGCTTCGAAGCGATGATGACATTGACATAATTCTTACTGCTGATGCAGTGATCGAAACAGGACAACAGACAGTTCGCGTCAGGCGGCAGATACATCCGGACAACGTCTGCTTTCTTATTGGAAATATGGTCTAAGAAACCGGGATCCTGATGCGTAAATCCATTGTGATCCTGCTGCCATACGTTGGATGTCAGGATCAGGTTCAGGGAAGCGATCTCCTGTCTCCACGGAAGCTCGGAAGTAACCTTCAGCCACTTCGCGTGCTGTGCGCACATGGAGTCTACAATACGGATAAATGCTTCATAGGATGCAAAGAATCCGTGGCGGCCTGTCAGCAGATAGCCTTCCAGCCAGCCCTCGCACATATGCTCACTCAGATAAGAGTCCATGATACGTCCGTTCGGAGCCACCAGCTCGTCAGCCTCATGGATCTCCGCGTTCCAGTCACGCTTCTCTGTCTCAAATACATGATACAGACGGTTGGACATCGTCTCATCCGGTCCAAAGATACGGAAGTTCTTCTTATCTTCATTTAACTTAAATACATCTCTTACATAAGCGCCCAGCTCGATCATATCCTGCGCCTTTACGGAACCCGGATACGGAACGTCAACCGCGTAGGACTTAAAGTCAGGCAGACGCAGGTCGCGCAGCAGCAGACCGCCGTTTGCGTGCGGGTTAGCGCTGATTCTGTGGTCGCCCTTCGGAGCCAGCTCTTTCAGTTCCGGTTTCAGTCTGTAATTCTCATCAAACAGCTCATCCGGTCTGTAGCTCAATAACCACTCTTTTAACAGCTCCAGATGCTCCGGCTTCTCCATGGTGATCGGAACCTGATGCGCGCGGAAGGAACCTTCCACTCTCTCACCGTCAACCATCTTCGGGCCTGTCCAGCCCTTCGGGGTACGCAGTACGATCATCGGCCAGAACGGTCTTGTCGTAACGCCGTTCTCACGGGCGTCTTTCTGATACTTCTTGATCTTCTCGATACAGGTATCCAATGTCTCCGCCATTAACTTATGCATGGTCATCGGATCATCGCCCTCTACAAAGTGAGGCTCCCAGCCGCATCCATGAAAGAAGCTTGCGACTTCATCATGGGAGATATGGGAGAATACGGTCGGATTGGAAATCTTATATCCGTTCAGATGCAGGATCGGCAATACGGCGCCGTCAGTTACCGGATTCAGGAACTTATTGGAATGCCATGCGGTTGCCAGAGGACCTGTCTCCGCTTCACCGTCGCCTACGATACAGGCTGTGATCACATCCGGATTGTCAAATACGGAACCGAACGCATGCGCGATCGAATAACCCAGCTCACCGCCCTCATTGATGGAACCCGGAGTCTCCGGCGCAACATGAGAGGAAATACCGCAGGGGAAAGAGAACTGTTTGCAGAGTCTCTTCATACCTTCCTCATCTTCGCTGACATTCGGATAAATCTCACTGTAGTGACCTTCCAGATAAGAGTTGCCTACAAAGAAATTCCCGCCATGACCCGGTCCTGAGATCAACAGCATATCCAGGTCATACTTCTTGATCACACGGTTCAGGTGAACATACACAAAATTCTGTCCCGGAACAGTGCCCCAATGACCTACGATTTTCTTCTTAACCTGGTCTCTTGTCAACGGCTTCCGCAGCAGAGGGTTGTCCAACATATACAGCTGTGCGGCTGCGATATAATTGGCTGCTCTCCAGTACGCATCCATTTTCTCCAGGTACTCCTGTGTCATTGGCTGCTTTTCAACACAATTTTCTGACATAATTTCACTCCTTTACTTTTATTTTTTAATAATAAAAATTATTTTTATTTCTTCTATTTATTATAAATCCTGTAAGCATTTATATCAAGTAATTTTTTGTAAAATGAGCGAAAATATGGCAGCTGCTTCCTCTTAGATATTTTCAAAAAACTGGCGGAATGCGGTAGGCAGGGCTACGCTTTCTGCAACCGCATCTTTGGAAACCCAGCGAAAACGGTCCGCCCGGTTCCGGCAGCGGATGTAATAGCATACCATTCTCCATTCCACATGCGTAAAAATGTGATTCTTTATCAGTTTCTGCGTAACATCCGCCGGCTGCGTATCCCATACCGCCGCAGTTTCAGCCGCCTTTTGCACCGTGAGCTGCCCCTCCACATTAGGAAATTCCCACATCCCGGCCAACAGTCCGTCCGGCGGGCGTCTGCACACCGCAACGCTGTCTTCACATTCCAGGACAAATACGGTCTTATATTCGATCCGTCTGCCTTTTTTCGGGACCCGAACCGGTAATTGCTTCCAGGTTCCATTCGCATAAGCGCGGCACTGTGATCGTACCGGGCAGACCTCACATTTGGGCTCTCCGTTCGGAATACAGACGAGCGCTCCCAGTTCCATCAGACTCTGGGTAAAGGTTCCGCTTTCTTTCGGATAGACGGCTGCCAGATTTTCAGTCACCCGCTTTTTCATAGCGGGCTTCTCTATGGTCTCCCAGTCCTCCGTGATCCGGGCAATGACACGAAGCACATTGCCGTCTACCGCAGGCGTAGGCCGGTCAAAACAGATCGAACAGATTGCGCCTGCCGTATACGCGCCGATGCCCGGCAGCGCCAGCACTTCTTCATATTCTTTTGGAAATACGCCGCCGTATTGCGCCATAATGACCTGCGCCGCCTTCTTTAAATTCCGAACCCGGCTGTAATAGCCAAGCCCTTCCCACAGCTTCATCAGTCTGTCATCTTCTGCGGACGCCAGGTCCGCAACGGTAGGAAGCTCCTCCAAAAAACGGCTGTAATAGCCTTTTACGGCTTCCACCCGAGTCTGCTGCAGCATGATCTCCGACAGCCATACATGATATGGATCCCGATCCGTGCGCCACGGCAGAACCCGGGCATTTTTTTGATACCAGCCAAGCAGAGGCTTTACGATTTCCGCATACAGTTCCACGATCCCATACTCCTTTATTCCGCGATTTTCGCCATTTCCAGCTGTGCCTGCACCAGTCCGTAATAGATGCCTTTTCGCTCCAGCAGTTCATTATGGCTTCCCACTTCGGCAATGTGGTGTCCGTCGATCACGACGATCCGATCCGCATTGCGCAGCGTTGACAGGCGGTGTGCGATGGCAAAGGTCGTTCTGCCCGCTGTCAGCCGTTCCAGGGCCTGCTGGATCAAGTATTCGCTCTCCGTATCCAGTGCGGAGGTCGCTTCATCCAGGATCAGCAGCCTCGGATCGTTTAAGATTGCTCTGGCGATGGCGATCCGCTGCCGTTCGCCGCCGGACAGATTGTAACCGTGTTCTCCCACATAGGTATTGTAACCGTCCGGCGTCTTACAGATAAAATCATGGGCGTTTGCCGCTTTGGCAGCCCGAATGATCTCTTCCATCGACGCGTCCGGTCTGGCAAACCGGATATTATTTAAGATCGATCCGGAGAACAGAAACGTTTCCTGCAGCACGACGCCGATCTGTCCGTGCAGGCTTTCTTTGGAAATGTCCTTAATATTGATGCCGTCTATGGAGATCATTCCCCGGTCCACATCAAACAGGCGCATGATCAGATTGATCAGCGTGGATTTTCCTGTGCCGGAAGCCCCGACCAGACCGATCATTTCTCCCTGTTTCACGTCCAGCGTCATATGCTCCAGAACCGGTTCATACGAATTATATCCAAAGCTGATATCGTCAAACCGGATATCCCCATGGATCCGAAATTCCTTGGGCTCCTCGATATTCTGAATCTCCGGCTCTTCATCCAAGACATCATAGATCCGGTTCAGGCTGGTAAACATCTGCATGACCGATCTGGGCAAATGCGTCATCCAGCCCAGCGGCCCGTATAAGAATCCCGTGTAGGTAACAAACTGTACCAGTTCACCGGTCGTCATTGTTCCGTCCAGCACATCCAGACCGCCAAAATAAATCGCCACATAAGAACCGATTCCCATGATAAAAGTCAGGATCGGATAAAAGATTGCCCAAAAGACTTCATTTTTCTTCTGTACTCTGGCAAACTCATCTGTCAGCCCCGCAAACCGTTCTGTTTCATACTGCTCCCGTCCGAACGCCTTTACCACACGCATGCCGGAGATCACGTCCTGCAGACCGCTCCGCATCTTATCGTCCTTGATCCACTGCATATGAAAGATTTTGTGAATGTGGTGCCAGAAGATTTTGGTCAGCGCAAATACCGCCACGATCAAAACCGTGGAATACAACGTCATTTTCCAGCTCAGTATCAGCATAAAGATCAGCGCGCCGGCCATGGTTACCAGCGTAGAGACCATACCCCCGAATACTTCTTCCATAAACTGCCGGATCTGTCTGGTGTCGCTTGCCACCCGGTTCATTAAAGCGCCCGGCTTTCTTTTATTGATAAACGACATGGAAAGCATCTGGATCTTATTATACAGACGGCGGCGCAGGCTCAGGCTGATCATCGCGCCGAGCTTGGAACACCACCAGTCCCGCAGCGCGTTGACGCTGATCAGGATTACCGTCATTCCCAGCAGCGTCAGTATAAAAGCAACCACATCCTGCATATCGCCGGATTTATCCACCAGCACATTGTCAATAAACCGCTGCTGCACAAGCGGCATTCCGATACTCATCAGAGACGATACTACCATTAACAGAGAGATCGCCAGCAGTTTCCACTGATACCCCTGGCACAGATCCCAGAATTTCCGGAGCATAACCCGTTTTCCGTCACAGTGCGGGCATTTGCTGGTACCCGGCATGGCGCGGCCGCAGCGGGGGCAGTATCGTTCATATTCATGGCTCTGCACCGTTCCCGGTTCTCCTTTGGCGATCAGATCCGCGCCTCTGGCCACATAGGAGATCCGGGTAATATGACGCATGGAAAACCGGCAGACCAGTTCCCACTGCCCGTTCCGGCACACCGTCACGATCCCGCAGTGTACCTGATGCTCACATTTCACTTCCTGACAGTCAGCCAGAAACCACTGCCTGCACTTCCACGGTTCGGACGCGTTCTCCCGCTCCATCACGATCAGCCGGTCGCCGGTCACCACGAGCCACGATTTTTCCGTACCCTGTTCATGTACCAGATCAAATGGGACCGCATATGCAATTTTTTCTGTTTCTTTTAATCCGAGCGCAGCCTTCTGTGCCTCGTCCAATGCATATTTTAATTCCATATGGTTTCACTATCCTTTACTGTTATATAAACAAATCCAGTTTTTTCCGTTCTCCCACAGTCAGGCGGTAAATATCCGGAATCTCAAACCGGTTCCCGTCCAGATCGGTCAGCATAACACGGCTGTCGCTCAGGGACACCACAGAGTCACCGCCCATGTGAATGGTAAACCGGCACGCGCCGAAATTCGTCAGCACATGAAAATACGCGTAACCGTACTCATCCTTGATATCCATGATCTTTTCGATCTGCGGGGTAAAATACCGAAGCCGCAGCTGTTCCCGCAGCATTTCCGCCGTATCCTTGGGCATCTTTTCCAGATCCACGATCATGCCGATCTCTCTGGCTTTCTCATCCGCTTCCCGGATAGAAATATAATGCTCCGGATCAGAAATCGGAAACATCCGGTATACGCCTACCCGGTCGTATTTCTTCCCGTCATATTCCAGGGAAACAAAACCCCCTTCCGTTCGGGCAAATACCGCGTTTTCCTTTGTCAGATACCGGATCTGCTGCAGCTGTTCCGATTCTGCCTTTAATTCTTCTTCATTAAATTCAAATTCCTGCATGGCAATCTCTCCTATTCCCGCAGAGCCAGCGCTTTCGTCTGCAGCTCCATCAATTTAAAATAAGTTCCCTTTAAATCCGCCAGTTCCTGATGCGTGCCCTGCTCCGTGATCTTCCCGTCGTCGATCACGATCAGCCGGTCCGCGTTCCGCAGGGTAGACAGCCGGTGCGCAATCGACAGCGTAGTCCGTCCCTTTACCAGTTTTTCCAGAGATTCCTGAATCGCCAGTTCGGTTTCCGTATCCACAGCCGCCGTCGCCTCATCCAAAATTAAAATCCTGGGATCCGCCAGAATTGCCCTGGCAATGGAAATCCGCTGTTTTTCCCCGCCGGACAGGGTTCTCCCGGAGCTTCCGATCACGGTGTCGTAACCGTCCGGCATCTTACAGATAAAATCGTGGGCGCTCGCCTGTTTCGCCGCCGCGATGATCTCCGCCCGCGTGGCGTCCGGTCTGGCATAAGCGATATTCTCCGCCGCGGTCCCCATGAAAATATAGGTTTCCTGCGACACCATGGCGATGTTTTTTCGCAGTTCCCGAAATCCCATATCCCGTACATTGATCCCGTCTATGTAGATTTCTCCCTCCTGCACGTCATACAGTCTGGAGATCAGGTTGACCAGCGTAGATTTTCCCGCGCCGCTTCGTCCCACGATTCCCAGAACCTTTCCCGCTTCGATATGAAAGCTCACATCTTTCAGCACAGGCTTATGCTTCTCATAGCCAAAGGTCACATGCCGCATCTCGATCTCGCCGCGGATCTTTTCCGGCCGTACCGGATCAAGCCGTTCCGCCACCTCCGGCTGCGCGTCAATAATCTCAAAAATACGCTGCGCCGAGTTCATACTGTTGGTCCACCAGCGGAACACACGGGACATAAAGTCAAGCGGCCCCTGCAGCTGGGTTACATAGCCGGTAATCGTGATCAGCACGCCAAATTCCAGCCCGCTGTCATTTAAGATCAGAATGGCGCCCAGCCCCCAGACCATAAAGGAAGTCAGATTTTCCACCAGACTGTACAGTACGCTGTAAAACCGGATCTCATATTTAGCGACATCCAGTTCCGCTTTCCGCACATTGTCATTGCGGTGATGGAACCGGCTCATCTCCTGTTCTTCCTGTCCGAAAGCCTTTACTACTCTGGCTCCGGTAATATTGTCATTCATCTGGCTGTTTAAGCTCCGGTTTGCCCTGTGCCGCCTGCCATACATATGCCAGAGTCTCGGCATCATTTTATAGCTGGTAAATGTCAGCACCGGAAGCAGGATCAGCGCTATCACCGCCAGCTGCCAGTTGAGCCGGATCATGATCACGGCTGTCACGATGATCGTCAGCGCATTGCTGAAAAAATACGGTACGCCGTCAATAAAAAAACTGGTGATCTCTCCCGCGTCGTCCAGGACCCGCGTCATCAGTCCGCCGGTCTGTCTGCCGTTATAGAAGCTGATCGACAGCTTCCCCATAGATTGAAAGACTTCCTGTTTGATCCTTGCCACTACATCCGGCACTATAGTTGCCGTAATCGTGCCGTGTATGATGCCCAGAAGCTGCATCAATATCTTCGATACCGCCATGGTAACCACTACAACCAGCAGCAGTACGCCGAATTTCATCCCGGGAATCTGCAGAAATTCCATGAATTCCGTATTCCGGGACAATACCTTGTCGTATAGAATAGTACCGCTCAAATACGGGTATACCAGATTCAGCACTGCCGTCCCGACAAAACACAGCGCCATAACGACCAGCCTGCCCTTAAATTTCAGGAAATACGAAGCCAGCCGCGCAAAAATAGATTTTCTGTCCATGCATTTGGGACAGATCCGGCGCTGCTGATCGGGATAAATCGTTCCGCACTTCGGGCAGCGTTCGATCCTCTGCTTCCCCTCAATATCTTCCTTGGTCAGTGTTTCTTTCTTTTTTACTTTTTCCAGATTATCGGTAAGACGCTCCATTTCTCCCATATGAGAGTTGGTAAACCGGCACAGACGGGTTTCCACGCCGCTGATCCTGCCAAACAAAACGCCGCCGGTCAGTTCCCGTATGATCCCCAGGCTTTCCACCTCCGCCAGATCATAGATCTGCAGCGCGGGCTCCCAGCCGGCCTCTTCCGGGTTCGTCCGGTACCCGCCAAAATAATAATCCCTTCCTGAAACCGGCGGATACAGCAGGACTGCCATTTTTTCCGCAGTCAGCAGGATCATGCCGTCCGTAAACCGGTAATCCTCCGCCACGTCAAACCGGGCGGTATAGACGATATCTTCCGGCACAAGTCCATATCGTTCCAGTAATTTTCGTTCCTTTTCCAACATTTCCGTCACGCAGCCTCCATTTTCCGAAACTCTTTTAACACAAAAAGAACCGTATGCACATACATTGCGAATACGGTTCTCTCTATATACGGACATACGCGTCGTTCTCTGTCCGCTGATCGGTACTCAACCATGATTCAAGACCCGCTATCGTCAGAATGCAAGCGCACCGCCTGCCTTCTGCCGCAGCAGACACAGGCTACCTACAATTCTCTTCTGAATCTGTAACTGTGTATAAAAATCTTAAAATCATTGCTGAATACTCCTTTCTTATTATTTTGATCTCTAACACTTAAAACACTATAACACGGTTTTTTGGAAATGGCAACCACTTTTCTATATGATATTATAATTTTTATTCAGCGGTTGTCTATCTTCTCCGGATACAGGTCATGCCACGCCAAGCGGTCTGCGGCGACCTTCTCCCATTTGGTTCCGGGCCTTCCGTAATTGCAGTAAGGATCGATGGAAATTCCGCCGCGGGGCGTAAATTTCCCCCAGATCTCAATGTATTTCGGGTCCATCAGTTTAATCAGATCCTTCATGATAATGTTCACGCAATCCTCATGGAAATCGCCGTGATTACGGAAACTGAACAGATACAATTTCAACGATTTGCTCTCCACCATACGCACATCCGGCACATAGGAAATAGTAATCGTCGCAAAATCCGGCTGCCCGGTGATCGGACACAGGCTCGTAAACTCAGGGCAGTTAAATTTGACAAAATAATCGTTGTCCTGATGCTTATTGACAAAAGTCTCCAAAACCTCCGGCGCGTAATCTGACGCATAGGTGGTTCCCTGACTGCCAAGCAGGGTGATTCCTTCTCTTTCTTCTGCTGTCTCTCTGCTCATCTGTCTTTCCTTTCTTTTCATACATAAAATCAATCGGATTCCTGTCAAGATTCCTGTCAGGACAGCGCCGGATCCTTCACGCCGTTTGCCGCAAACGCCGCGGCCCGGTCAATACAGGTCCCGCACATCCCGCAGGGACGGTCTCCGCCTTCATAACAGCTCCAGGTCAGTTCATAAGGCACGCCCAGCTCCAGCCCCTTTTTTACGACTTCCGCCTTCGGCCAGTTTACAAAAGGCGCTTCGATCCGCAGCTGCCCGCCGCTTCCTTCCCGGATCGCCGTATTCATCGCCGCATTAAAGGCGCTGCTGCAGTCCGGATACGCATTCCCCGCGGCGTCATCCGCATGGGCGCCGTAATAGATCACGGAACAGCCTTTCGATAACGCGATACTGGCGGCCGCAGATAGAAATAATCCGTTTCGGAACGGCACATAAGTGGATACCGGTTTCCCCTCCGTATGCTTCAGCTGTTCGGCATAGGATTCCCTGGGAATCTCTTTTCCGGAATGACTTAATAAAGAGCAGTCGCTGTATCGGAAGATTTCCGTCAGATCCAGATGAAGGTGTTCCACCTGATAGAAAGCCGCCGCTTTTTTTGCCGCTTCCAGTTCTTTCGTATGCTTTTGTCCGTAGGTGATGGAGAGGGCGATCACCTGTTCCGCTCCATACTGCTTTACCGCCATGCCCAGGCAGGTCGTACTGTCTACGCCGCCGCTGGCAAGCACCATTACTTTCTCTTTATTCATTTCTGTCTCCATTTGACTGCACTTCCAGATACAGACGCATCTGCAGCTGCGTGTCTGTACTGAATCTTCCCCGGAAAGTAGTTGTTACCGTCTTTGCCTGTGACTTTTTGATCCCTCTGGCGCTCATACAGCTGTGACACCCTTCGATCCGTACCGCCACGTCTTCCGATCCTGTGATTTCCGCGATGATCTCCGCAATATCCGTTCCGATCCGTTCCTGCAGCTGCAGCCGTCTGGCTGCCATATCCGCGGCGCGGGCAATCTTACTTAACCCGATCACCTTTCCGTTCGGAATATATGCAACGGTCGCCTTCATATCATACATCAGAGCCATATGGTGTTCACAATAGCTGAAAATATCAATATCCTTTACGATCACCATATCACTGTGATCCGTTTCCAGATCTAGGTCATCCGCAAAGGTCTTGTCAAACATCTGCGCAATCTCATGGTTGGTATACTGCATCCCCGCGAATACCTCTTCATACATCTTCGCGACCCGATCCGGCGTATCGATCAAACCCTCCCGGTCCGGATCGTCTCCCAATGCTTCCAGTATCCCGCGGATATGTTTTTTAATTGCTTCTGTATCAATCTTAGTCATTTTTTTCTCCATTTTGCACCTTGCTTTGTCCCGGACTAGACGCCCCGCGCGTCCGGGTCCCAGATCATTTTATGCAGCTGCAGCTGCAGATTCACATGGTTCATGCAATGCTGTTTCATATATTCTACAATATCAGCCGGGTCCATGTCGCCAAAGACCGGACTGAGATACACATGGCACCGGTTCGTCAGATCATACTGCCCGATCACTGCGGCTGCCCGCTCCAGATCCGCCCGGCTGCCCGCCACAAACTTCACCGTATCCTGCGGTTCCATTGCCGACAGATTTTCCTCACACATAAACTGCTCCATTCCGCTGCACGGAAGTTTATAATCCATTGTAAAACAGGGCGGATGCTCCGGCTTCCGATAAGGCGTCAGATCTATGCTTCCGTTTGTTTCGATCTCTACCCGCAGATCCGGTTCCCGGCCAAGCCGCTCCAGCAACTCTCCGATTCCCGTCTGCAGCAGCGGTTCTCCGCCGGTCAGCGTAACATTGACGATCCCCGTCCTGCGGATCTCCTGCACGATCTCCTCCGCTGTCATTTCCCGGCAGGGAGCGTCCGCCTCGTTCGCCCACTTTGTATCGCAGAACGCGCACGCCAGATTACAGCCCTGAAACCGGACAAATACGGCCAGCTGTCCCGCGCGCGTTCCTTCTCCGTTAATACTGGAAAACAGTTCCGCAACCCGATATACAGTCATTGTTGTCTCCATTCACTTTCCCTGATGTCTTCTATTCACAGTCAGCCGCAGAATTGCCTGCCATGGTAACCGTAGTAAAGTCTGCCGCCGGCGTCTCGCTATAAGTCGCGCAGTTATTGGGAGTTTCATAAACGGTCACCCGGATGACCGGATAGCTCAGTTTTTTCATTTCCTCATAAAAATATCTGGAAAAATTCTCCGCAGTCGGCCGAAACGGCACCGGGATCAACCGGAACCCCTCTTCCTCCAGAGCGGCAACCGTACTCTCCTTTAAGGAACCCTGTTCCAGGATCAGCGCATGATCGTAAAAATCCACGATCCGGCTCAAATCCTCTTTTAACTGCTTAAAATCTATGATCATACCCCGAAGCTGTCCCTCGCGCTCCAGCTGCTCGCTTGCCACTTCTACGGCAACCCGCCAGCGGTGTCCGTGCAGGTTCCTGCATTTTCCCACATATCCTGCCAGAAAATGGGCGGAATCAAAACTCTGTTCCGTTGTTATGGTGTACATTAGCTATCCTCCTTCCGGCGAAAAAAAGAGCAGACTTATCATCTGCCTTTGAGTATATGCTCTCTTTTTCATTCTGTCAATCACTGAAATACGGACAAATTGTCAATTCTTTTTCAGGCACCGCCTTCATACACTATCAAAAAGGCCTGTGGGTGATTCTCCATGCCCCAACAAACCAAGTTCAAAAAAATACATCTGGTTTTCCTGGTTCTGTTCCTGGCCGCGCTGGTCGCCATGCCATACGGACGGCAGATCTATACCGCTTCCCGACAGACGGAGGACCGAAAGCTCCCCATCTACTGCGTGGAAACAGAGAAAAAGCAGATCAGTCTGACCTTTGACGCCGCGTGGGGCGATGAAGACCTGGCTGAAATTCTGCAGATTTTAGAAGAAAAAAACGTAAAGGCTGCCTTTTTTATGACCGGAGAATGGATAGACGCTTATCCGGACGCCGTGAAGCAAATTGCCGCCGCCGGCCATGATCTGGGCAATCACGGAGACACCCACGCCCATATGGGCGCGCTCCTGCAGCCACAATGTGAAAAAGAGATCATGGGCGCGCATGAAAAAGTAAAGGAGCTGACCGGCGTAGAGATGACTCTGTTCCGCGCTCCTTACGGGGAATACAGCAATGCGGTCTTAAACGCCGCCAACGCCTGCGGCTATCATACCATTCAATGGGACGTGGACAGTCTGGACTGGAAGGACTATGGCGCGGACGACATCATTTCCCGGGTATCCAACCATAAGCATCTGGGAAATGGCTCCATTATTTTGCTTCACAATGGAGCCAAATACACCAAAGACGCGCTCTCAGCCCTGATCGACCGTCTGCAGGCACAGGGTTATACCCTGGTTCCCGTTTCTGAACTGATCTATAACGAAAATTATACCATAGACCATGAGGGACGCCAGCACCCTGACAGCAAACCTTAAGTCTTATTCAAAGGGCAGTCCCTCATTCTCTAATCCTTCCGGAATCTCCATAAAGCCTTCGGAAGCCTTTGCCGGATCCATCTGCACGCCGTCCACCCGCTCATAATCGGGTGCCTTGCGCTCCGCGAACTCGATGTTCTGTCCGATCACATCCGTGGTGTAGACCTTCCGCCCTTCGTTATTGGTATAACTGCCGGTCTGAATCCGCCCTTCCAGTATCACCTTAATGCCCTGATGCAGATACTGCTCCGCAAATTCCGCCAGTCTGCCGAACACCACACACGGGATAAAATCCGCATTCTGTTCGCCTTCCTGCCGTCTGCCGCGCCGGTCCACGGCCAGGGTAAACCTGGCAACGGATACGCCGCTTTCTCCCTGACCGGAATACCGGACGTCCGGATCTCTGGTCAGCCTTCCCATTAAAATTGCTCTGTTCATGTTTACCTCTCTTTCCGCGCTGTAAACACAAACCTTCCGCTCTGCTTATCCTCTCCGCAGGCATTATCCCTATCTGTTATTTTATAGTAACATATTGATTTAACAATGTCAACTATTATTTTATGATCGTATCAGTACTTCAAACGCCCCATAGGCATCCAGCCGTCCCCATCCGATCATCTGATTCGGATATTGCATACTTTCCGACCGAATCGCCCCGCGGATCATATAGTTTTTTGCGTCCACGGTCCGCATGGTGGGCTGATTGCCCTGTACGATTCCCCACTGAAAAAGCTGGGCCAGCACCCCGGCCGTAACCGCTGCCGCCGCACTGGTTCCCGTAACCGCTTCATAGCCGCCGCCCCGTCTGGGCGCCTGAAGCTGTACCGCCGGCGCGGTGATCTCCGGTTTGATCATGCCGGTTACGGTATACCCCCGTCCCGACGCCGGGTAAAGGCTGTTCTGCAGCGTATTAAAGCCGCTGACCGTCAACGGATTCTGCGCGTTCCCGGGTTCCGTAATGGTGATTTCCGGCGCTGGCCGCAGAAAAACCGTATCTGGCTGCAGAAACTCCGTAATCGGCAGCCACATATGAAAGCTCTGATTGACAAGATTGCTCCCGTATACCCGGATCCGCCAGATTCCGGCGGTGGGATCGACAAACCGGATCCGGATCAGCTGATTTCCCGTCTGCACCTCCGCTACTACGTTAAACACAAAAATCCGGGTCGGCTCCAGTAAAAACTGAAACTGCTGCTCCATACCGCTGCCCAGGGGAATCCGGCTGATCACTTCCCCGGAAGGCGCGGCAAATCCCACGGAAAACAGATCGGGAGCCGTTCCCCACAATTCAATGGTAAAGCCCCGTTCATTCTGCGCCACGTTGATCTCTACCTCTTCATAGGCTTCCTCCGGGCGCAGCCGGCCCGCATAGTGGTGCTGTCTGTCCCCTTCATTTCCGGCCGCCGTCACAATCCCAAATCCGCCAAAGGTTCCGTAATAATCCAGTACCCTTGACAGGGGCAGCCGGCCGCTGTGATCTCCCTGATTGGTTCCGAGCCCGATGATGATCACGATGGGACGCAGCAGCTTTTGCGCCAGTTCCGCCAGATACCGGACGCCCAGCATAATATCTGTTTCCTGATACGCCTCCGCGCCCTCTTTAATCCTGTAGTAATCCTTTAGATACTGTTTCGCCTGTTTTAATTTGACAACCGCGATCCTGGCCTCCGGCACCACGCCGATGAAATCCGCCGCCGCATCCTCCGTACCGGCCGCTATGCCTGCCAGCGAAGTCCCGTGCCCGCTTGTATCCACGGACGGAACGATCTCCAGCGGGTTTTCCGCCTGTAACGCCGCATTGATCCTTTCTTCGGTGTACTCGGTTCCATACGAAAATCCCGCCGGTACCGTATCACTCTGGATCGTCTGATCCCAGATCCGGACAATCCGGGTCTGTCCTCCCCGCGTCTGAAAAGCCGGCAGCCGATAGTCGATCCCCGTATCCACAATTCCGATCAGGGTATTCTGCCCCCGAAGCTGCAGAACCGGCTGCTGCTGCAGACGAATGGCGTTGGCGGCTTCCGCTCCGTTTTCCTGCATCAGCCCGTACAGCTTGGGAATCGAATAATAATTAAACGGATTCTGTTGGGGACTGTGCAGCATCTGAAACCGTCCGCCCAGCGACTGGGCGCAGCCCTCCTGCAATACTGTCTGCAGCGACTCCAGCAGGGCGCCGGTCTCCAGAATATAATCCGCATAATCCTCCGACAAAATCCGCTCTCTGCATAACATTTCACGTTCTGTTAATGGCATATCTCCTCTTTTCCGCATAAATGCCCATTATCATAATCATGAAATTATATGCGCCTGTTCTCTTTTCCATTCTGCGGACTGTTAATCCGCAAGTCTCGGCTGTTCCTGCTGCGGCAGAGCTTTCCGCTCTACATCCCGCATCTGGATCACCGGCGCTCCCTTTCCTTCGATATAATCCCGGGTAATGGTCACGATTCCGATATTTTCATCTTTCGGGATCTCAAACATAATATCCATCATGAATTTCTCAATGATCGAACGCAAAGCCCGGGCGCCGGTCTTTTTCTCAATGGCGCGCTCGGCAATGGCTTCAATCGCGTCCTCAGAGAAATTCAATTTTACCTCATCCAGTTCCAGCAGCTTCTGATACTGCTTCAGAATCGCGTTCTTCGGGTCCGTCAGCACCTGCATCAGCATCTCTTTAGTCAGGTTTTCCAGGGTAAAGATGATCGGCAGCCGGCCCAGAAACTCCGGTATCATGCCAAAATTCCGCAGATCTTCTACCGTTACTTCTTTCAGCACATCCTCGTTGTCATACTTGTCCTTTAAATCCGCCTGAAAGCCCATGGAAGACTGGCGGTTTAAACGCTGTTTGATCACTTCGTCCAGATCCGGAAACGCGCCGCCGCAAATAAACAGGATATTCCGCGTATTCACAGTAGTCAGCGGCACCATGGCGTTTTTGCTGGTCGCGCCCACCGGCACTTCAATCTCAGCGCCTTCCAGCAGCTTTAACATTCCCTGCTGAACAGATTCCCCGCTTACATCCCGGCTGGTGGTATTTTTCTTCCGGGCGATCTTGTCGATCTCGTCAATAAAAACGATCCCGCTTTCCGCGCGTTCCACATCATTATCCGCAGCCGCCAGCAGCTTGGAGATGACGCTCTCAATATCATCGCCGATATAACCGGCCTCTGTCAGGGAGGTGGCGTCCGCAATGGCCAGCGGCACATCCAGAATCCGCGCCAGCGTCCTTACCAGATAGGTTTTCCCGCAGCCTGTCGGACCGATCATCAGCATATTGGATTTCTCTATCTCAATATCGTCCATCGTATTGGTCGCAACCCGTTTATAGTGATTGTAAACCGCAACCGATATCGCTTTCTTCGCGTATTCCTGTCCGATCACATACTCGTCCAGTTTTTCCTTAATCTTATGCGGCGCCGGCAGATTCTTCAGATCTACCACGGGCTTCTTCTCAGCGGATTTTTTCTTCACACGCTGATGATCCTGCATCCCGTGGATCGGTCCCAGATTGATAAAGCTGATCGTCGGCTTCGGCCGTTTCTGTTCTTCCGGCTGTTCCGTATCCGGTTTTTCTTCCTCGGTCAGCGCGGTCTCCTTATCCGTAGTATTCCCGGATACCGCTTCCGGGCCCAGCATCCGGTACATTGCCGCTTCCATATCTTCCTGCGTCAGTCCGAACCGGCTCAGATCAATATGGCTGAAATCCATATTTTTAAACTGCCCCGGCTGTATAACGTCCAAAGACCGCTGCATACAATCCGAACAAATATGCATGCCGCCCGGTATTGTCATCAGTTTCCCCGTCTGACTTTCCGGCCGTCTGCAGATTCCGCAATACCGTTCATATTCGTCCTGTTCATGCTCTTTTTCCATATGTTCCTCCATCTTTAAGTGGTTAAAATTTCATTTCAACTTCGATCCGTTTCTCATTATACACCATTTTCTCTGTTTCGTAAACCGGTTCCTGCGAAGGAAAAAGGCTGCCGCAAAATACCGTCAAATCATCCGCGTCAGGTTTCATTGAAGGTAATCCGCAGCAGCCTTTTTCAGGAAATCTATCTTTCCTTACTGTAATGTCAAGGTTACGTCTTTTGCAATATAACTTCTGTTTTCCGCATACTGTATGGTCACGGTAACCGTTTCTCCCTTTTCATAGTATGCCAGTTCTTCCTTCAGTTCTTCCATGCTGGCCACTTTTTTGCCTCCTATGGCAGTAATGATATCCCGCACCTGGATCCCTGCCTTCTCGGCAGCGCCGCCTTCCGTCAGCTTGGTAATCATAACGCCTTCCGGCATTCCCAGCTGGCTCACATAGTCATCTGTAATATCCATACCGGTAATTCCCAGTGTACCACGCTTGGACTCTTCCACTTTGGTACGGGTTTCCTGATTCATCAGATCATTGATCACATCAGTTGCGGAGGAAATCGGAATGGCATACCCCATGCCTTCAACGCTGGTCGAGGAAAAATAGAGCCGTTTCGCGAAATTGATCCCGATCACTTCGCCTCTGCTGTTCAGCAGAGCGCCGCCGCTGTTGCCGCCGTTGATCGCCGCGTCTGTCTGGATCATATGCTCTCTGACAACGCCGTCAACCGTGATCTGTGCGTCCATAACACTGATGATTCCTGTCGTAACAGACTGTCCGTATCCCAACGCGTTGCCGATCGCGATTACGCCTTCTCCGACCTTCATATTGTCAGAACTGCCGATCGTCGCCTTTTTAATTGATTTCAATGTACTGTCTTCAATCGTATCCAGCGGGATCGCTACAACAGCAAGGTCCTTCTCGGAATCTGTGCCCTTCACAGTCGCCTCAACTGACTTCCCGTCGATAAACTGAACCGAAAGACTGGATGCGTCTTCTACTACATGATTATTCGTTACGATCAGCAGTTCTTTATCCGTCTGCTGAATGATAATACCGGAACCTGCGCCCGCATTGACTTCCTGCTTCTCGCTGCTGCCGCTTGACCAGTAACCCCAGCCGTAATTCCCGGATTCGATCAGCGCCCGGCTGGTAATCGCAACGACTGACGGCATTACATCATCCACGATCTCCGATACATCTGTCAATATGATCTGTCCGCTGGAAGACGGAGAAGAATTATTGGAAATCTCCACTGTAGTCCGCTCCGCCTGTTCTGTTTCCCGGTCGGTTACGGTCGTACCGATCTGCGGTTTCTCTCCGTTCGAGGAAAAAATCTTATCAAACCCGCCGGTTACAATAAAGGCTCCGGTTCCTACTATCGCGACTGCCAATACCACCGCCAGTACCGCGCGAACCTTGCCTTTTCTCTTCGGCGGCCTTGCCGGCGGAACATTCTGCTGCGTCTGCTGCGGCGAATGATTCCATACATAGTTATCCTGATTGGACTGATTCATAAACTGCTGATACGGCCGCTGAATATTATCTCCGGATTCCTGTGTGTTCCCTGCCGAAGCATTTTGTGTCTGCCCGTTCACTTCCTTCTCTTCCGATGCGGAATCGTAAGTGGATGCCCCTTTATTTTCATTGTCGGAGTTATCACCATTACTTCCCTGACTGTCATTTTCATACCAATTATTTTCGTCAAACATAGCGCTTCTCCTTTCTGCGTTTCCATTCGATTTAAATTTTATGGCTTTATTTTAGACAGTACCTGTGTACTTTTTGTGTACCTCATGTGTCATTTTTATGAGTTTCTATTCCGGCATGCTGTTTTCTTTCACTTCATCAGTTCGTCCGACAACCGCATGATCTCCGGCGCCAGCTGTGCCCGTCTGCGTCTGACCATATGGCTATAAATCGGATAAGCCGCAGCCACGCCGGCGATCCCGACAACGCCGATCACAATGCCCGGAATGAAATATTGCTCCCAGCCGGGAAGCATCGTGCAGCACATCCCCACGCCCAGGATCAGTGCGCTGACGATCCCGACGATCAGTGATACGACAGTCGCTCCCCTTGTGGCGCTCTCGTCCAGACGGCGAAGCTGTTCCATCGGGGTTTCCTCTTTTGTCGGGGGCGCGTATTTGTCCCGGATCTTCTTGATTTCCTCCTGCTCTTTTGCGGAATAGGTATAGGTAAAAGTTTCTTTCTCTTCTTCCATCATTTATGACTCCTTTCGTTTCAGATTTTTATTTGCCCGCCAGATCATATAGATCGCCATACCGATCACAATGGTGCAGACGCTGCCGCCTGTCGCGCCGGTCATGACCTGACGAAACATCGGATCGTCGTTCCCGCCGAACTGCGCCAGCATGGCAGTCTCCAGCGATAAAATGGAAACCATGGCCGCCACAAGGTTGATGGCCTTGGACGCCGAGAGAATCGGGCTTTTATGCCGCTGGGTCTTTACGATATTGACAATGGCAATCGTGACGGCATAAAAGGAATAAGCAGCCATTGCGTAGATCAAAAGTCCCGGATAGGCAAAGCCCTGATTTTGCCGTACGATAAATACAACGATCCCGGTAAGCGCCTGATTCATAAACAGAAGCATGATCCCGCACAGCCGGTAACGGCGCAGCTCCGCCGCTTCATCCTGCGTATTCAGCCGCCGGACCAGCAGAAAGCGCATCACGGCCAGCAGGATATAGTAGACTGCCAGCGCGATAAACCACGCGGAGCGGTACACGATCCCCGAAACCAGCTTCATAACAATATACAGCAGATTGATGAAAAAGCCCTGATACAGCGAGATCCCGGCGCGAAACCGCGCATCGGTCATAAATTTCTCTCCCACCCTGGTGGAGCGGAATTTTTTCATCAGCGGATGATCAGATACAAACTTTCTGACACCGCCGACTGCCCTGCGGATATATGTAAATCCTGTAATCGTAACAACCAGCGCATAGGCGGAAGCCAGATAAGAGACGTATTGCAGGACGGGATTTTGCACCTTGAACGCCGCCACCGCGATCACAGATCCGTAACCGAAAAGAGCCGCCAAAAATGTCGGAAGCGGAGGCAGGCAGAATATCGTTTTAAGAATCTTTTGGAATTTCTCCATCCGCTGCCCTCCTGATCGTTACGGTAAAGCTGCTGCCTTTTCCGACCTCACTCTCCACGGAAATGTCGCCGCCGACAATATCCACTACCCGTTTCACAAGCGCAAGTCCCAGGCCGTTGCCCTGTGTGGCGTGAGAGGTGTCGCCCTGATAGAACTTTTCAAAGATATGTCTGCCGGTTTCCTTTGAGATGCCGCAGCCGGTGTCGGACACTTGGACAGCAGCAAAATCTCCCTCTGTTTTCAGCATCACGGACACCGTGCCGCCGGACTCCGTAAATTTCAAAGCATTGGAAAAAAGATTGTTCCAGACAAGGGACAAAAGCTCGTCATCCGATTCCACGAATACTTCTTCTTCGAGCTCCGTTTCAATGTCGATGTTCTTTTTCTCCCAGGTGCTTTCAAAATTCAGCAGGCACTCGGCAAGCTGCTCGCCGAGATTATAGCGTTTTGCAGCGGGATAAATCTGTTGGTTTTCCAACCGGTTCAGCTTCAAAATATTGCTGATAAGATCAGCAAGACGGCGGGACTGCTCGGTGATCGCTTTGGCGTATTCCATCCGCTGCGCTTCTGTCAGATCGGGACTTTGGAGTAAGGTTCCGTAATTCTGTATGACGGCCAGCGGCGTTTTTAATTCATGGGATACGTTGGAGATAAAATCCGTCCGCAGGGTCTCCACGCCGGAAAGTTCCTCCGCCATGCGGTTGAAGTATTCTATAATCGTGTCAAAGCCTGATTCGCTGTCAATGCTGCGAAACGGCTCAATGCGGGCAGAGAAATCACCCTGCATGATTTTTTCCGCGCCTTCGGCAATGCGCCGCACAGGACGCTCCACCATGAATCGGCGGCGCACCGTATCAATGACCGTACATAGAAAACTCAGAAAAATCACGTTGCCAAACGTGAGGATCGCCGCAACCCTGATATTTTCTTCGGTATAACTGATTCCCAGCGTCCGCTGCAGGATCAGCAGGAAAAGAGTCATACAGCAGGTAATAATAAACGCGATCAGCAGAAAGAACGTAACATATTTTCGCAGTGAAAACAAAAACCGGGCCCATTTTGAATTTTCTCTCATTTGATCACCGCCTTATATCCCAGACCGTGAACGGTTTTCAGTTCAAACTCGCCGCAGGCTTCAAACTTCCCGCGCAGCTTTGTCATGTAAACATCTACCGCTCTCGGCGCAGTATTCGTTTCCGCGTCCCAAAATTCATCCATGAGCTGGGTGCGGGTAAAGGTCTTGCCGGGATAAGACAGCAGCTTATAGATGAGATTAAATTCCCGCGTCGTCAGGGAAATTTCCTCTCCGTCATAGATCGCCGTGCGCTCGTCCATGTCAAGCCGCAGCTTGCCGATCTCCAGCTTGTGAGAAGTGGCGATCTTCGCCCGCCGCAGCAACGCCCCGATCCGCAGGAAAAGCTCGTCCAAATCGATCGGCTTGACCATGTAATCGTCAATCCCGATACGGTAGCCCTTCTGTTTGGAAGCAAAATCGTCCCGTGCCGTCATAAAGAGGATGGGGATATCCTCGTTGAGCGAACGCACTGTTTTCGCAAACTCATAACCGTCGATACCGGGCATCATAATATCGGAGACAATCAAGTCAAAGGTATTTCGGTACATAGCATCATAGGCTTCATTTGCATCGAGACACCCCACCGCCTGATATCCGCTGCCATTCAGGAAAGAACAGACCGTGCGGTTCAGGTCTTTGTCGTCCTCCACAACCAATATCTGAAACATAATGTGTACCTCCGTGAATCCGTTTTTTTTCATTTTAGCACACAGATGTTAAAGTTTTGTTTGTGTTTCGGCCTTTTCAAAAAAATTTATTTCAGTCCTTTAATTACAGGGATCGGACAGAGCAGCAGAACGATCCCGACAATACCTACGATGATGCCCCAGACCAGCATATCCCACACCATGACCATGCACATTCCCACGCCAAAAACGATTGCACCAAGGACGCCGAGAAGCGTTGTTCCGACTGCCTTGCCGTTTAGAACGATCATGGGCTTGCCTTCCATCTTCCGGCGGACAAACACCATTGCCAGCAGAATCACTACGCCGACAACGCCAATCACAATGCCCTGCCAAAACGTATTCCACTCCGGGATGAGTCCCATACACATACCGAGGGCAAATAAAAGTCCGCCGACTGTGCTCATAATCAGGGTTACAAAGTTTTTCTTTTTCATTGAAACGCACCTCCAGTTTTTAAGTGTTCTCACTTGATGACTGCATTGTACCGCCGGAATGTTTGCGAAACTTTCAAGTTTTGTTTGCGTTTTATTAAAATCCGATTTTTAAGGATTTACTTTGTCCTGCCCAGAGACATTCCGCAATACCCGACAGGGATTCCCCACCGTGACAACGGCCCATTTTTTATACTTCGTATAATGTAAATTCGCTCTTATGAAAATCAAGCATACCTTCGTCACGCAGCTTGCATAGTTCGTTGGACATGGCGCTTCGGTCTACCGAAAGAAAATCCGCAAGCTGCTGTCGGTTAAATGGAATAGAGAATGAACCGCTGTTTTGCCGCTTCGCCTCGTCGGAAAGATAGGACAGCAATTTTTCCCTTGTGGAACGTTGAGACATATAGCTGATTTTTTGGACAAGACTTTTATTCTTATCCGAGATCGTATAAAATATATTTTTTACCAGCCGGGTGTGAAAGGGGCAAGCAGAAGGGCATACGGTCAGTATTCGTTCCATATCGAAAAAGAGAATCGCGCATTCCTCAATAGCAATGACATCGTTCATCAAAGGGCCACTGTTTGGTACAATGTAGGCTTCTCCAAACATTTCTCCAGGGCGAATCTCATTCAGGATATTTAGGTTACCCCAATAGTCCTCTTTCTGAATGTAAAGTCTGCCTGCTGCAAGAATCATCAGATTGCGAATGTACTCGCCTTGTCGAAACACATATTCACCCTTGTTATACTCTCGGACAGCTGCGTTCAGGCAATTCAGCATGGAAAGAATGTCATCATCACCTACACCGGAAAACAACTTCGTTCTTTTTAGAAGAGAAACATACTTTTTCATAAAAACCTCTTTTCCGTTGGAAAAACAACTGATTTATTGTCCTCATTGTACTATAATGAAGTCAGAAAGTCCAGAGATGCCAAAATGTTTCAGAACAGTCCAGCGGTGATATGTCAAGAGTAAATTGAAATTGTTTTTGAGTTATTTTCATATCATTTGCTGAAAAAAGGGTA